>ONRL01000196.1 GCA_900320225.1 uncultured Lentisphaerota bacterium
CCGTACGTGCCGCGCGCCTGCATCCAGTAGCCGTCGTCGCCCTTCTGCGCCGTGAAGAAGCTCGGCACCACCTCCACGTACTTCGCGTTCTTGGGGATCTCCGCCTTCGGCATCACGAAACGCCAGGACGCGTCGCCGGTCTTCTCCAGATCAACCGTGCGCGTCTCGTAGCGCATGCCCTTGGTTCCCTGAGGGTAGCCGATGCGTACGGTTGCCGTCTCCGCCCGTCCCGCCAGGGCGAGCGCCGCAACAAACGTCGTCGCAAACATCCGAATGTTCATCTTGTTTTCTCCGTTGTAATCATTTTCCTTTCCGCACGACCACCGTGCGGGCGTCGAGTGACGTTGCGCGGCGGTTCCACTCCTGAAGGAACGCCGCGTAGTCAGCCGTCAGCGTAGTCGCCTTCGCACGGTAGGCGCGGCGCTTCACCGTCACGACGAGGCATCCGTCCTTCATCCGCGACGTGGCCGTATGCGTGAGCCACACGTCCTTGGTGTCGGATGGATTGCGCAGCGTAAGCGCGGTCGGCAGGTGCTCCACCTTCGCGTAGCCCTTCGGGAACACGATCTCGTACTCATCGATGGATTCGGACTTGCCCGAGACGAGGATCGGCGACTTGCGCGCCGTGCTGTCCAGCGCGAAGATCCGGCTCTCGAAGTCCGGGTCGGGGATGCGCACCGAGATGCGCCCGTCGCGGACCACCGCGAATTCCGGCGCGTAGGCGGAGAACGTCCGCTTCGCCGGGTAGCTCTTGACGTCGGCCACAAGCTCGCTCGTGGCCGTGGCGTTCTGCGCGAGCTTGCCCACGAGCTGCTGGTAGTAGCGGTTGCGCATCTCGGGAAGGATCTCCGTGAAACGCTTGCGGAAGTCGCCCACGCCGGCGCCGAACGTCCGGCTCTCCACGTCGAAGTCCACCGCGCCGTTCTCGCGCACCGTGATGCGGCAGAAGTACTTCGCGGCCGCATGCCACGTGAAGTTGGTCGGCGGCGGCGGCGCGGAGGCGAACCACGTCCACGGCGCCCACCACGAGGCGGGTGGCGCAACGGTCTTCGGCACGGTGACGGTACCGAACTCGTCGCGGAAGGGATCGTAGAACGTGCACCCCGCGTACGACGACGCCTCGGGCGGGGTGTACTCGTTCTCGCCGCCCACCCAGAACGTGCGCCCCTCCGCTTCCACGCGCACGACGAGCGAGCCGAACGTTTCGGGGCGGGGCAGGGCGCGTCGCGCCGCCTCCGTGGGTTTCGCGCTGTATGCGTTTGACGTGACAAGCACGAACGACGGATCGAACCCCGCCGCATCCAACATCGTGAAGAGCAGGTTCATGCGGTCCGCGCCCGAAGCGTAGCCGTCGGCCAGCGCGCGATCCGGCGCGGAGAACGCGATGTCGAACGGCAGTTCGAAGAGCCCCGGGCCCGCCACGCGCAGGCGGTGCGCGAGGAACGTGCGAATCGCGACGATACGCTCCTGCGGGGTACGGCAGCCCTTCACGGCCTCGCGCGCGGCGCGGCGCACCGCGTCGCTGCCGGCGGCGCGCGCGCGCGCAAGCGCGTCCACGAGCGCGCGACCGTGTTCGCGCCAGTCGGCTGCGGACACGCTCGCGTAGGGTCGCCAGGACGTGGCACCGGGTTGCATCGCTTCATTCGGCACGCGCTTGGGGTTCTTGACCAGCCAGCGATGGACGCCGTTCGTGCCAAGGTCACGCAGGTCCTTCTGCTTGAGCTTGAAACGCATACCCCTCGGCACGTGCATCTCCACCTCCACGCGGTCCACCGGATCGACCGAATCGAACGTGAACACGCCCGTGTAGGCGACGGGCGCGTTCGTGACGGTCTTCACCACGGTCGCGCGGATCACGCTGCCCACCTCCACGCCGGGCAGGTTCACCATGAGCTTCTTCGACGCGGGGTAACGAGGCGCGGACGCCGCCCAGTTCGCGTCCAGCAGATTCACCTCCTTCGGCGTGAGGCGGCTCACCGTGCCGTTGCGGTTGGACACTGTCGCCTCGATGACCTCGATGCTGCGCGTGGCGGGGCTGTAGGTGTACGACATCTCCGCCGCACCCTTCTTGCCCTTGTACGTCAGCACCTCCTTCACGAACGTGTTCGTGGTCACCCAGCTCGTCGGCGACGTGAAGTGCGTCACCGAGCGGTCGTCGATCCAACGGACGTGCGCGTCGGCGTCGTCGCGCGACGCGAACGACGGCTCGGCGCGTTCGGCGCTTTCCGTCTCCTTGCGGTCGTTGCGCAGCGCGTCGTAGGCGGGCACGTCGAAGTTGATGTCCTTCACGTACATCGTGCGGGACGCCGTGAGCGTGCCGTTCGTCACGGCGCACGACAGCGCGAACGCGTAGCCGTTCGTGCCGATCGCGCAGGCGGGCGGGAGCGACGCGGACGCGCCGAGCGCGTCGCCGAGCACGATGCGGAGCGTCTCCTCCGTACCGGCCGTCGTGGAGATGCGCAGCGGGAAACGGCGGCGTTCGAGCGCGGTGTTCTCGCTGAGGAGAGCATCCGCCACGCTGAGGTTGCGCGTGATGAGCGGCAACGCGAAATCGTCGCGCGTCTTGCCGCGCACGACGGCGTTGGGCACGCGAGCGACCGTCTTCGCCGTGAGGGGCGTGTCGGTGTCGCGCAGGTCGGCCGGAGTCAGCTCCAGCGACAGCAATTCCGCGCCGGCCGCGGCACCGCGGATGAAGCTCTCAAACGCTCGGCGGCGTTCGTCCGGCGTGCGCCTGAGCATCGAATGGCGGATTGCGGTATCGTTGATGCCAGTGAAGGCGAAGTCCGTCGTGAGGAGCAGTATGCCGTCGGGGGAGAGGGTGCCCTCGGAGGCGATCTTCATCAAGTTGTCGCGGACGGACTGCACGGGCGACGTGCGAAGCGGCTCACCATCGGGATGGGCCACGAGGTAGGAGCGGTCCGAGAGATAGGAAGGGAGTAGGTCGTGCGTCGACTCGTCCGTGGGGTCCATGAGCCGGTAACCGCGCTGCCCGTCCTCCACGGCGACAATGGCGTGGTTGAAGAACGGCCACGGCACCTCGGCGTCCATCTTCGCGCCCACGTGGATGAGCACGGGATAGGCGCGGATGCCGGCGATGCGCAGGAGCACGGCGAGGAGCGCGGCCTTGTCGCGGCACACGCCGTAGCGGTTCTTGAACGTGATGTCCACGTCGTGCGGCTCGTAGCCGGGCGCGCCGTCCTCAAGCGTAAGCCCCATGTAGCGGATCTCCTGCGACACGAACTTGAACACCGCGCGGAGTTTCGCCTCGTCCGTGGCGCACCCCGACACGAGGCGGCGCACCTCGTTCGTCATTTCCGGCGTGGTGGCGGCGAGGTGCGGCGCGCAGATGTTCCAGTACCAGCGCGAGATAGTCGGCCAGTCCTGCGCAGTGGAGAGGCGGATCGCCTGCACGCAGGTGGAGAGCGGCGGCATGCTCGGCTCGGGGAACGCCTGCGGCACGTCCCGCACGTCCCAGCGGAGGAGCGTGCGGCCGGGGGCGAGCGGACGGTCCGGCGCGCGGACGACCGTTTTCTCGAAGGGGTGGCGCACGACGGCGTGGCGCACGGGGTTCGCGTCCGGCTGGTCCACGGTGTACACGGTGGAGAGGATGGGCGCGGTGTACTCGAAGAGCTGCATGTCCGCCCACGTGCCGGCCATGCGGGCCTTGCGCGTGCGTTTTGCGTAACGAACATGCCGTACCTCGCCCACGGCGAGCCCGGAGACGGTGCAGGACATCTGCTTGTCGAGCGGGTCCACGATGTTCGAGCCGAGGGACGAGTTGTCCGTGGCGACCTTGAGCGTCTGCGCGAAGTCCACGGCGCGAATCTGCCCGTTGGTACCCACGATTTCGACAGAGAAGATCTGCGCGTCGCCATAGCGTTCGGTGAAGTCAAGCGTGAGGGTAGCCGTGGCGCGGCGTCCCTTCTCCGTGAGCACCTTCACCCATTCGTCGTCCCAGGTGATCTCGGAACCATCCGGTTGGTAGGTCACGTGGATGCGGTCGTCGACCATCACGCGGTCGGCGTCGGGGAAGCGCGCAGGCGTGGCGGCGGCCGCGGCGGCGATGACGGCGGAGCGGTCGGCGCGGTAGGCGGCGGGCATGTCCGGAATCTCGGCCGCGCAGAGGGCGGCGGCGAGGACGAAGGTAAGGCAGGCGATTCTTTTCATGGGCAGATGGCATTCATTTGCAGAAACACACGACGAGCAGGCCGGCCGTAAAACAGTAGGGGCCGAACAGCCAGAAACCGCGTCCGCGCAGCGCACGCAGGAGCAACGCGAGCGAGAAGTAGCCCACGACGGCCGCGAGGACCGCGCCCCACGCGACGACGCCCCAGGACGGCTCGCCCACGAGTTCCTCCGGCGTGGCCTTGATAGCTTTCCAGATGTGGAGCAGGGCGTCGCCCGCGATGAGCGGCGCGCTCATGAGGAAGGAGAATTCCGCCGCCGCCTCGGGAGCGACGCGGCCCGCGCGCGCCGAAGCGAGCGTCATGCCGCTCCGCGAGACGCCCGGCAGGATCGCGACGGCCTGTCCGCAGCCCATCAGGAAGGCGCGGAGATACCCCACCGGGCGTTGGCCGTGCGGCAGGAAACGCGTGCCGGCCAACACCGCGCCCGTGAACATCAGAAGCGCGCCCACCATGCGCGCATTCTCGAACAAGTTGTCTATCGACTCCTTGAAGGAGAAGTAGATGGCGACTGCAGGAAGTGCCGAGAGGATGATCTTCGCCGCGTAGTTCCAGGCCTCGCGCCGGCGCGCCGCGTCCGACGCGAACAATCCCAAGAATATGGACGCGATGGGGCGGCAGTAGAACACGAAGATGGACGCGAGCGTACCCACGTGCAGGAACACTTCCAACCGCATGCCCGGCGGATTCATGCCGAGTAGCTGCTGGCCGATCACCAGATGTCCGCTTGAGGAAATCGGCAAGAACTCGGCCACGCCCTGTAACACGGCCAAGATGGTAACATCAAAAAATTCTTTCATGCGGAAAAGTATACCATATCAGGTGTGTTTATGTGCTTTTCTTTTTCATTTTCTCAGGCTTGACCGAGTCGTCGCGTCGCCGCATCACACCGCCCTATTCCATTCCGCTCCATAATCGCACTTCGCCCACCTGTCTCGTTCCGCACCGTAATACCACCGTCACACGCACCCCATTCTGTTCCGAGCCATAGTCGCACCAATCCATCGTACCAGTCCGCTCCGTAATCGTACAACCTAGCGCATACGGCATCTCGTTCCATATCGTATCGTTGCGCGCAGAGGCCCTGGTGACTGCACTGGGTTTACAAGGAGGAGGGTGGGTAGTTCAGGAAGGATAAACGCGGGCCAGGCGATTCCGTACCGGACAATTCCGCACCAGGCGATTCCGTACCGGAATCGCCCGACATCGTCGGGAACGTTGAGAATGTGGGACGGGGTGTGTTTATGCAGAACGATGCCGTCAGGCGACCCGTCGTCGGGCGAGCCAGGCGACGCCCCTCTTCGGGATGCGCAGCCGGCCGGGCTTGCGTGCGTACGCCTCTTCCTTTACGGGAATGCAGTCGGGATCCAGCCGCAGCGCGAGCGCGGCCTCGAGCGAGATGAGCGTCCCCTCGCACTCTCCGAGGATTGCCCGCGCGATCTCGCGGGCACGGTCCAACCCCTTCCGCATTTCTTCCGCAATGGCGGCAGGCGCGGATTCGGACATCAAGGCGGGATCCGCAGTCGCAGGCCCGGGCGATGGGACATGGCCGGAGGGCCCCGCCGTCCCCTGCGCGGGCAGGAGCGTCGCGGGCGGGATGGGCTCGCCCGCGCCGCAGGCCTGGCGGAAGCGCTTCGCCATCGCCTTGTAGCGCATGATCGTGGAGTACTTCGCGAAGAGGTCGGGCGCCCCGCGCTGGAGCAGGCGCTTGATGCCGCCCCGGCGCCCCACGATCTGCCCCTGCACGTCGTGGATGAGGGTGTTGTCCACGAAGCACTCGAGGTCCTCCA
>ONRL01000020.1 GCA_900320225.1 uncultured Lentisphaerota bacterium
GACCACGGATTCGTGAAGAAGGGTGACGAGAAGGAGCGCACGCGGTATTCCTCGCGCGACGAGATCGAGGCGGAGAAGACGTTCCGGCGCGATGCGGACGGGACGTTGCATCTGTCGTTCACGGGCTTCCTGCGCGAGGCCCATGTTCGGACAGCTGCGCAACCGCATTGCGTTCACGGTGTCGTACGTTTTCCGCGACGACACGGGGTTCGACGTGGACGTGCGCGTGAAGGTGCACGGCAAGCCCGTGGCCGACGTGCCGCCGCGGTTGCTGTTCCAGGCGTGGCGTCCGGACGGGACGGACGCCGTGCGCCATGCGTTCCTGGACGGCGACGCGTCGGGGTTCAAGCCCGGCACGGAATATTCATTTGGCGTGAAGCTTGGCACGCTGGAAGGAGAGGCAAAATGAACAAGAAATTGATTTTTGCGGGGTTGGTTGCGGCGTGCATGGTGCAGCTGCAAGCCGGTCCTGCGGCATTGAAAGGTAACGACAAGATGATAACGGAAGAACAGAAGGCATTCCTGAAGAAGCTGATCGACACGCCCACCCCGACGGGTTCCGAGGCGGCGGGCGCGCTCCTGCTCGGACGGCGCATCCGCGAGAAGACGGGAATCGCGCCGACCATCGACGTGCACGGCAACCTCCATGCCGTGCTGGACGTGGGAGCGAAGACCACGGTGATGCTGGAAGGGCACGGCGACGAAATCGGGTACATCGTCCAGTACATCGACAAGAACGGCTACGTCTACCTCCAGAACCTCGGCGGGGTCGTCGTGCCGCTGACGGCGGCGGAGCGGCTGGTCATCCTCGCGAAGGACGGTCCGGTGAGAGGCGTGGTGGGAACGCGTCCGCCGCACCTGATGAAGGCCGACGAGAAGAAGAACGTGGCGGCGGACGACCTGCGTCTCCTGCCGTGCGACATCGGGGCGTCCTCGAAGGAGGAGGCGGAGGCGCTGATCTCCATCGGGGACTCGGCGGTGGTGGAGTCGGGGTTTCGTCCCCTGGCCGGCGCGCGCGTGTCGGGGCGCGGGTTCGACGACCGCATCGGGACGTTTGCCATGTGCGAGGCGTTCATCCGGCTCGCGACGTCGGCCGAGAAGCCGAAGGTGAACGTCCACTACGTGTCGAGCGTGTGCGAGGAGATCGGGCTGGTGGGCGGACGCCTCGCGAGCTATTCGGTGCATCCGACGATCGGCATCAGCTGCGACGTGGGGCACGCCTCCGACGGCCCCCTTGGCGACGACCGCAAAGCTGTCGGCGACATCCAGCTCGGGAAGGGGGCCTCGCTCTCCATCGGCCCCATCTACCACAAGGGACTGGTTGCGCACTTCCGCAAGACGGCCGAAACGCGTCAGATACCGACGCAGCTCCATTCGGTGCCGAAGGGGGCGGGCAACAACGGCTGGGCGCTCAAGCTCGAGCGCGGCGGCGTGCCGGTGGTGCAGATCGCGGTTCCCCTGCGCTACATGCACTCGCCCGTGGAAGTGGCCGACCTGCGCGACGTCGAGAGCGTGATCTCGCTCACGGCCGCCGGCGTTCTCGGGCTGGACGACGACTTCCCGCTCCTTCCCGAGCAGCCCTAGCTTGTCATACCCCTAAGGGCAAATGTGTGGTATAATATCGCGCATGAAAGCCCTTTCCATACTCACTGCGTGCGCGGCGCTGCTCGCAGGCTGCACCTCGTTCGAGCCTCTGCGCTCGACCCGCTTCGTGGACGACAACAACAACTACCTCCACGTCGACTACGGGCGCGACACGAAAGACCATGAATCCACCGCCGTTCTTGAAAACGGCGTGAGCTGGCCATTCAAGAGCAAGAACATGGTGCGCGTGGAGTTGCCGGACGGCACGCGCTTCACCGCCTACCAGAACATGGCCCCCACGGGCAACCTCTACAAGACGGAAGACGGGGAATGGGAGTTCTTCGAGAGCGGGGCGGGCTGCATCGTGGCCCGCTTCGTGAAGGAACGTTCCGGATACGTCACTCGGTTCCGCGGCACGCTCTGCGCGACCGTCCGCAACCCCGCCAACGCCACGCGCTCGCGTCTTCGCACCGGCGGCTCCACGCCATCTGGATTCGGACGCGACGCCAACGGGCCGCGCGACGTGACGAACGAGAAGAACTGACGCCATGAATCCGCTGGACAACATCAAGGTCGTGCTTGTCGGCACGCTCTACACGGGCAACGTGGGCAGTTCCTGCCGCGCCATGGCCAACATGGGCTTCCGCCATCTCGTCCTCGCCGCGCCCAACCTCCAGAACTCCTGGGACGAGGGCGAGCGCATGGCGGTGCACGCGACAGACATCATGAACAGCCGCGTGGAGACGGACACGTTCGAGGAGGCCGTGGCCGACTGCGTGGCGGTAGTGGGCACCACCGCGCGCAACGGACTCTACCGCCAGCACGTGAAGGCCCCGCGCGACTGCGCGGCGGAGATCCTCGCGCTCGCCGCCACGGGGCCCGTGGCGCTCGTCTTCGGCCGCGAGGACAAGGGGCTTCTCAACGAGGAGGTGGCGCAGTGCACGCACTTGATCCGCATCCCCGTGGACGAGGGCTACACCTCCATCAACCTCTCGCAGGCGGTCCTCATCACCTGCTACGAGTTCTTCACCGCCACCGGCAGCTACCAGCCGCCGCACGAGAAGTCGCCGCCCGCGCCGCAGGCGCAGAAAATGCAGCTCATGAAGAACTGGCAGACGATGCTGCAGGACATCGGGTTCATGAACGAGAAGCAGACGGAGCACATGATGCAGGGCATCCACCGCATCTTCTCGCGCGGCGTGCAGACGCGGGACGACGCCGCGATCCTCCTCGGCGTCGCGCGCCAGGCGCTCTGGGCGCACCACAACCCCGCACTGGAAGGCCGCAAACCCTCGATCGGCTGAGGCCATGTTCAGGACGGGGCGCAATTTCATCGACGGCATCGAGATCGACGTCGTGCGCAAGCGGGTGAGGCGCATCAACATCCGCGTCTCGCCGGACGGCGTCGTCCACCTCTCGATACCCTCGTGGGGGTGTACGATCGCCGAGGGAGAGGCGTTCCTCCGCGCCAACTGGAAGTGGGCCGTGTCGGCGCGCGCGAAGGCGCTTGCGCGCCGCGCGTCTGCGCCGCCGCTGACGCCCGAACAGGTCCAGGCCTTCGTCGCCCTGCTCGGGCGGTTGCACGCCGACTGGTGCGCGCGACTCGGCGAGCTGGGCGTGACGTGGAAGCTCCGCGCGATGAAGACGCTTTGGGGGTCGTGTCACTTCCGCAAGCGGCACGTCACCTACAACCGGGAACTCTCCCGCGTGTCCGAAGATCTCGTGGAGTACGTCGTGGTGCACGAACTCACGCACCTGCGCGTGCCCAACCACGGCCCCGCGTTCTATGCGCTCATGGACGCGCGCCTCCCCGGCTGGCGCGCGCGCCGCCGCGCGCTCAACGGTCGCCGCACGGTGCCATGAAAAAATCTGAAATTCCCACTTGCGCCAACAAGTTAGTTTTGGTAAACTAACTTCGCGTTCGCTAAATGGGCGCAGGAGAAGAAAGATATGCCAATCGCACTGATGTCAATCGGAAGTCGGCACCGCGTGAAGGCGGTGAAGGGTAACGACGTCGCGAGGAAACGCCTCGCGACGATGGGTTTCGTCGAAGGGGCGGAGGTGACCGTGATCGCGCACTCCGCCGGAAACTACATCCTCGGCGTCTGCGACTCGCGCGTGGCGGTGGACGAGGCTCTCGCCATGCGGATACTGGTTTAACGAGAAAGGATTCAAACGAATGACACTGGATGAAGTCAAGCCCGGGCAGGCGGCGACGATTGCGCGCCTGCGCGGGGACGGCGCGACGAAGCGCCGCATCATGGACATGGGCCTCACCAAGGGAACCGAGGTGACCGTCCGCAAGATCGCCCCGCTGGGCGACCCCATCGAACTGACCGTGCGGGGCTACGAACTCTCGATCCGCAAGGACGAGGCCGCCGCCATCGAGGTTGCGTGATTTTTTTTGGGAAAGAGGTTAGACATGGCTAATATAAAGATCGCGCTCGCGGGAAACCCGAACTGCGGCAAGACGACGCTCTTCAACGACCTGACGGGTTCCGACCAGTACGTCGGCAACTGGCCCGGCGTGACGGTGGAGAAGAAGGACGGCAGGCTGAAGGGCGCGCACGACGTGGTGATCCAGGACCTTCCCGGCATCTACTCGCTCTCGCCGTACTCGCTCGAGGAGGTCGTGGCGCGCAACTATCTCGTCAACGAGAAGCCGGACGCCATCCTGAACATCGTGGACGGCTCGAACCTGGAGCGCAACCTCTACCTCACCACGCAGCTGCTGGAGCTGGGGTTGCCGATGGTGGTGGCGGTGAACATGATGGACGTGGTGAAGCGGAACGGCGACAAGATCGACGCCACCCGCCTCTCCAAGTCCCTGGGCTGCCCTGTGGTGGAGATCTCGGCCCTGAAGGGCGAAGGAACGCGCGAGGCCGCGGAGCTGGCCCTGGCCGAGGCGAAGAAGGGCGTGAAGGGCGAGCGTCCGCACGTGTTCACCGGATCGGTGGAGCACGCGCTCGCGCACATCGAGGAGTCCCTGCACGGGAAGGTGGAGAACGCCACGAGCCGCTGGGCGGCGATCAAGGTGTTCGAGCGGGACAAGAAGGCGATTGAGACGCTGGGCGTGCCGGCGGACATCATTTCGCACGTGGAAGACCACATCACGGACTGCGAGAAGGAGATGGACGACGACGCGGAATCCATCATCACCACGCAGCGCTACAACTACATCCAAGGCATCGTCGGCACCGTCCTCACGCGCTCGTCGCGCAGGGCGTCGACTTCTCTTTCGGACAAGATCGACAAGTTCGTGACACACCGCATCCTCGCGTTGCCGATCTTTATCCTCTCGCTCTGCGTCATGTGGTGGCTCGCGGTGGCCGAGAAAGGCCCCGGAACGATCCTCACCGACTGGGCGAACGACGGCTTCCTCGGCGACGGCTGGCATCTGCCGTTCACGACACACGCGTGCAAGGTGGATGGCAAATACAAGGACATGGAGTTCGAGGACGCCCAGGGCGAGTTCGCCAAGCAGGACGCCTCGAAGTCCAAATGGGAGGAGACCTACAAGGAAAGCTACAACGCCAAGAACGGAGAAGGAAGCTACGACAAGGCGCTCGAAGCCTTCAACGAGAAGGCCAAGGCCGAATTCAAGCCCGAGAAGGAGGGCGATGAATTCGAGGCGAGCGAGTTCGAGGTTCTTGACGAGGCGTTGGCCAAGACCGTCGTCGCGAAGGACGTGTTCGTGGAGGACGAGGAGACCGGCGAGCCTGTGGCCAAGGAGTGCGACTGCGAGAAGTGCTCGAAGAAGCGCGAAGCAGGCGAGGAGTGCGACGGCTGCGGCTGTGGCTGCGGCGAACCGGACAAGTGGGACGTGGACTATGCGGCCTACCAGAAGGCAAAGGAATGGGAAGAGCCCGATCCGTCGCAGTTCGGCGTGTGGGTGCCGGGCATCGGCGCGCTTCTGGGCGACGGGTTGGACAAGCTGGGCGTGGGCGAGACGGTGAAGAGCCTCGTGGTGGACGGCGCGTGGGGCGGCGTGGCGACGGTTCTCGGCTTCGTGCCGGTGATCACCATCGTGTTCCTCTTCCTCGCGTTCCTCGAGGACTGCGGGTACATGGCGCGCGTGGCGTTCATCATGGACCGCATCTTCCGCAAGTTCGGGTTGAGCGGAAAGTCGTTCATACCGATGATCGTGGGCAAGGGCTGCGGCGTGCCGGCCGTGATGGCGGCGCGCACGATCGAGAGCGAGCGCGACCGCCGCATGACGATCATTCTCTCCACCTTCATCCCCTGCGGCGCGAAGACCGTGATCATCGCCATGTTCGCGGCGATCTTCTTCCGCGAGATGTGGTACGTGGCGCCGCTCATGGACGTGATCGGCATCGCGATCATCGTGCTGGGGGGCATCGCGCTCAAGAAATCACGTTTCTTCGCGGGCGAGGCCGCGCCGTTCGTGATGGAGCTGCCGGCCTATCACATGCCGACGTTTGGCGGCATCTTCCACCACACCTGGAACCGCGTGAAGGGCTACATGCTCAAGGCCGGCGTGATCATCTTCCCCGCATGCGTGTTCCTGTGGTTCATCATGCACTTCGACTGGCATTTCAACCTGCTGGCGGACGAGGCCATCGAGCAGTCGATGCTGCACGACATGGGCAGCTGGATCGCCTGGTTCTTCGCGCCGCTCGGGTTCGGCTCGTGGCAGGGCGCGGCGGCGTCGGTCTCCGCGGAGATCGCGAAGGAGCAGGCCACGGCCACGCTGGGACTCGTGGCGGCGAACATGGACGGCGCGTCCACGGCGGCGCAAATCTCCAATCTGTTTGCCTCGTTCGGCGACTTCCCGAAGCTCGCGGCGATGTCGTTCATGCTCTTCAACCTCTTCGTGCCGCCGTGCATGGTGGCAATCGCGACGACGTTCCGCGAGATGGGCGCGGCCAAGTGGGGCTGGTTCGCAATCGCCTTCCAGCTGTTCGTCGGCTACGCGCTCGCGCTGTCGGTCTACCAGATCGGCGTGCTGATCGCCGGCGGCGGATTCGGCGTGTGGACCGCGGTGGCCATCCTGGTCGACCTCTGGGTCCTGTGGACGATCTTCCGTCCGGCGCGGAAGGCAAATGGGGAATTGAAACTGGAGAACGGGAAATGAACGTCGCTTCGGTGATCGTCGTGGGGGTGCTGCTCGCCCTCGTCGGGCTGGCCGTGTGGCGGAACATCCGGAAGGGCGCGCCCTGCGCGTGCGGGAGCTGCGGCGCGTGCAAGGGCGACTGCCATTGCCAGGGCGGAGAAAGCACGTCCCGCGAGAGGTGAGATTTAACAAACAAACGAAACCCTCCGGCGCGCAGAACGCCGGGGCAAAAAAGGAAAAAGGAAAATGAACATCAAGACACTGACAGCGGCGGTTCTGGCTGCCGGTTGCGTGTTCGGCGCGGTGGCCGACGAGCAGAAGGCCGTCCCCGCCACGGCCGATACGAAGAGCGCGAATCGCATGGAAGTCGAGGAGGACGACAATCCTCTGGACAACCTCGTCTCGGCGGAGTTCCACATCGGCATGGACTCCCGCTACATGACGTACGGCATGATCGACGGCAAAGACCCGATCATCGTACCCGGCGCGCAGATCACGTTCTTCGACTGGGTGTATTTCGGCGTCGAGACGATCTTCGACGTGACGAAGGGCAACGGCAAGCGCGGCGGCTACGGAAACCGGGCCGGCCGCTGGACGACGCTCGACTCCATCGTCGGCGTCGCGCACGAGTTCGAGCTCGGCGAAAAGGCGGGCAAGCTCTCCGTGGACTTCAACTACATGTACGAGTACATCGAGCGCTACCACAGCGACATGGGCGACACGCAGTACCTCAACCTCGAGCTCGGCCTTTCCGACGGCATCTTCTGGCTGGAGCCGACGCTTGCGATCGAGCGGGACCTGATGGCGGACGAGGGCACCTACGTGAACCTCGACCTCGGCCACTCGTTCGCGATCATCGACGGCAAGGGCGAGGACGACGACCCCGTGCTCGAGTTCCGTCCGTCGGTCGGCCAGGGATTCGGCAACACGCAGCGCGTGCGCGGGTACAGCCCCGAGGAGCGGACGTACGACCACGGCGGCGTGATGGACACCTGCATCAAGGGCGAGTTCACCTGGCGGGTCGTTGACCATGTGTCGCTTTCCGCCTACGTCGCCTACAGCGACTACTGGTTCGACCGCACGATGCGTCACTGCGCGCGCGAGCACAACGCCGAATGGGGCAAGGGCTGCGACCACTCCTGGAACTTCTACGGCGGCGTCGGCGTGTCCGTGGAGTTCTGAGTTCCCAGGCGGCGCGCGGGGGGCGCGCCCTACCGGCGGGAGAGTCGCGCTGCTGCGCGATCCTCCCGCCGGGAAATCTCATTGGCGATGATATTCCTGAAGGCTGTAAACGGCTTTCTCTGTCCGATCCTCGGCGAGTCCGGCGACGGCGGCGGCGAAGCCGGCCAGGGTCGTGGTGACGGGGACGCCGGCCGCGACGGCGCAGGAACGGAGCAGGACGGAGTCCCCCGTCGCCTCGCCGTCTGATTCGGACGTGTTGACGACCCAGTCGATCTCGCCCTTGTGGATGAGGTCGATCACGTTTGGCCGCCCACGCGAAATCCTGAACGCCGCCTTCGACTCGACGCCGCTGTTCCACAGATACGTGGACGTGCCCAGCGTCGCGTAGATGTTAAAGCCCAGCGACTTGAGTTCCGCCGCGAGTTTCGAGACCTGCGGCTTGTCCTCGTCGCGGACGGAGAGGAACACGTTGCCGCCTTTCGGCAGGGGGCTTCCGCAGGCGATCTGGCTCTTGCAGTAGGCGCCGAAACGGTCGTAGTCGATTGCCATCACCTCGCCCGTGGACTTCATCTCGGGCGAAAGCGTGATCTTCGCTCCCGGGAACTTGACGTAGGGGAACACGGCTTCCTTGACGCAGTAGTAGTTGCGAGTTGGTAGTCGGTCGTCGGCAGCTGGTAGTTTTTCGCCGACCATCGCGAGCGTGCCGAGGTCGGCGAGGGGAATGCCCGTGGCCTTTGAGACGAAGGGCACCGTGCGCGAGGCGCGGGGGTTGACCTCAATCATCCAGATTTCATCATTCTTCACGGCAAGCTGTAGGTTCATGAGCCCAACGACATGAAGGCGCTTTGCAAAAATCTCGGTGTAGCGCTTCACCTCGGCAAGCGTCTTCTCGGAAAGGCTGACCGGCGGCGTGATCGCGGCGGCGTCGCCGGAGTGGCAGCCGGCCGCCTCGATATGCTCGAGGATCGCGCCGATCTGCGTCGTTTCGCCGTCGGAGACGGCATCGACATCCAGTTCAATCGCGTGTTCGAGGAACTTGTCGATGAGGATGGGCTTCCCCTCCGACGCGGCGACGGCCTCGGCGACGTACGAATCCAGTTCGGACTCCTTGTAGACAATTGCCATGCCGCGTCCCCCAAGGACGAAACTCGGCCGCACGAGGACGGGATAGCCGATCTCGTTGGCGATGCGCCGCGCATCCTCGATGGAATGGGCAATGCCGCTCGCAGGCTGCTTCATGCCGATCTCCGCGACGAGCGCGCGGAAGAAGTCGCGGTCTTCGGCGAGGGCGATGTCTTTCGGCGAGGTGCCGATGATCTTGGCCCCGGCCTGCTCAAGCCGCTCGGCGAGATTGAGGGGCGTCTGGCCGCCGTACTGCACGATCACGCCGTCGCACTGCTCGCGGTCGTAGATTTCCATCACGTCCTCGAATGTCAGCGGCTCGAAGTAGAGTCTGTCCGAGGTGTCGTAGTCGGTCGAGACGGTCTCGGGGTTGGAGTTGACCATCACCACCTCGTAGCCGCGCTTCTGCAAGGTGAAGGCCGCATGGCAGCAACACCAGTCGAACTCGATGCCCTGCCCGATGCGGTTGGGCCCGCCGCCCAGCACCATGATCTTGCCAATGTTGCCAATGTTGCCAGTGTTGCCAATGTTACCAGTGTTGCCAGTTACCACTTGATTATTGGCATTGGCAATTGGCAACATTTCCACATTGGCAACATTCGCCAAAGGCGTATGACCTTCAGGCGAATAGTAGCTATAGTAGTACGGCGTCACGGCCTCGAACTCGCCCGCGCACGTATCGACCTCGCCAAACTCCGGACGGATGCCGAGCGAGATCCTTTTCTTCCGCACCGTAATCTCATCTTCTCCGATCGCCTCGGCGATCTCCTTGTCGCTGAAGCCAAAGACCTTTGCCTGGCGGAAAAGGGAGGAAAACTCTTCACTAAGATTTATGCCGCAAAGATCGCAAAGTCCGCAAAGAGATTCTTGACTCTGGGCAGATTTTTCCTTCTTTGCGCGCTTTGCGTTCTTTGCGGCTAGAAAATGTTCTCCCAGATATTTTTTGAACGCCTCGATTTCATCCAGTTCGCGCCTGAACCACGGGTCGTAGGTTTCCGCGTGGTGGTACTTGAGCGGCGCCTCCAGCGAGCGTATGGCCTTCAGGTACGCCTGCTTGAAGGTGCGGCCGATGGCCATCACCTCGCCGACGGATTTCATTTGCGTGCCGAGCGTCGTGGGGGTGCCGTGGAATTTCTCAAACGCGAAGCGGGGGATCTTCACGACCACGTAATCCAGCGCGGGCTCGAAGCAGGCAAGCGTCTTGCCCGTGATGTCGTTCGTGATTTCGTCGAGCGTGAAGCCGACGGCCAGAAGGGCGGCGATCTTCGCGATCGGGAAGCCCGTCGCCTTGGAGGCGAGCGCCGACGAGCGCGAGACGCGCGGGTTCATCTCGATGATGATGCGCCGTCCGTCTTTCGGGTTGACGGCCCACTGCACGTTGGAGCCGCCCGTCTCGATGCCGATCTTCTCCAGCACCTTGATGGAGTCGTCGCGCATCGCCTGGTATTCGCGGTCTGTGAGCGTGAGGATCGGCGCGACGGTGATGGAGTCGCCCGTGTGGACGCCCATCGGGTCCATGTTCTCGATGGAGCAGACGATCACGGCGTTGCCGGCCTTGTCGCGCATCACCTCCATCTCGTATTCCTTCCAGCCGATCAGCGACTCCTCCACGAGCACTTCGTGGTTGAGCGACGCCTCGAGTCCGCCGGTCACGATCCGCGTAAACTCCTCCGCGTCGTGCGCGATGCCGCCGCCGGTGCCGCCGAGCGTGAAGCCAGGCCGCACGATGAGCGGCCACGAACCGATCGTCCGCGCGATCGCCTCCGCCTCCGCAAGCGAGTGGGCGCTGCCGGAACGCGGCATGTCGAGTCCGATCTCGCGCATCGCCTCCTTGAAGAGGTTCCGGTCCTCGGCGCGCGCAATCGCCTCCGCATTCGCGCCGATCAGTTCCACGCGGTAGCGCTTCAGGACGCCGCCCTTGTCCAGCTCCATCGCAAGGTTGAGCGCGGTCTGACCGCCCAGCGTCGGGAGAAGGGCGTCGGGGCGTTCGCGGCGGATCACCTCATGGAGGTAGTCCGCCGTCAGCGGCTCGATGTAGGTTCTGTCGGCGCGGTCGGGATCGGTCATGACCGTCGCGGGGTTGGAATTGACGAGTACGACCTCGTAGCCGAGGTTCTTGAGCGCCTTGACGGCCTGTACGCCCGAGTAGTCGAACTCGCATCCCTGCCCGATGACAATCGGACCCGAGCCGATGATCAGGATCTTTCTCAAATCAGTGCGTTTCATTTTCTTTTCCCTTTGAGCGCAGCTTTGACGAGGCCGTTGAAGAGCGGATGCGGCGCGGTCGGCCGCGACTTGAACTCGGGATGGAACTGCGAGGCGATGAAGTAGGGGTGGCCGGGCAGCTCGACGATCTCCACGAGCTTGCCGTCCGGGGAGAGGCCGCTCGCCACAAGCCCCGCCGCCTCGATGGCCTGTTGCGCCTTGGCCCCGTTCGCAAACTCGTAACGGTGCCGGTGGCGTTCGGAGATCATCGTCTCCACAAAGGCTTTGTGATCTTTGTGTCCTTTGTGGCAATAAAGCTTTTCCGCAAGCGACCCCGTCTTGAGCACGCACGGATAGGCGCCGAGGCGCATCGTGCCGCCTTTCTGCGTGATGCCGCGCTGCTCTTCCATGAGGTCGATCACCGGGTGCGCCGTTTTTTCATCGAATTCAGTGGAGTTGGCGTCCTTCCAGCCGAGTACGTCACGCGCATACTCGATGACCGTGCATTGCATTCCGAGGCAGATGCCGAGGAAGGGAATCTTCTTTTCCCGCGCATACTTAATCGCCGCGATCTTGCCTTCCACGCCCCGCGAACCGAACCCGCCCGGCACGAGGATGCCATCGACGTCTTTTAATTTTTTGCCACAAAGGACGCAAACATTTTTCTCTTCGTCTTTCTTCTTTGTGTCCTTTGTGGCTAAAAGATCTTCCGCTTCGATGGGGACCACGTTCACCTTGCAGTCGTTCGCCATGCCGGCGTGCTGCAGCGCCTCGTGGATGGATTTGTAGGCGTCGCGGATCGAGATGTACTTGCCGACGAGCGCGATGGTGCATTCGCGTTTGGGTTGCGTCGCCTTGCGCACAAGCGAGTCCCAGATGGTGTGTTTGATCGGCCACACGTCGAGCCGCAACTGCCTCAGCACCTGCTCGTCCAGTCCCTGGTCGCGCAGTTCGCGCGGCACGGCATAGACGGAATCCGTGACGTCCTTCTCCTCGATCACGCACTCGCGTTTTACGTTGCAGAACATGGCAAGCTTCTTCAGGTGCTCCTCGGGGATCGTCATTTCGGTGCGGCACACGAGGATGTCGGGGATGATGCCGATGTTGCGGAGCATGCCGACGGAATGCTGCGACGGCTTCGTCTTGAGCTCGCCCGCCGCCTTGAGGTAGGGGACGAGCGTCAGATGCACGAAGCACGTGTTCTCCTCGCCTTCCTCGAACCTGAACTGGCGCGCCGCCTCCAGGAAGGGCAGGGATTCGATGTCGCCCGAGACGCCCCCGATCTCGCAGAGAACGATGTCGGGCGCGGGCTCGTCCCCATGCGGTTCGCCCGCGCTGTGGATCGCCGACTTGATTTCATCGGTGATGTGCGGCACCACCTGCACCGTGCCGCCCAGGTAACCGCCCGCCCGTTCCCGCGCAAGCACGGCGGAGTAGATGCGCCCGGACGTGTAGTTGCTCGCCTTCGAACAGGTCACGCCCGCGAACCGCTCGTAGTGTCCGAGGTCGAGGTCCGTCTCCGCACCGTCGTCCGTCACGAACACTTCCCCGTGCTGGTAGGGCGACATTGTGCCGGGATCGACGTTGAGATAGGGGTCGAGCTTCTGCATGAACACCCTGTAGCCGCGGCTCTTCAGGAGAAGCGCCAGCGACGCGCTCGTGATGCCCTTGCCAAGGCTGGAGACCACTCCGCCGGTGATAAACACGTATTTGACTTGCTTTTTCATGGTTTGCCCGTTTCCTTTAGGCGCAAAGACCGCAAAGACATCATCTATTGCATCTTTGCGCTCTCTGCGTTCTTTGCGGCTGAAATCATTTCCTTGAAATCCTTGAAAAGATATTTGCTGTCGTGCGGGCCGGGGCAGGATTCGGGATGGTACTGCACCGAAAACGCCGGAAGCGTCTTGTGGCGCACGCCCTCGATGGAGCCGTCGTTGAGATTGACATGCGTGACCTCCAGGCACTCGGGAACCGTCGCGGGGTCGACGGCGAAATTGTGGTTCTGGCTCGTGATCTCCACCTGTCCCGTCGCCAGGTTCTTGACGGGATGGTTGCAGCCGTGATGTCCGAACTTGAGCCGCATCGTCTTCGCCCCGCAGGCGAGCGAAAGCAGCTGGTGCCCGAGGCAGATGCCCATGATCGGAGCTTTGCCGAGCAGCTTCCGGATGTTCTCGATGGCGTAGATGACGGCGGCGGGGTCGGCCGGGCCGTTGGAAAGGAAGATGCCATCGGGATTGAGCGCCAGCACCTCCTCCGCGCTCGTCTTGGCCGGCACGACCGTGACCTTCGCCCACGCCGCAAGTGAGCGGAGGATGTTGCTTTTCACGCCGAAGTCGTAGCAGACGATGCGGGGAGGATCTTTTTCGCCGCAAAGAACGCAAAGGTCTTTTTTACTCTCTGTGTTCTTTGTGTCCTTTGTAGCTGAAAACTCATGCACCTCCCCGCAAGTAACCTTCGCCGCGTAATCCTGTCCGTCCAATCCCACCCATTCACGGGCTTTGGCGATTGCCTCCGACTCGGTCGCAGCCAGCTGCGACCCTCCCGTGCAAAGATACGCCTTCTGGTTGCCATGTTCACGGAGATGGATCGTCAATGCGCGCGTATCGACGCCGTAGATGCCGGGTACGCCGTTCTCCTTCAGGTAGTCGTCAAGGCTCTTCTCGCTCCGCCAGTTGCTGGGCGGGGTCAGGTCGCCGATTACGAGTCCGGACAGAAAAAGGGCGCGGCTTTCCACGTCCGCGCCATTGATTCCGTAATTTCCGATCTCCGCGGCGGTGAGGGTGACGAACTGCCCGGCGTAGGACGGGTCGGTGAGGATTTCCTGATAGCCGCTCATGCCGGTGTTGAACACGACCTCGCCGAGCGCATCTTTCGCGGCGCCAAACGCGACGCCGTGGAACACCGTTCCGTCCGCCAGCGCGAGAAACGCCTTTCTCTCGCGCTCCGCTTTCCATTTGCTTTCGTAATCCATCAATATGACCTTTCGGAATTCTTTTCGAGATAGTTGAGAAGCGCCTTGCGCAACACCTTGTAACCTCCGGGCGTGGGATAATCGCCAGTGAAGTACCAGTCGCCAAAGGCGAGCTGGGAGTTGTTTAAGCACTTTCTTAAATTCTCGACCGTCTGATAGACCACCACCACTTCCGCCTTTGTGCCGGGGGGCGTGAGGAGGCGTGCGATCTCGGCGCAGTGCTGTTCGTCGGAGAAGCGGGCGTAGAGCGGCGCGAGGGGATTCAACGGGCAAGATGCCCGTCCTTCCAGTGCTTCACGCAGTTCCTTCTCCGCGTCCGGGCCGAGGAGATTCACAAGCGCGCGGAATGCCACGAGCTCGCCGAGGGTGGACATGTCGATCCCGTAGCAGTCGGGATAGCGGATCGGCGGGGCGGACGACACGATCACGATGCGCTTCGGCCCGAGGCGCGAGAGCATCGGGATGATTGCGTTCCGCATCGTGTTGCCGCGCACGATCGAGTCGTCCATCACGACGAGCGTGTCCTCCTCGTCGATGAGCCCGTAGGTGACGTCGTAGACGTGCTTGTAGAACTCGCGGCGGGCGGCGGCGTCTGCGATGAACGTGCGGAACTTCGCGTCCTTCACGGCAATCTCGCCGAATCGGGGAAGGTTCTTGCCACAAAGATCACAAAGAAAAGGATCTGAATCTTTGTGTCCTTTGTAGCTTAGAACTAAACTGAACAGCCGTTCGAGAAGTCCATAAAAGGCGATGCGGGCCGAGTTGGGGATGTAGCTGAAGAAGATGCGCTCCATCGGCGCGTGGGCGGCGGCGAGGATCTGCGGCACGAGCGCCGCGCCGAGCGCCTTGCGCTCGCGGTAGATGCCGGCGTCGTTCGCGCGCGAGAAGTAGATGCGCTCGAATGCGCAGGGGTGGGGGGATTCTTGGATGTCCGAACGCAGTTCGGACATCAGGACTTCGCCATCAGGGGAAATGAGCAGCGCCGCGCCGGGCGGAAGCTCCTTCACGGCCTCCGGCGGCACGTCGAACGCGGCCTGGATCGCGGGGCGTTCGCTGGCCACCACGAACACCTCGTCGTCGCTGTAGCAGTAGCCGGGGCGTATGCCGTGCGGGTCGCGCGTCGCGAAGGCCCAGCCGTCGCCCGTCGCCCCGCAGAACGTCCATGCGCCGTCGGCGTCCTTCAACGCGCGGGAAAGCGCTGAGGCGAGGGGAGGGACGCGCTCCTGCGCGTCCGTACCCTCAACGGTCGCGCAGGAGCGCGCCCCTCCCAGCTCGTGCGCGATCAGCTCGCAGATGAGGTAGCCGTCGGCGCGGCTCGTCGGGAACTCGCCCTTGCGGCGGTAGTCCTCGAACAGCTCGCCGGCGTTCGTGAGGTTGAAGTTTCCGGCGAGGAGCAGCGTGTGGCAGAGTTCGCTCGCCTGGTGGATGAACGGGTGGCAAAACGCCACCTCGTTCTTCCCAAAGGTGGCGTAGCGCAGGTGCCCGAGGAAGATGCGTTCCGATGATCCGGTGTCGAACAAGGACATGGCGGACTGCTCATGCCGTTTGCCGATTGCGTCCAGCAGGTCCGCGAGGGCGGTTGACGAGGATGACTTGAACGCCCAGTAGGGCATGTAGCCCGACTCGGGGTGGCTGGAGAGGATCGCCGCGCCCGCGCCGTCCTGCCCGCGGTTGTGCTGCTTCTCCAGGAGGAGCGAGAGCTTCGTGCCGCCGTAGTCGCTCGACCCGTATTTATTGCGATAATGCTCGCCGTCCTTTTTCAGGACGACGAGCGCTACCGCACATTCGTGTTTCAGTTCGTCAGTCATTCACCAACTTTCAGCTCATCAATACAGGAACAGCATGTCCCGGTACTTCGGCAACGGCCAGCGTTTGTCCGCGACCTTGCGCTCCAGCGCGTCGATCGTCGTGCGCAACACCTGCATCGCGCAAAGGGTGGTGTTCTCCTTGCCGTCGTGCAGCGCCTCGTCGAGCCTCGCGATGCCGCTCTTGAGCTGGTCGAGTCCGCTTCCCAGCTCCACAAGCGCCTCCTTGAGCGCGGCCGTGCCGGAGAAGACGCCGACCTTCTCCGCGGTCGCGAACGCCTGCAGGGTCTCGAGGTACTCGGACTTGACCGCCGGCAGGATCATCTCGCTCGCGATGTCGCGTGCGCAGGCGCCTTCGATGCGGACCTTCTTCGCGTACTCCTCGAGGAGGATCTCGTGGCGGCTCTCGAGCTCGCGCTTCGTCATCACGCCGTATTTCTCGAAGAGGCGGGCGTTCTCCTTCTTGGTGAGCGCGGCGAGCGCGGACGGCGTGTCGGGCGCGTTGGGGAGTCCGCGCTTCTCGGCCTCCTTCGGCCAGTCCGCCTCGTAGCCGTTGCCGTTGAAGACGACGCGCTTGTGTTCCTTGAGAGAGGCCTGGAGGATCTTCTGGAGCGCGTTGTGGAACGCGGCGGTGTGCTCGCCGGGCTTCGCCTTGCCGGCGACCTTCGCGGCCTCCAGCTCGCCCGCGATGCGGTCCACGGCCTCGGCGACGATCGTGTTCAGCACGGTCATCGGACCCGCGCAGCAGACCGACGAGCCGGGGGCGCGGAACTCGAACTTGTTGCCGGTGAACGCAAACGGCGACGTGCGGTTGCGGTCGGTCGCGTCCTTCGGGATCGTGGGCAGCACGTCGCTGCCGAGCTTCATCGTCCCGGCCTGCTTGCCCTTGTCGGCGCGGCCTTTCTCGATGCGGTCCAGGACCTCCGCGAGCTGGTCGCCCACGTAGATCGAGATCACGGCGGGCGGCGCCTCGTTCGCGCCGAGACGGTGGTCGTTGCCCGCGCCGGCGACGGACGCGCGCAGGAGGTCGGCGTGCTTGTCCACCGCCTCGATCACGGCGCAGAGCATCGTCAGGAAGAGCGCGTTGTCGTTGGGGTCCTTGCCGGGATCCAGCAGGTTCTTGCCGCCGTAGCTCACGGACCAGTTGTTGTGCTTGCCCGAGCCGTTCACGCCGGCGTAGGGCTTTTCGTGCAGGAGACACTTGAGGCCATGTTTCTCCGCGACGTTGCGGAGCGCGTCCATCACGAGCATGTTGTGGTCCGTCGCGAGGTTGAGCTCCTCGAACTGCGGCGCAAGCTCGAACTGCGCGGGGGCGACTTCATTGTGCCGCGTCTTCGCGGGGATGCCGAGCTTCCACAGCTCGCGCTCCACGTCGTTCATGAACGAGAGGATGCGGTCGGGTATCGTGCCGAAGTAATGGTCCTCGAGCTGCTGGCCCTTGGCGGACGGCGCGCCGAAGAGGGTGCGCCCCGTGAGGACGAGGTCCGGGCGCTTCTTCCAGTACTCCTTGTCCACAAGGAAGTATTCCTGCTCCGCACCGAGAGTGCACGCGGAATGACCCTCAGGCCGTCCAAAGAGGGTCATCAGGCGCCTGAGCGACTTGTCGAGCGCCTGCATGGAACGGAGAAGGGGAGTCTTCTTGTCGAGCGATTCGCCCGTGTACGCGCAGAACGCAGTGGGAATGCAGAGCGTCGCGCCGTTCGAGTGGCGCTTGATGAACGCCGGGCTCGTGGGATCCCACGCCGTGTAGCCCCGCGCCTCGAAGGTCGAGCGGAGGCCGCCCGACGGGAACGAGGAGGCGTCCGGCTCGCCCACGATGAGGTTCTTGCCCGAAAACTGCATGATCGGCTCGCCGTTCTTGATCTCCAGGAAGGCATCGTGCTTCTCCGCCGTGGAGCCCGTCATCGGCAGGAACCAGTGCGTGTAGTGCGTGGCGCCGCGGTCCATCGCCCAGTGGCGGATGCCGTGGGCGACCTCGCCCGCGATGGACGCGTCGAGCGGCTTGCCCTCGTCGATCGTCGCCTGGAGTTTCTTGGCCGTATCCTTTGAGAGGTAGGTATTGATTGCCTCTTTGCCGAAAACGTCGGCTCCGAAAGCGGTCGTTGTCTTCGTTTCTTCCATCATCGTCGTTCTCCTTGTGTCCGATGCGACCGTCGCACCCGACGCTGGACATCTAAGCAAACATCGTGCCAACGGCGTGTCAGCCGTATTTCGGGGCATTTGATTCAGAAAATGTAAAGGTCCCGCCGGATGCCATTCACGCCATGTAAGCATTTACAGAATCCGCCCCGGGAATGGGCGTGCTTGTACACAGAATGGAAGAAATGCCCTCGCGAAGGCCATTCCGGACCGTTGGCACGGCTTGTGCATAAGAGCGGCGTCGGCGCGAATGTCGTGCCGAGAACAGAAAGACCATAAAGATGAAACTGATAATCGCATACATCCAGCCGGAGCGGCTGAATGCCGTCAAGCAGGCGTTGTTCGCCCGCGAAATCTACAAGATGTCCGCCACCAACGCGCTTGGATGCGGCAAGCAGGGCGGCTACCTGCACCTGTACCGTGGCGCCGTGGAGGAGGTCACGCTTCACAAGAAGATGCGCCTCGCCATCGCCGTGAACGACGACTACATCGAGAAGACGATCGACGCCATCATCGAGGGCGCCCGCACGGGCGACATCGGCGACGGCAAGATATTCGTCCTTCCAATGGACGAATGTGTCCGAATACGAACCGGCGAACGAGGTCCGGCGGCAATTGGATAGTGAGAAATGAAGAATGAAGAATGAACGAGGACAGATGACAGAAGACAGATGACAGAGGGATGATTCACAATCCTTTGTCTTACGTCTTACGTCCTTTGTCCTCAACACAAAAAGGAACCCCAAAATGACACCTGAAATCACAACAACTGCAGTCCAAACCAACCTGAACGTGGTCTGGACGCTCATCGCCGCCATCCTCGTCTTCATGATGCAGGCTGGCTTCGCCCTTGTGGAGACCGGCTTCACGCGGGCCAAGAACGCGGCGAACATCATGATGAAGAACCTCATGGACTTCGCCGCCGGCTCGCTCGCGTTCTACGTCCTCGGCGCCGCACTCATGTTCGGCGCGACGAAGGCCGCGGGATGGTTCGGATGGGGCGGGCTCGGCATGCCGTCGCTCGCCACCGGCGAAGGAGTCTGGGACTGGACGTTCCTCTTCTTCCAGACCATGTTCTGCGCCACGGCGGCGACGATCGTCTCCGGCGCGGTCGCGGAGCGGATCGAGTTCAAGAGCTATCTCATCTACTCGATCCTCATCTCCGCGCTCGTCTATCCCGTGAGCGGACACTGGATGTGGGGCGGACTCGCAGGAGAGGCGTCGCAGGGCTGGCTAGAAAAGATGGGCTTCCACGACTTCGCCGGCTCCACGGTCGTCCACTCCGTCGGCGGCTGGATCGCCCTCGCCGGCGCCATCGCGCTCGGACCGCGCATCGGCAAGTACCGGCACGACGGCAAGGCGAACCCGATCCCCGGCCACAGCCTCGTCCTCGGCACACTCGGCGTATTCCTCCTGTGGATCGGCTGGTTCGGGTTCAACCCCGGCAGCTACACGGCCGGCGTCGGTTCCATCGGACGCGTCGCGATGACCACGAACCTCGCCGCCTGCGCCGGCACGATCGCCGCGCTCGTCACGGCCTGGATCATCATGGGCAAGCCCGACCTCACGATGGCGCTCAACGGCTCGCTCGCGGGACTCGTCGCGATCACCGCGCCATGCGACCTCGTGACGGCCAACGCGTCGATCATCATCGGCCTCGTCGCGGGCGTGCTGGTGGTCCTCTCGGTGTTCGCGCTCGACCGCGTCCACGTCGACGATCCCGTCGGCGCGGTCTCGGTGCACTGCGTGAACGGCGTGTGGGGCACGCTCGCCGTCGGACTCTTCGCCGCGCCGACAACCTGCGGCTACGGCAACGAGCTCGCGGGACTCTTCTACGGCGGCGGCGCGAAGTTCCTCGGCGTGCAGCTGGTCGGCGCGGGCGCGACGGCGATCTGGGCGTTCGGCATGGGCCTCGCGATCTTCTTCGCGCTGAAGAAGCTCGGCATCCTCCGCGTCAGCGCCACGACCGAGCTCAAGGGCCTCGACATCACCGAACACGGGCAAGACGCCTACGCCTCCTTCCAGTTCTTCAGCAACACCTGAGAAGGATCGGTAACGACGTAAACAATGGTCTGGGGGTCGTGGTCTAGCGCGGCCACCCAGACCGAAGGAAACCCAAAAGTCAAAAAAAGAGACAGAAAAATGAAAAGGACACTTTTAACCCTGGTAACGACCTCGCTCGTGCTGGTCGCCGAAGCGGCCGAGACGAACGAACTCGAGAAGACCGAAAGCGGAGGCCTAACCGTCGAGGCGTCCGTCGACGTGCTGAGCGATTACATCTGGCGCGGTACGATCTGTAACGGGAATCCCGTCTGGCAGCCGTCGGCGACAATCGGCTACGACGCAGGCGACTTCGGCACCGTCTCGGCTAACGTCTGGTCGAGCTTCGACCTGACGCACAAGCGCGGCACGGCGACAAACAGTCGCAGGTCGTGCGGCGCGCAGGAGATCGACTACACGCTCGCGTACGCCAACTCTCTCGGACCCGTCGGCATCGAGGCCGGACACATCTGGTACACGTTCCCGAACAACAACGGATCCAGCGACCAAGATCTGTACGCGACCGTCTCGTACGAGAATGACATCGTGACGCCCTCCGCGTCCGCCTATTGGAACTATTCCGACTCGGCGGGAACGGACGTCTCGGCGGTCTACTTCTCGTTTGGGCTTTCGCACGACTTCAAACCGATAGAGGCGCTGACTCTCACGCCCAAGGCCGAGATCGGCTTCGGCGACCACGCCTACACCGGATCGGCCGGCGGCACGGAACTGACGGACCAGACGCTTGGCTTTTCGGCCAGCTACGCGGTTACCGACTGGTTCTCGATCGGCGCGCAGATCAACTACACCTGGACGCCCTCGCACACCCTGCGCCACGAAGGCTACATGGGCGAGGGCAAGCACCAGATACTCTGGGGCGGCGTCAACGCAACGATTTCTTTCTAGCCAAAGAAAATCCTGGCCTGCGGCGGCGGTTTTCGTATTTGCACCGTCCGCCGCAGGCCTTAACCCCAGTTGACAAACCCGAACCATGCAGGGATTCTACAGAATTGCCGCAGCGGCGCCGCGCCTCCACTTGGGCGATCCGGCGGCGAACGCGAAGGAGCTCGTGCGGCTCGCAAAGGACGCCGCCAAAAACGGCGTCGCCGCGATCGTGTTCCCCGAATTGTGCCTAACGGGCTACACCTGCGGCGACATGTTCTTCCGCGACGAACTCCTCGCCGCGGCGAACGAGGCGGCAGAGAACTTCGCCGCTAAGACGGCGAACCTGCCGCTCGTCTCCATTGTCGGCCTGCCGGTCGCGGAAGGCCCCGCCATTTACAATGCGGCGGCCGTCGTCCACGGCGGTAAGATCGCAGGCATCGTCCGCAAGCGCGCCCTGCCGAACTACGGCGAGTACTACGAGCGCCGACAGTTCACGCCGGCGCCAGCCGACGAACCGCTTTCCATCTTCGATGTCGGAGGATTCCGGTTCGGCGTCGAGATCTGCGAGGATCTTTGGACGCCCGTGCCGCCGAGCTCCCTGATGGCGGAAGGCGGCGTCGACGTGGTGTTCAACCTCTCCGCCAGCACGGATTTCCTCGGCAAGTCGCAGAAGCGCCAGTCGCTCGTCGAGCAGCAGAGCCTGCGCCTCGGGTGCGCCTACGCGATGGCGTGTGCCGGTTCGGGCGAGTCGAGCTCCGACGCGGTCTACGGCGGATGTCCCGTCATCGCCGTGGAAGGACGGACCGTAGCCGCGGGCAAATTGTTCAACGGCGCGCCGCAGATCGTCGCGGCGGACGTCGACGTCGCCGCCGCACGGCACCGCAGAAGAAGCACGTCGTCCGTCTATTGCTCGCATCCCATTCCCGGCGTCCGCCGGCAGCTGGTCACCCTCGCCGTCCAGCTGCCCGCCGCCACGCCGTCCGTCGTCTCCCGCTCGCCCTTTCTCGACGAATACGGGGAAGACCGCTGGTGGCGGAAGCTGCTCGACATCCAGGCGACGGGACTCTCGCGGCGGATGGCGAGCGCCGCCATCGGACGGCTTGTCGTGGGCGTGTCGGGCGGCGCGGACTCCGCCCTCGCGCTCCTCGGCGCTTCGGCGGCGCTCGACAGGCTGGGGCTTGAGCGCGACAATCTCCTCGCCGTCGTCATGCCGGGTTTCGGCTCGACGAAGACCACGCAGGACCGGGCCGTCGCGCTCGCGGAGGCCGTCGGCGCGTCCGTGCGCGTCGTCGACATCCGCGAATCGTGCCGCAAACACCTCTCCGACATCGGACACGTCAAGGGCGTCCACGACATCGCGTACGAGAACGCGCAGGCGCGGGAGCGGACGCAGGTCCTGATGGACATCGCGAACATGGAGCGCGCGCTCGTCGTCGGCACGGGCGACCTTTCCGAGATCGCGCTCGGGTGGAACACCTACAACGGCGACCACATGAGCATGTACCAGATCAACGCCTCCGTGCCGAAGACGATGGTCCTCGCCGCCCTGCGTCTCCTGGCAAACGACTTGGACGGAGCGCTCGGCGACCTGCTGCGCCGGATATCCTCCGCGCCGATTACGCCCGAACTCCTCCCCGGTGCCGCCGCGAACGACTCGGAGGCGAGGCTCGGGCCGTACGAACTCCACGACTTCTTCCTCTACCATTATCTGGTCGACGGCGCCTCGGCCGCGACGCTCCGCGAATTGGCGGAGATCGCCTTTGCCGGCGAGTATTCGCGCGACGTAGTCGAAGAAACACTGACCAAGTTCCTCCGCCGGTTCCGCACCGCGCAGTACAAGCGCAACTGCGTGCCGGACGGCCCGAAGATCACGCTCTCGCTCTCACCCCGCGCCGACTGGCGCATGCCCAGTGACTTGTCCTGACGCGGAAGGTATGAGATAATATCATACATGCTCGTTACCTACATCATCGGTTCGCTCGCGCTCATCATCAAGCCGGGACCTGATTTGACGTGCGTCATCGCCACCGCGCTCGCGGACGGCAAGGCGCGCGCCACGACATTGATGGCCGGCCTCATCCTCGGATGCTGGCTGTGGATCCTCATTCTCGCCGCAGGCGTCGCGACGGTTTTCACGCACCATCCCGCCGTCATGCTCTCGATCCAGATTCTGGGAACCGCGTACATCGCCTACCTCGCATTCGGCGCATTCCGGGAGGCGTGGGCGAGTTTCAAGTCTACTGCGGCAGGCCTTGTTGGTGGCGCGACGGCGCGGGGCTGGCGGCTCGTCGGACGCGGCATCCTCATGTCCATGTCGAACCCGCTGACGATCCTCTTCTTCCTCGCGTTTCTGCCGAACTTCACGCACGAGGGCGCATCGCTCCCGCCGTCCGTCCAAACGCTTCTCCTCGGTACGCTCTTCTGTGTGCTTGTTCCAATCGTCTATCTGCCTTTCATCTTCGCGTGCGATTACTTCCGTACGCGTCTCCTCGGCTCGCCGAAGGCCACAGCCTGCCTCAAACTCGTCTCCGCGATCATGCTCGCGGCAGTCGTGATGATTCTCGCACGGGCATTGTGGAAGTAGGTATTTTGTAAAATCTTTGTTGCCAGAGCGCGACGGCCTTACAATAATTGTAAAAGGCCGGGCGGTTTTGGCGTTGGCACGCCTTGTGCTATTGTGGCTCTGATATGAACCGCATACACGACATTTACCGCCCGATGGAGGAGCGCAAAGGCGACTGGCACGAGGTCGAACGCGCGCTTTCCGATGAGGAGCTGAAGGAACAGACCTCGCGCTGCATGAACTGCGGCCAGCCGTTCTGCCATGCCTACGGGTGTCCGCTCGGCAACCTCGTGCCCGACCAGAACCGGGCCGTGGCGCAAGGGAATTTCAAGCTTGCCTACGAACTCCTCTCGGCGCACTCCGATTTCCCCGAATTCACCTCCCGCATCTGCCCGGCGCTCTGCGAGGCAAGTTGCGTTCACGGCCTCGACGAAGAGGCGGTGATGGTGCGGCAGTCCGAGAAGCGCATCATCGAGGCGGCGTTTGCGAACGGCTGGGTCGTGCCGCGTGCGCCGAAAACGGAGAACGGCAAGTCCGCTGCGGTCGTCGGCGCCGGCCCCGCCGGACTTTCCGCCGCCGTGACCCTGCGCCGGAGGGGATGGAAGGTTACCGTCTATGAAAGGCGCTCCAACATCGGCGGCCTCCTCAGGTACGGCATTCCCTGCTTCAAGCTCGAGAAGACCCTGATCGACCGCCGTCGCAAGATTCTCGAGGCCATGGGTATCCGTTTCGTGACGGATGTCGAAGTCGGGCGCGACGTCGCGGCCGATTGGCTCGCGAAAATGAACGACGCGGTCGTGATCGCCATCGGTACGCCCGCCGCCAGGGACTTGAAGATCCCGGGGCGCGAACTGGGCGGCATCCATCTGGCGCTTGAGCTCCTTGAAGGGCAGAACCGCTTCCTGACGGGCGAGATTGCGGCCGCGCCAATCAATGCCAAGGGAAAGCATGTGTTGGTGATTGGCGGCGGCGACACCGGCAGCGACTGCGTGGGCACGTCCATCCGTCAGGGCGCGGCGTCCGTCACGCAGATCGAAATCATGCCCAAGCCGCCGGATACGCGCGATTCCTCCACGCCCTGGCCGTTGTGGCCGTATATGCTCCGTACGAGTTCCAGCCACAAGGAGGGATGCGAAAGGCGGTGGAACCTGAATTCGCTGCGGTTCCTCCCGGGAGGGTCGCGCTCCTGCGCGACCGAACGTGTCGGCGGCGTCGAGGTGGAAACGGTGGAATGGGAGTTCTCGCCGGAAGGGCGCCCGGTGAAGTTCCACGCAGTGGCGGGTACGAAGGAGATCATCAAGGCCGACCTCGTATTCCTGGCCATGGGCTTTACGGGCGTCCAGCCGGACAACCCGATCATCGCGCAGCTGGGGCTTTCCCAGACACCGCGCACGGCGCTCGTCCCCGACCCCGCACGCAACATCTACTGCGTCGGCGATTGCGCGTCGGGGGCGTCGCTTGTCGTCCGCGCCCTCGCCAGCGGCAAGAACCTGAATCTTTAACGTTCAAGCAAAAGCAAATACCACATGAACAGCAAATACGTCCAGCAATCTGATCGACAGCAAGGCCCGCAGGGATTGTACAGAAGCGAATTCGAGCATGACAACTGCGGCGTGGGCATGGTGGCCAACCTCTCCGGAGAAGCCTCCCACGAAATCGTCGTGAACGGCGTGACGATCCTCAAGCGCCTTCTGCACCGCGGCGCCACCGGCAACGATCCCGAGACCGGCGACGGCGCCGGGTTGCTGCTCAAGATCCCGCACGCATTCTTCAGGAAGGCTTTGGCCGCAAAGAACGCAAAGACGAAAGATGATTTCGGCGTCGCGATGATATTCGGAGGGGAGGGCGAAGAGAAGGCGATTGAGGGAGTCGTCAAGTCTGAAGGCTGCGACGTGCTCTGCTGGCGTGACGTGCCGATCGACCCAGATGCCATCGGCAAAGATGCACGAAAAGTCATGCCGCGAATCAGGCAGTTGTTTATAGCCGCAAAGAACGCAGAGGACGCAAAGAAGAATGGTTCTTCTCTTTGTGAGCTTTGCGGCAAGGATATTTCATCGTTCGAGCGGAGGCTCTACATCATCCGCCGGCAGATCGAGAAGGCGACCACGAAGACCTACATCTGCTCCTGCTCGTCGAAGACGATCGTCTACAAGGGGCTCCTGCTCGCCACCCAGATCGAAAGGTTCTACCCCGACCTCTCCGATCCGGATTTCGTTTCGCCTTTCGCGATCGTCCACCAGCGCTATTCCACGAACACGTTCCCGTCCTGGGAACTCGCGCATCCGTTCCGCGCCATCGCCCACAACGGCGAGATCAACGCGCTGAAGGGCAACCTCAACGCCCTTGCCGCGCGCGAAGGCTCGCTCGTCTCGCCGCTGTTCGGCGACGAGCTGAAGAAGCTGCTGCCGGTCGCCCACGGCGGACAATCCGACTCGGCTTCGTTGGACAACGTGTTCGAGCTGCTCGTCGCGGCCGGACGCGATGCGCCGCACGCGATGATGATGCTCATCCCGCAGGCGTGGGGCGCGAAATACCATGTGGGCCACGACGTGCGCGCGTTCTACGAATACCACTCCGCCCTGATGGAGCCGTGGGACGGCCCCGCTGCCGTCTGCTTTACCGACGGCACGGGCCTGGGCGCGGCACTGGACCGCAACGGACTGCGCCCTGCCCGGTGGACGCTCACGAAGTCGGGGCTTTTCGTGCTCGCCTCCGAAACCGGCGTTCTCGACATCGCCCCCGAGGACGTCGAACGCCACGGGCGCCTCCGCCCCGGCTCGCTGCTCTGGCTCGACCTCGTCAACCACCGGTTGATGGAGAACACGGAGCTCAAGACCTACTACGCCCGCCGGAAACCCTATCGCCGCTGGGTGAAGGAGAACCACATCCCCGTCACCGGGGACGCTTGAGGACATCGAGCTCATCGTCCGCCCGATGGCCGAGACCGGACACGAACCTGTCGGCGCCATGGGCAACGACGCCGCCCTTGCGTGCCTCTCCGGGAAGCGCCGGTCGCTGTTCGATTTCTTCCACCAGCTTTTCGCACAGGTGACGAACCCGCCAATCGACCCGATCCGGGAGGAGCTCGTGATGTCGATCATGACGTATATCGGCAACAAGTCGAACATCCTCGACGAGACGGCGGAGCACGCACGCCTCGTCAAGATGACCCGCCCCGTTCTTACCGACGACGAGCTGAACCGCCTCAAGAACGTGCCGGACTTCCCGGCGGTGACGCTCTCGCTCAACTATGACGGCACACTCAAGGCCGCGCTCGACCATTTGGCGACAGATGCGCTTCACGCAGCGAAGACCAGCGCGAAGATCCTTATTCTGTCGGATCGTGAATATTTGGTCACAAAGAACACAAAAAACGCAGAGGGAGAAAATCTCTGTGCCCTTTGTGATCTTTGTGGCAAAAAAACAATCCCCTCGCTCTTGGCAGTCGCCGCCGTCCACAAGGCGTTGACGGAAGCGGGGCTGCGTTCCGAGACGGGCGTTGTCGTGGAGTCCGGCGAGGTCCGCGAAGTCCATCACTTCGCCGTCCTCCTCGGCTTCGGGGCGACGGCGATCAACCCCTATCTCGCGCTGGCAACGGTCGCCGAGCTCGCCGGCCGGAACGCCGTCGAATATTCCTCGAACTACGTCTCGGCCGTGTGCAAGGGCATCATGAAGATCATGTCCAAGATGGGCATCTCGACCTTGCGCTCCTACCGTTCGGCGAAGATATTCGAGGCGGTCGGGCTCGGTCCGAAGCTCATGCGCGAGTACTTCCCCGGCGTGGTCTCGCCCGTCGGCGGACTGGAGCTGGAAGACCTGGAGAAGGTTTTGGCCGCAAAGGACGAGCAGGGCAAAGTCGAGACCGGTGGCCAATACCGTTGCCGCAAGGAAGGGGAGGAGCATCTCTGGAATCCGCAGCGGCTCATCGACTTCCGCGAGGCCGTGCGCCACAACGACTACGCCCGCTTCAAGAGATACACCGACGACATCGACCAGAAGAGCCGCGTAACCTTGAGGTCGCAACTTGAATTCCGTTCCCCGTTCCCCATTCCCCATTCCCCATCCCCCGACGTCGAACCCGTCGACTCCATCGTCAAGCACTTCGTCGGCGGCGCGATGTCGCTCGGCTCCCTCTCGCCGGAGGCGCATGAAACCATCGCACTCGCCCTCAACGGACTCGGCACGATGTCCAACTCGGGTGAAGGCGGCGAGAACCCTGAGCGCTTTGGCACAGACCGCAACAGCGCGATCAAGCAGGTCGCGTCCGGACGCTTCGGCGTGACGATCGAGTATCTCTCGTCCGCGAAGGATATACAGATCAAGCTCGCGCAGGGCGCGAAGCCGGGCGAGGGCGGACAGCTCCCGGGATACAAGGTGGACGAATTCGTCGGACGCCTCCGCCACGCCAAGCCCGGCACGACGCTCATTTCGCCTCCGCCGCATCACGACATCTACTCGATCGAGGACCTCGCGGAGCTCATCTACGACCTCAAATGCGCAAACCCCGGCGCGCGCGTGTCCGTGAAGCTCGTCTCCGAGGCGGGCGTCGGCACGATCGCCGCCGGCGTCGCGAAGGCCCATGCCGACGTGGTCGTCATTTCCGGCTTCGACGGCGGCACCGGCGCGGCACCGCTGACATCGGTGAAGCACGCGGGGCTTCCATGGGAGCCCGGCCTTGCCGAGGCGCACCAGACGCTCGTCAAGAACAACCTGCGCGAACGCGTCAAGCTGCAGGTCGATGGTCAGCTCCGGACGGGACGAGACATCGTCATGGCCGCGATGCTCGGCGCCGACGAGTTCGCCTTCGGCACCTCCATGCTCGTTTCGCTCGGTTGCGTCCAGTGCCGTAACTGCAATCTGAACTGCTGCCCCGTCGGCATCGCGACGCAAAAGCCGGAACTGCGTGCGAAGTTCGCCGGCCAACCCGGACACCTGCAGCGTTACTTCCGCTTCCTGGCGGAGGAGGTGCGCGAAATCCTCGCCTCGCTGGGCCTCCATTCCCTCGAAGAGGCGCGCGGTCGCGCCGACCTGCTCAAGGCCCGCGAAGGCTCTCACTTCGACTTCTCTGATTTGTTAGCCACAACGGACACAAATGACACAAAATGCGATAAGCAACTTTGTGGCCTTTGTGATCTTTGTGGCCAAAAAGAAAACTATGACACACGCGAGATCATTCCGTTCGTCAAGCCGGGGTGCGCCGTCACGCTTGATCGCCGCATTTCCAACTCCGACCGTGCGGTAGGTGCGGCACTCTCCGGCCATCTTGCGCTCCTTGCCACATCGGGAGGGACGCGCTCCTGCGCGTCCGCTGAGAATCCCACGCATGTCAATATCCACTTCACCGGCACGGCCGGGCAGTCCTTCGGCGCATTCCTTCACCGCGATGTTTCCTTCACGCTCGACGGCGAGGCGAACGACTACGTCGGCAAGAGCCTCTCCGGCGGTTCGATCGCGATCAAGGGCAATGTCGGCAACGTCATCGCCTACGGCGCGACTTCTGGCGAGATATTCATCGCAGGCACGGCGGGCGAACGTTTCGCCGTGCGCAATTCCGGCGCGACGCTCGTGGTGGAGGGCGTGGGCGACCACGGCTGCGAATACATGACGGGTGGGACGGTGGCGGTGCTGGGCCCGACGGGCGTCAACTTCGGCGCCGGCATGACCGGCGGCGTCGCCTACGTCCTCGACGAATCGGGCGACCTCGACCTCAACTGCAACTTGGACTCCCTCGACCTCTTCCCCGTGGAAGAGGGTTCGCAGGAGGAGGCAGACCTGCTCGCGCTTCTCGAGCGCCACAAGGCGAAGACCGGTTCGGCAAAGGTCGACCACCTACTCGCTTCTTGGTCGCAGTTCCGTCCGCGCTTCACCAAAGTCCAGCCCCACGGACAGATTTAAGTTCTTAAGAGTGCGCCGCTGATGGCGTTGCCCATTTCGGACGTGGAGACGGCCGCATGATCGTTTCCCAGGGCGATGTCTTGGGTGCGCACCCCCGCCGCAAGCGTGTCCGACACAGCACGGTCCACGGCGTCCGCTTCGGCGGCAAGCCCGAGGGAATGGCGCAGCATCATCGCGGCGGAAAGAATCGTCGCGATGGGATTCGCGATTCCCTTGCCGGCGATGTCCGGCGCGCTGCCGTGTATCGGCTCGTACAGTCCGCCACGCGCATCCCCGAGCGACGCCGACGGCAACATGCCGATGGAGCCCGTGATCTGCGAGGCCTCGTCCGAGAGGATGTCGCCAAACATGTTCTCGGTGAGGATCACGTCGAAACGCGACGGGTCGCGCACGAGCTGCATGGCGGCGTTGTCAACGTACATGTGCTCGAGTTCCACGTCGGAATATTCCGATGCGTGGAGAGCCGTCACCGTTTCGCGCCACAGGCGTGACGTTTCAAGGACGTTCGCCTTGTCCACGCTCGTGACTTTCGGCGGACGCGCAGGAGCGCGTCCCTCCCTGCACGGACGCGCAGGAGCGCGTCCCTCCCCGCACGGACGCGCAGGAGCGCGTCCCTCCCCGCGCGTGCGCGCCGCGGCGAACGCGACGCGGGCAACTCGCAGAATTTCGCGTTCGGAGTACGGCGTCGTGTCGCAGGCCGATTTCCCATCGGCGGCGCGGCGCTTCTCGCCGAAGTAGGCGCCGCCCGTCAGTTCGCGCACGATCAACAGGTCGATTCCCCGTGCAACGATTCCGTTTTTGAGCGGACTCGCTTCCGTCAGCGCGTCCCACACTTTCGCGGGGCGCAGATTCGCGAAAAGGCCGAGCTTGGCGCGCAAACCGAGAAGGGCACGCCGCTCGGGACGCTTCTCCGGCGGCAGCGCGTCCCACTTGGGACCGCCGACCGCACCGAGCAGAATCGCATCAGCAGTCTGGCACGCGGCGAGCGTCGTTTCCGGCAGGCAGTCTCCGCACGTGTCGTATGCCGCGCCACCGACTGGAAGCTCCATCATCTCGAAGTCATGCCCGAAGCGGCGCGCGACCGCGTCCAGAACCTTGACCGCCTCGGCGACGATTTCCGGCCCCACGCCGTCACCGGGCAGAATTGCGATCTTCGCTTTCATGCTTTCTTTCCTTTCAAGTAGGCGACGAGTCCCCCCGCCGCGATCAACTCCATCATGAACGGCGGGAAGGGTTCTGCGCGGAAGGTTTGCCCCGTGGTGTGATTGACGATCTCGCCCGTCTCCAGGTCGACGGAGACTTCATCCGCGGCGGAGATGGCGCGCACGGCGGCGGGGCATTCCAGGATGGGAAGGGCGATGTTGAGCGCGTTGCGGTAGAAGATGCGGGCGAAGCTCTCCGCGATCACGCACGCGATTCCGCTTTCCTTGATTGCGAGCGGCGCGTGCTCGCGCGAGGAACCGCAGCCAAAGTTGCGTCCGGCGACAAGGATGTCGCCGGGCTGGACACGCGCGGTGAAGGAGTCGTCGATATCCTCCATGCAGTGGCCCGCGAGCTCGGATGCGTCCGGTGTGTTGAGGTAACGAGCCGGAATGATTACGTCCGTGTCGACGTTGTCCCCGTACTTGAACGCTTTCCCTTTTGCCTTCATTGCCTATTCTCCGATGATGGTTTCCGGTGCGGTGATTCGTCCTGCGATGGCCGACGCCGCCGCCACGGCGGGCGAGGCGAGGTAGACCTCCGATTTGACGTGCCCCATGCGCCCCACGAAATTGCGGTTGGTGGTCGCGACGCACCGCTCGCCTTGTGCGAGGATGCCCATGTGCCCGCCGAGGCACGGGCCACACGTCGGCGGCGAAACGACGCACCCGGCCTCCGCGAACACCTTCAGAAGCCCCTCTTCCAGCGCCTGGAGCCAGATGCGCTGCGTGGCGGGGATCACGATGGCGCGGACCCGTTCCGCGACCGTGTGCCCCCGCAGCACCTCGGCGGCGATGCGCATGTCGGAGATGCGCCCGTTGGTGCAGGACCCGATGACCACTTGGTCGATGGCCACATCGCCTGCCTCGCGCACGGGCCGGGTGTTGGACGGCAGATGCGGGAACGCGACGGTCGGCTCGAGCGCGCCGAGGTCGATATCAACCGTGCGCGTGTATTCCGCGTCCGGATCCGCCGCGTAGACGCGCGGCGGTTTCGCGCCGTGTTCGCGCAGATAGGCGAGCGTCTGTTCGTCCACGGGGAAGATGCCGTTCTTCGCCCCCGCCTCGATCGCCATGTTCGCGATGGTGAAGCGGTCGTCCATTGAAAGATTCGCCACGCCGTCGCCCGTGAACTCAAGCGACTGGTAGCGCGCGCCGTCAACGCCGATCCTGCCGATCAGGTGCAGGATCACGTCCTTGCCGCCGACCCACCTGCGCGGCCCACGTTTGTCCCGCCGCCATGCCCGCCGCCATGTCCGTGGAGCCGACGCCGGTGGAGAACGCGCCGAGTGCGCCGTAGGTGCACGTATGGGAGTCCGCGCCGATCACGAGGTCGCCGGCCGTGACCAGTCCTTTTTCGGGCAGGAGCGCGTGCTCGATCCCGCAGTCGTGTCCCGTCTCGAAGTAGTTGACGATCCCCTGCGTCCGCGCGAACGCCCGCATCGCGGCGCATTGCGTGGCCGCCTTGATGTCCTTGTTGGGGGTGAAGTGGTCGGGCACGAGCACGACCTTCTCGCGGTCAAACACGCGGTCGCATCCGAACCTCGGGAACTCCTTGATGGCGATCGGCGCCGTGATGTCGTTCCCGAGAACGAGGTCGAGTTTCGCCATGACCAGTTCGCCGGGGCGCGCCTCCGCTTTGCCTGCGTGCGCGGCGAGGATCTTCTGCGTCATCGTCATTTTCATCTTTTCGCCTCCAGCATGCGGTTGACCGCCACCAGCAGCGCGAG
>ONRL01000209.1 GCA_900320225.1 uncultured Lentisphaerota bacterium
GTTCTTCGCGTCGAGCTCCGGCGTCTTGCACGGCGCGGGTCCGTAGCGGAAACACGCCGTCGCGCCCTTCGCGTCCTCGAGGCACTTCACGCGCACCCAGTCCCCTTCCTGGACGAGCTCGTGCTTCACGGACGTACCGTCCGCCCGCGTGAACGCGAAGCGCATCGACTCGTAGCCCGCGTGCAGGTATGGGTCCGATACGTCGCCCGCCTTCACGTCCTCGTTCAGCCACACGTAGCCCTCGCCCGACGGCGGGCCAAACGTCTTCAGCTTCTCCGGCTCCACGAACCAGAGATTGCTCTGGGAACGCGTGCAGCGCGGGGCGTCCTTCTTGAGGCCGCGCTTGCCGAGAAACGCGTCCTTGGTCTGGTCGTCGCACCCGAACACGATCCGATCGCCCCAGCGGCAGAAGTCGCCGATGACCTTGAGGTACGTGGAAATCGGACGAATGCCGTTCGGGTTCGCCGGCGAGAAGCCGCGCGGGAAACGCCAGAACGTGCCGTGCATCGTCGCGAGCAGCGTACCGTCCTCGAAGCCCACGTCGCGGATGCGCGGCCACTCCGTGTTCCAACCGTGCGCGCCGTCGTAGGCGTGCGACGCCTTGGGAAGGCGATAGTACGTCCATGCACTGCCGTTCGTGGTCACGCCGAGGATCACGCTCTTCGCGTCCCAGCCCATCGCCCAGACGGGGTTCGCGTCGGGATGCTCGTTGCCGTAGATGCCGTCCGGCGTCGCGATCTCCGTGAACTGGCAACGGCGGATCGTCGCCCAGTCCTTCCCCGGCTCGTTCCACCAGGCGAGCACGCCCGACGTCACGAACGGATTGCGGCGCGCCTCCGCGCTGTTCTCGCCGTTGTTCGAGATGAACACGCGCCCGAAGCCGCTCGCAAGGCCCTTCGAGTGATAGCCGGGGGCACGCGTGACGGGCGCGGCGTCCCAGCCGGTCGGCCACGGGAGGTTCCATTTCGCCAAATGCTTAGCAATGGTCTTGTCGTTCATGCCGTCCTCACGGATGAGCGTGTTGACGGCGAGCGTGCGCATGTCGAGCTCGTAGAGGCCCGTCTCCATCGTCGCCACATAGACCTTGCTCGCGGGATCGGCCAGGTGACGCGCCGCGCCGGTGAGGCGACCCGGCATGCGCGCGGGCGGCACGACGCGCACGTTGCCCTTCGCGTCGATCACGTACGGGCCGATCAGGAGCTGGTTCGTCTCGCGGTGGATCAGACGGTCCGCGTGCGTACCGCCAACAGAGGCGGGAAATGTCTCGCGCGTGAGGTCGGGCTTGATGCGGTAGAGCTTGTCGCTGGAGCCCACGGGGCAATGCGGACCGTACGTGACCACCCACAGATCCCCCGCCCACGGCACCACCGCGCCCGTGCCGCACTCGCCCTCGTTGTTGTACATCACGAGATGCGGATACACGCCCGACACACATGGTAGGGCCCGCTCGCCGAGCGGGCCGTCCAAAAACGCCTTGAACACCTTCGCCGTGTCGCGCCCGAGCTCGCGGCACGTCTCCGGCGTCACGACCGCGCCGTTCGCGTTCGCGAACGGCACCTCGTACGTCCGCGCCACCTTGAGCCCCTTCACCTTCTGGCATGCCCAAATCACCGAGCTCCATCCCTGGCTGTAGCTCACCCCCTTGTTCCAGGCCACGCCGAACGGCAGGTCGTCCGCCGCACGGTAGCGCATCGTGCCGCACTGCAGCGCCTCCAGCAGCTGCGAGTAGCGGTGCTCCGCCTGCATGTCCGGCACGATCTGAGGATCCTTCCACGGCGTGTAGAGCCATTCGTTATACTTGCCGCGGATCCACGGACAGTGCACGTCGAGAAAGATGTCCAGCTTTCCGCCCGCGTGGCGGCCGATCCACTCGGTGATGGCCTTCGTCTCGGGATAGATGAACTCGGTATAGTCGCGGTTGTGGTCGTGCGGCGCGCGGTTCTTCCCCTGGTCGCCCGCCTGCGCGCCGTCGTAGTCGGTGAACGGCACCATCATCAGCTCCACGTTCGCGCGCAGCCAGCGCCCGAGGTCGTCGTCCGCGAGGAACGCCTCGCCGATGCCCTCCAGCACCCAGCTCGCCATCGTCTCGGAGCAGTGGTGGCGCGCGGACACGAAGAAGCGGTACTTCGGCTCGCCGCGGGAGGGCCGCGCTCCGTCGCGGCCAATGCAGCCGAACCGGGCGCACGGCACGTCCGCGCCTGTGCGCGATTTGCACAGCGTCTCGACGACGAACGCCTTGCCGAGCGCGTCGGCGTGCTTCGCCACGAACGCGTCCCAGTTCGCGCGCACGTACGGATGGCATTCGTAGAACAGCACCTCGTCGTCCTGCGGCCCGAACGAATAGGTGAAGCCGTCCTGACGGCTCTTGCCGTCAAGCGGGTAGGAGAACGTCTTGCCGCCGTCGGTGGACACCACCGGCCCGCGTACGCCCACCGGCCCGCCACCCTTCTTGTTCGTGAAGTCGAACGTCAGCGTGCGCCCGGCCGCGCCCGTCACGCGGAATGCCCAGTAGAACCACTCGCCCGACGTGTCGCGCAGGTCCTGGCGCAGCCGCACCGTGTCGCCGGAGATTCCCTCCACCACCACGTTGCCCGCCGGCAGGTTCGCGTCAACCGTCACCGCGCCGCAGCTCGTTCTGGCCATCAGCAACAGGGCAGGCACCAGCCAAACCAAATACATGTTTACAAAGGATCGGCTCGGCCACGAGCCAGCGGGCGAACGCGCGCGCGACGTCGTGCCCGAACGCACGGCAGCTCTCGCGCGTCACGACCTTGCCGTTCGCGGTGGCGAAGGGAATCTCGAACGACCCGACGAAGCCACACCGCAGCTCGTCCATCGCCCACGCCTTCACGGCTCGGCCGGCCGTGTAGTTCTTGTCGGAGTTCCAACCCACACCCCAGCGGATGTCGTCCTTCTCGCGGTACGACATCGACCCGTCCTGGAGCGCCTCCAGCATCTTGCCGAACCGGCTCGTCTTCTCGGCATTCTCCTTGTGCTTCTCATGCACCTGGTAGACGAACTCGTTGAAGTTGCCGTAAAGCCACGGACAGTGGAAGTCGAAGAAGATGTCCAGCTTGTTTCCGGAGCGTTCCGCGATCCAGTCGCGTATGCCGCGTGTCTCGGGATAGATGAACTCGGTGTAGTCGCGGTTGTGGTCGTGCGGCTTGCGGTTCTTCCCCTGGTCGCCGTCCTCGCACCCGTCTTTGTCCATGAACGGGACGACCATGATCTCCACGTTCTCGCGGAGCCACGCGCCCAGATCGTCCTTCGCGAAGACGCTCTCCAGAACGCCCTCCAGCACGTAGCTCGCCATCGTCTCGCCGCAGTGCCGGCGGGCGGAGAGGAAGATGCGGTGCTTCGGGTTGCCGGACAGGTTGCCGAACACGGCCTTCTCCACGTTCCGCCCCTTGCGCGACGCGCAGAGGACGCCCGTCTCAAACACCTTGCCGCGGTCCGCTTCGTGGCGCTTCACGAACGCCTCCCAGTCCGTCTGCATGTAGGGGATCGTCTGGTAGAACCAGACCTCCTCGGCGTCCGACGGGAACGTGTAGGAGAAAGTATTCCGCGTTGCGCCCTTCTCGGCGGCATAGCTCCAGGTATTTCCCTTGTCGAGGGAGATGCACGGACCGCGCGTCCCCACGGCGACGGACTGCGTGAACCGGAAGTCGAGTTTCCGCCCCTGCGCGCCTTTCACGCGGAACGCCCAGTAAAACCAGGGGGACGGCGTGTCGCGCAGTTCCTGATGTACAAGCACCGTGTTCCCGTCGATCTTGTCCAGCGCGATGTTCCCGGCGGGCACGTTCTTGTCGACCGTGAACCCCGCCTGGTAGGGCCCGCTCGCCGAGCGGGCCGCCGCCTCGGCGATTGGATATTCCGCGCAGACGCCAAGCTGGCCGTAGTCGATTCCGCTGAACGCCTTCGCGACCTTGATCAGGTCTGCGCGCAGTTTCTGCCGCGTCGCGTGGTCGGTCTGGCGGATGTAGTGGTCGGCCACGGGAACGACACGGATCCTGTTGTCATCACCGCCGCGAATCGTCTTCAGCACGCTGAAGGTGGTCTTGGCGACAAACGGCGTGCCGTCCCCCTTGCGGCCGAGGTAGAGGTGCCAGGCGATGGAATAGTCGGCCATCTTGTCGTACGGCCCCTGCCACACGCCGTTCAGCGAATTGAAGTTTCCGAGCGAATACGTCGTCAACCTGCTCTCGCCGAACTTCGAGAAGTCGCCGCCGTGGACGACGTGTTCGTGCGTGCCCGAGATCCAGTCGACGCCGCATCTTCTGATGAATTCCGCCAGCTCCTTGGTGTACTTCGTGGCAACTGGGTTGTACTGTCCGCCCGCGTGCATGCTCATCGCGATGAAGTCGGGCTTCGCCGCCTTCATCCGCGCGACGTCCGCCGCCAATTCCTTCCGCTCGCGTTCGTGCGGCTCCTGGCGTTCGTAGACGGGAAGCGTGAGGTTCTCGGGACGGTTCTTCTTCTCGTACTCCACGTAGCGGAGCCCCTCCTCCGACTTGCGGTTGCGCATCCAGGCGCGCGCGAGCGGGTTCGACAGCTCCTGCTCCTGGAAGAGGTTCACCATGAAGCGGTTCGTCTCGGAGAGGTACTGATGGTTGGCGAATGCGTTCGAGCCGTAGGTGTAGGAAAGCACGCCAATCTTGAAACCCCTCACGTCCACGACCAGGGGCTTCGCCGCGTCCTGTGCGGTGGCGAAGGTGCCGGTGTGCGGCAAGCCGATCTTGTCCAGAGCCGCGACCGTCCGGGGAATCCCCGCCGGGCCGCGGTCGAGGCAGTGGTTGTTCGCGGTGAAGACGAAGTCGATGCCGGCGGCTTTCGCGGCCTCCGCGAACTCGTGCGGCGAGCAGAAGGAGTATCGTTCGTGCGTGAGGTCCTGGTTGTCCGGAGCGATCGGCGTCTCCAGGTTGGCGAAGACGTAATCCGACTCGGCGAGCAGTCCCTTCACTCCGGCGAAGACTTCCGAGAAGTCATATTTCCCGTCGCCCGTCGAATAGGCCTTCAGCATCGGCCCCTGGCACATCACGTCGCCCAGGAACGTGACCTTGACGGGCCGCTCCGCGCCCCCCGCCTGGTAGGGCGGTCGCCCCGCGACCGCCGCCTGAACGGAACAGAAAAACGCCAGCGCGCAAGTGGCCAACACATTCTTTTTCATTTCAGTTACCCTAAAGCTACCGGAAGAGAACCATCGTGCCGCTCTTCGGGACGACGACCGCGAAGAAGCCGAGGTTCATCTCGCCGCTGCTGAGGGGCGTGAGCGCCGACTCGGCGGAGATCAGGTGGTCGGCGTTCGGCATCGCCCGGCCGATGCGCACCCACGACGTCCCGTCGTGGCGGTAGAGGTTCAGCAGACGGCCCTCCTTCGCCTTCGTGTGGTCGTAGCGGAAGGTCGGCAAGGCAGTCAAGAACGAAACCTTGGTGTTGCCGTCCACGGCGTTGAACAGCCCGAATGCCCAAACGCCGATCACGTCGCCCGGCGGCAGGCCGGCGGGAATGCTCTCGCAATCCGTCGCGTACAGTCCGCCGCGGAAGAACGTGGCGCTGCCGGACACGCCCGTGAACGAACACCGCATGCTGTTCACGAAGCGGGGCGTCACGGCATACGGATAATCGCCGATGCACCGCTCAGTCAAAGCCGTGCTGAACCAGGTGCGCGGGAAGAGGACGCGCCCCTTGTTCACCGCGTACCAGCCGTTGGTCGAGGTCGCGACATTCGCCTCCGCGAAGTAGTTGGTGATGTTCACGCACTCGTTGAGGTCGAGGGACCGCTCCACGCCCTCTCCGTCCGCGCAGATGATGCAGTTGCCGCCGCCGATGCGGATGTTCGTCTCGCCAGGGTTCTTCGGCGCGATCTTCCCGTATCCGCGCAGGCACCCCCAGCCGTCGGCATACCGGCCGATGAAGAAATTCACGGAACTGGAATCGCCGTAGAAGTGAACCGTGCCGCCCCGAAGCGTGAGGATGCCGCATCCCGCGTGTTCTGTTGTACCGACCATGGCGCCGTCTTGCATGGCTGGCATCGGGTAGCCGCCAACGTTCACGGAGCTTCCCACCCGGTTTGTCGCCCCATCCAGGATCGTCACCTCGCTCACATGGTTCGTGTTGCCGCCGATCTTGAAGTAAACTTGCTGCATGCCGCTGTGGAGCGTCGCCATGCCGCGTCCGTTATATCCGCAGAGAAATGAACTGGAGACGTCAAAGCGCGTGGACGAGTTCACGTCCAGCACACCATACCCGTTAGCCATATCACCCAACCTCAGGTCGTAGATGTACGACGCACCGCCCCGAAATCGAAATTCACCTGAGGCATTCCGTCCTATCACCGGAGAGTGTGACAATGTACCTCCGCTCATCTCCACGGTACCGTGCGCATTGCCTTGCCAGCCGCAGGAGACCGTGCTCGCGACCGTCCCTCCCTTGATCAGCAGACTTGCCTCGGAAGTGACGCCGACGAAGATATTCTCGCAAGCGAACTCGCCGCCTGCCACCTCGACCGTTCCCGTTCCGCCCAGGCCGATACCGATATGCATCTTGCCCTTCGTCAGACCGCGGTTCTGCACGAACGTCCCGAAACCGGAAGCATTTCCCCCGACAGTCAGATTCCGATCCGCACCAGGCGTGAAAAAGAGGTTTCCGCCATTGTTCGTGACGACGCCGATGCCATAATCTCCGATTGTCAAGTTCGCGTTCGTGATCATCGCCCCTTCCTCGATCCGCATCAACCCGAACCCGCCCGCAGCGGAACCGACCGTGATGGATGTCGACTTCCATTTGTTGCTCGGCGTCTGCAGCGTCCCATAGAGCGTCAACGACGGAATGCGCCCGTCCGACGCATAGTTGTTCGCATTACCGGCGATCGAGGCGATCCACAGATTGGTCACCTCCGCATCGTATCCGGCCGGGATGACGATTGGATTGTCGGGCCCGGTCTGGTTGCTGTTCAGCGTCACCGTGTCGTCAAACCTCGGCAGACGCCCCAGCGCGCCGCCGTTGTACTGCCACCCCGCCACCGTCGTCCACAGCCGGTCCGGCGCGTTGGCAACCGCGTACCAGGTGTTGTCCACGGCGGATGCGCTCTGATGCGCCATCGCGAGGAGCAAGAGAATCCCCAGGGTTCGAGGAAACATCCAAGCGCCTCCCCATGAAGTGGCTTTTACAACTTTCGCAATTCTCATGTTCTTTCCTTTTCGTTGTGCAAAGCACCTAAAAGATACAACGCGTTTATTATGCCAAATCCATCCCCCGAACACAAGTGCAAAGTGCCATTGCCACCCATCGCGCGTGTTGCCGTAAAAGGCACGGTTTGATATACTGTCCGCATGAAACATTCAGCATTCCTGGCGGCAGTTGCCGCCGTCTTGGCCGTCGCGCCGTGCGGCGCGGCCGAAAGCAACGGCCTGAAAACGCCTGAAACGTCGCGCCTGTTCGTGCGCCACGTGGATCCGACGTCCGGCGTGGAGAGCTGGCTGCTGAAGCCCGGCGTGTTCTCCTTCCACCAGCAGGGCTGCTACTTCACGCAGAAGTCCATGACCGACGACGGACGCTTCATCTTCTTCTGGGCGCGCGACCCGGAGTTCGAGCCGGACGGCAAGACGAAGAAGAAGAACCGCCTGAACACGACGGCCCTGATCGACCTCAAGACCGACACCATCGTGGACCTGCACGTTCCCACGCAGATCCCCTTCCTCGACGTCAAGACCGACCAGCTGTGGTACTTCCGCACCGGGAAGTCCAACGGCGTGACGGAACGGCACGTCTGCCGCAGGGACTTCCTCGTCGACCCGCTGAAGGATATCGTGGTGTGCAAGGTTCCGGACGCCCTTCTCAAGGACGTCAAGAAGGTCCACTACCTTTCCACGCACCCTACGCTGACCACCGACAGAAAGAAGATGTTCATCGCCGCGCACCTCGACGACCGCTACGAGCAGGGATGCATCAACTTCGAGACGGGCGCGTGGGAAAGCTGGGGCACCACGCCCTTCTTCGCCAACCACGACCAGCTCAACCCCGTCCGCGACGACATCGCCCTCAAGTGTTCGCGCACTCCGGACGCGATCGAATACAAGAAGAAGACCGGCTGGTACCCGCGCATGTGGCTCGCCTATCCCGACGGCCGCCGCGAGCTGCAGCCCAGCCGCATTCCCAACCACAACTACGCCACGCACGAGCATTGGGCGGAGGACGGCAAGGGCTTCTACTGGTGCGCGAGCGGCGTACACTACCAGAACCTCGCCACCGGCGAGCAGGAGACGGTCTGCCCGTGGCGCGCAGCCCACGCCACGATGTCCGCCGACAACCGCCTCGTCACCTTCGACATGTCCGTCGGCAAGTGGTACCGCGGCTGCCAGTGGCAGGTCGGGTTCTGGAACCGCGACGCGAAACAGGGCGTCTACATCCATTCGGTCCGCCCCAAGCTCTGCGACGACGACGGCGGCTGGCACGACCACCCCGACCCGCATCCCGCGTTCGTCTGCAAAGACAGGTACATCCTCTGCACGATGAACGGCGACGACCACCGCATGAACCTCTCGATCACGCCCGTCGCGCCCCTCGTCGCGCAAACCCAGAAAAAGGGAGAAAAATGATGACTCGCCGTTTCCTCAAGTTCCGCCTCGGCATGGCGGGATACACCTACCACAAGTTCACGCTCGACGAGACGCTCGCGGCGCTCAAGCGCTTTGACGTGCACGACCTGTGCGTGAAGGACTTCCACCTGCCGCTGACGGCCTCCGCGGAGGAAATCGCGGCGTTCAAGAAGAAATGCGCGGACCACGGCGTGACGCCGTACGGCGTGGGGCCGATCTACATGCAGACGGAGGACGAGGCGAAGCGCGCGTTCGACTACCCGTGGAAACCGGCGGCCGACGGCGGCAAGGGCTGGAAGCAGCGCCGCCAGTCGCCCGAACTGTGCGCGAAGGTCTCCGACCTCTGCGCGAAGTACGACATCAAGTTCGCGATCCACAACCACGGACGCAACCCGGCGACGGGCGCGCCCGCGCTCTTCGGCGCGCCGGTCGATGTTTGGGACGTGGTGAAGGACATGGACCGCCGCATGGGGCTCTGCATGGACATCGCCTACACGTTCGCGGACGGCTTCGACCCAGCGGCGGAAATCCGCAAGTATGCCTCCCGTTTCTTCGACTGCCACTTCCGCAACATCTCCGACCCGACGAACGGCAGTTCCGGCACGGACTCCGCGAGCGGCAAGATCGACTACTTCCGCGTGGTGAAGGCCCTCGACGACATCGGCTACGAAGGTGCCTGCGGGATCGAGCTCGCGAACGCCTTCCCGAAGACCCCGGAATGGATCCCCTCTTCAATCGGATATTTCCGCGCCCTCATGGACGCCGTCGCCCGGGGCTAGCATCATGACAGTCAAACCTTTAGGAATCCTTGCCACAGTCTGCATGCTCGTGGCGAGCAACCTGTTCATGACGTTCGCCTGGTACTGGCACCTCAAGTTCCAGAAACCGGGCGCGCCCCATTGGCCGCTCATCGCCATCATCGTCGTGAGCTGGCTCATCGCGTTCGTCGAGTACATCATCCTCGTGCCCGCGAACAGGCTCGGGGCGGCGTCGGGGATGAACGTGGCGCAGCTCAAGATCACCCAGGAGGTGATCACCGTTTGCGTGTTCATTCCGTTCATGCTGCTCTTCATGGGTGAGAAGTGGCGCTGGGATTACCTCTGGGCGTTCTTCTGCATGATCGGCGCAGTCTACTTCGTCAACCGCGCCAAGCTGTAGGGCCTTGCCCAAAGCCAAGGCTTTTGGTAAGATGTGCGGCACATGAAAGGAAAGGGATCCAAAAAATGAAGACAATAATTCTCGCGGCGGCACTTGCCGCGGTCAGCATGGGTGTAGCCGAGACGATCAAGCTCCCGCCGCCGGACAAGGATTCCGGCGTGTCAGTGGTCCAGGCGCTCAAGGCGCGCCACTCGGAGCGCGCGTTTTCCGAAAAGGACATACCGGCAGAGATGCTATCCGGACTGCTCTGGGCGGCGAACGGGTTCAACCGCCCCGACAAGCGCACGAACGCGACGGCGCTGAACCTGCAGACGATCACCGTCTACGCCATCATGAAATCAGGTGCCTACCGCTACGACGCGAAGTCGAACGCGCTTGTCAAGGTGTGCGACAAGGACCTGCGCACCGCCATCGCCGCCCAGCAGGCATACGCGGCGGCCGCGCCCGTTTCGCTCCTGATCACCGCGGACGTCAGCGGCCCCGCGTACAAGGGGGCGAAGCGGAGCACGCTCACGCACTACGACGCCGGCATCGTCTCGGGCAACATCTACCTCTACTGCGCGGCGAACGGCCTCGTCACCGTCTGCCGCGGATCGATGGACCGCGATGCGCTGAAGAAGGCGCTGAAACTCCCGGCCAACGTCATCCTGCACCTCAACCATCCGGTCGGCTACACGGCTGAGAAAGCAAAGTAAGGCGCGAGATGGAATACTTCAAGAGCATTGAAGAGGCGCGTGCGTACTTCTCCGACGACCGGTTCGCCACGGACAACGGCATCATCCTCGACGAACTGGACGGCGAACACGCCGTCACGAGCCTCACACTGGAAGCCCGTCACAAGAATGCCTTCGGCGGCGTGATGGGCGGGGCAATCTTCACGCTCGCCGACTTCGCGTTCGCCGCGCTCACGAACGGACGCGGCAAGGTCACGGTGGCGCAGCAGGTCAGCATCAACTACCTCTCCGCCGCGAAAGGCACGAAACTGACCGCCACGGCCCGCTACCGGAAGGACGGCCGCAGCTCGTGCGTGGTGAACGTGGACGTTGTGGACGACACGGGCCGCGAGATCGCCCAGTTCGTCGGCACCGGCTTCAAGCTGAACGGTTAACCGTCACGGATTCAGCGACAGAACCATCGGCAGGATGACGGACGGGGAGAGTCCGTCGCCTGCGTCGGAGACGAGCAGCACACTCCAATCCCCGTTTGGAAGGCGCGGGCCAAGGCAGATGCCCTCGTAGTTGCCGAAGGAAATGACGCTTCCGCTACCGGATGCGAGCTTTTCCTTTCCACCGCCGGATGCGTCCACGCGATAAACGGCGAAGAAAAGACGCGCCGTGGACATGGCGTTCCAGGCCTTCACCCCGCCGAAGCTCAACTCGCGCTCAAGGACGAGCAACGACCCGTCGGGCAGTGCACAGAGGCCGGAGACGCCCCGGCGTCCCTTGCCGTGAAAGTCGTGCGCCTGGCACCAGGCGTCCGTGGCGTAGGGAAAAGAAGCCGCGAGCGTGAAATTGCCTTGGGCCGCGGGACGGACGTACTTCAGCAGCCGCACCGTCGTGCCGTTGGTGGGCGATGATCGCGGACCGTCGCATGGAAGCGCCTCCTCGGTACAGGTCCAAAGGGTCTTTCCGTCCGCGCTGAGGGCGAGCGATTCGATGCCGAGGTTTGGACGGTCGTGGTACAGGTCGTCAGGCAGGGGCAGCGCGCGCAGGGCCGCGCCGTCCGAAAGGCGATACTCCTTCACGGTATGGCGCGTCTCGTCGGCGGCCCACACCGTGCCGTTCGCGGCGTCGAACACAACGTCCTCTAGGTCGTATGCCTTCGCGAGCTGGATGCGGTTGGTGGGTGAAGGTATTGTGCAGGAGACGACAGAGAGGCCGTTGGAGACCAGTTCGATCGTCATTGGATAGAGTCCCACTTCTTTCGTGAACACGTCGTCCGAAACGGCGTAGTAGTTCGTGCCGCCGGCCCAGGTGATGCCGCTCAGGCTGGCCGGAAGCGGAGGACGCCGCCAGGGCGTGCCAACGGTCAGCTGCGCCGCTCCACGCATGGGACGGTCGCAGCTTGCTGCGACCGTCACCCCCTGCAGGATGAACGCGCTAAAGACGATGAAAAGAATCCGGCGCACGCCGTCACCCGCGCCGTGGGGGCACCATGTCCTCGAATGCCTTACCGATGCGCAGGAGCTTGTCCTCGCGGAAGGCGTCGGCCACGAACTGCACGCCTACGGGCAGATGCGCGGAGGCGGTGAAGCCGGCCGGGATCGACATCGAGCAGTTGCCCGCGAGCGAACCGGGGATCGTGAAGAGGTCGTTCAGGTACATCGTGAGCGGG
>ONRL01000059.1 GCA_900320225.1 uncultured Lentisphaerota bacterium
CGAAATTATGGTATAATGCGGCCATGAAGAAGAAGATCGGGATTTTGCCCAGGTTGTTCATCGCAATCGCGCTCGGTGCGGTGATTGGACTCTACGCGCCCGCTTGGGTCATGCGGTCGTTGAACTGTTTCCGCGACACGTTCGGCCAGTTCATCAAGTTCTTCGTGCCGTTCATCATCATCGGCCTCGTCACGCCCGCCATCGCGGACACGGGCCGCACGGCCGGCCGGACGCTGCTCGTCACGATGGGGATCGCCTACGCCTCGACGCTGTTCGCGGGTTACTTCGCCTACGGCGTCTCGTGCGGCGTGTTCCCGTTGATCATGTCGGGCGGGCTCCAGGACGCCGCGACGCGCGCCTTCCCCGCGTACTTCTCGCTCAAGATCCCCCCGTTCATGGAAGTGACGACCGCGTTGGCGGTCGCCTTCCTCGTCGGCCTCGGCATCGTCGCGTCGAAGGCCGAGACGCTGGAGCGCGCGGCGCACGAGCTCCGCGACATCGTCGCGCGCGCCCTCGAGACGGTGTTCGTGCCGTTGCTCCCGTTCTACGTCCTTGCGACGATGGCCGACCTCACCGGCAGCGGGCGTCTCGCGCTCGTGGGCGGCGGATGCCTCAAGATCATGGGCGTGGCGCTCGCCACCACCACCGCCGTGCTGGTGGTTCAGTTCACCGTCGCCGGAATCGTCGCGCGCCGGAATCCGTTCAAGGCGCTCTGGACGATGCTGCCCGCCTATCTCACGGGATGGGGGTGCTGCTCGTCCGCCGCGACGATCCCGTACACGCTGGCGCAGACCCGCAAGAACGGCGTGTCCGAGGAGACGGCCGATCTGGTGATTCCGCTCTGCGCCAACGTCCACCTCGCGGGTTCGATGGCGAACATGGTCATCTACGCGGCAGGCCTCGCGGTGCTCGCCGGCGACGCGCTGCCGATCGGCGCGTACACCGAATACATCCTGATGGTCAGCATCACGGCCGTGGCGTCGCCCGGCGTCCCGGGCGGCGTCGTGCTCGCGTGCGCGTCCGTCGCAGAGGCCGCGCTGGGCTTCTCGGCCGAACGTTACGCGATTATGATCGCGGTCTACATGGCGCTGGACGGCATGGGAACCGCCTGCAACCTGACGGGCGACGGCGCCATTGCGATGCTCGTGGACAAGTTCCGTACAGGTAAAACCGGCGTCACTTGAGCGTTGGAAGGGCGGCGTCCTGGGTTGAGAAGATGTGGCGGGGATCCGTCACCGGGGCGCCGTTGAGCAGGAACGTGCAGTTGGCGAAGGAGACGTCGTCGGCGCTCTGGACGCGGAATACGCCGAGGCCGTCGCAGCGGAGCGCCTTGTCCTCGGCGTCGTGCGGCGCGGCCTTCGACGCGGGCCGCGCCACGTTGAACGAGCAATCGGCGAAGGAAACGCCCTTGACGCGCGTGACGCGTCCGCCGCAGACGACGGACGGCGCGAGCGCCTCGGCGGACACGTGGCTGAAGCGGATGTTCGCGAGCGTGGCGGCGCTGATGTCGCTGCCCACGCCCACGTGGATCGCCTCGGCGGCGTCGCGGATGGAGACGCGCTCGAACGAGATGTCCGAAATGTCCACCCCCTTCGGTCCGGGCTTGCCGTAGACGCACTGGAGGTGGAGACCGCGCCCGGCGTGTTCGATCTTCATGTCCGACACGCGGAGGTTGCGGATCGTGCCGTTGCCCACGCCCACGCGCATGCCGTCCGCGGAGACGCGGCAGACGATGTTCGAGACGCGGACGTTCTCGCAGACCTTGGCGGGGTCCTTCAGGCGTGCCGGCGCGCCGCGGATCGCGATGGCGTCGTCGCCCGTCACGATGTCGCAGTCGCCGATCGTCACGTTGCGGCAGGAGTCCACGTCGAAGCCGTCGGTGTTGAGGTTGAGCATGCCGTTGCGAACGGTCACGCCGCCCACGGCCACGTTCTCGCATCCGTGGAAGAAGCAGCTCCAGCAGCTCATGTCGCGGAACGTGACGTCCCGCACGGCCACGTCGCGGCACTCGATGAACACGATCTCCTGTCCGGGGCGCCCCTGGTGTTTCCTGTCCTTCGCGTTGATGCCGCCGTCGCGCCAGCAGACCTTGCCGACGAACTGGGGCTTGTCGTCGAAGAAGGCGCGCCCGTTGCCGTCGATCACGCCGTGGCCGGTGATGGACACGCCCTGCTTCTCGAGCGCGAGGATGAGGTGCTTGGCGCTCCAGCCCTCGTTCTTGCTGCCGAAGTTCTGCGGGTAGGCGTCGGGGGCGTTGTAGTCGGCGAGGTTGGGGCTGCCGAGGAGGGTGGCGCCCTTCTGGAGGTGGAGTTCGGTGCGGTCGCCGAGGTAGACGGAGCCGATCAGGTAGGTGCCCATCGGCACGGTCACGCGTCCGCCGCCCGCCTGCGCGCAGGCGTCCAGCGCGCGCTGGACGGCGGCGGTGTCCTTCGTCGCGCCGTCGCCAACCGCGCCGAACGCGCGGACGTTGAAGTCCGCCCCAACGGAAGTGGCCGCGAGGGCGAGGAAGACCAGCATCGTTTCGAGTCGTTTCATGAGCTTCTCCTGTCTGTAGGGACAGTATGGCACAATTCCGCGCCGACTGTCAAGCCGCGCTTGCGCGCGCGCGCGCGAAGTGGTATAATATGCGCACAGAAAAAACAACACGAAAGCGCTTATGGCAGACGAAGAGAAAACCGAGCAGAACCTCGAACCCGAGACGCCGGCGGCCGTGGCCGGCACGCTGGAGGACGTGGCCATCGAAGAGGAGATGAGCCGCGACTACATCGACTACTCGATGAGCGTGATCATCGGGCGCGCGCTCCCCGACGTGCGCGACGGCCTCAAGCCCGTGCACCGCCGGTCGCTGTTCGGCATGCACCGCCTGAACCTCGGCTCGGGGGTCAAGCACAAGAAGTCCGCGAACGTCGTCGGCGAGGTGATGGGCAAGTACCACCCGCACGGCGACTCGTCGATTTACGACACGATCGTGCGCATGGCGCAGGACTTCTCGATGCGCATGCCGCTCGTGGACGGGCACGGCAACTTCGGCTCCGTGGACGGCGACCCGCCCGCCGCGATGCGCTACACCGAGGTGCGCATGCAGAAGGCGGCCGAGGTGATGCTCGAGGACCTGGACAAGGACACCGTGGACATGGTGCCCAACTACGACGAGACGCTCACCGAGCCGTCGGTCCTCCCCGCGAAGCTCCCGAACCTCCTCCTCAACGGCTCCGCCGGCATCGCCGTGGGCATGGCCACCAACATCCCGCCGCACAACCTCGGCGAGCTGTGCGACGGCATCACCCACTACATCGACCACCGCGACTGCACGATCGACGACCTGATGCAGTTCGTGAAGGGGCCCGACTTCCCCACGGGCGCGCAGATCTGCGGCCGCAACGGCATCATCGCCATGTACAAGCTCGGCCGCGGCCAGCTCTGCGTGCGCGGACACGCCGAGATCGAGGAGTGGAAGAACGACCGCATGCGCATCGTGATCACCTCGCTCCCCTACCAGGTGAACAAGGCCGAGATGATCAAGCACGCGGCCGAGCTCGTGAAGGACAAGGTGATCGAGGGCATCAGCGACATCCGCGACGAGTCGAAGGCCGACGTGCGCATCATCGTGGAGCTGAAGCGCGACGCCCAGCCGCAGATCGTCCTGAACCACCTCTACAAGCACACCGAGCTGCAGACCACCTTCGGCGCGATCATGCTCGCGATCGACCAGGGGCGTCCGCGGATCCTCAACCTGAAGGACTTCTTCCGCTGCTACGTGAACCACCGCTTCGAGGTGATCACCCGCCGCACGAAGTTCGAGCTGAAGAAGGCCGAGGCGCGCAAGCACATCCTCGACGGACTCCTCATCGCCATCGCGAACCTCGACGACGTGGTGAAGATCATCCGCGCGTCGAAGAACCGCGACGAGGCGAAGGCCAAGCTCGTGGAGGCCTACGCCTTCACCGAGCCGCAGGTGAACGCGATCCTCGACATGCGCCTCTACCAGCTCACCGGCCTCGAACGCGAGAAGCTGGAGGCGGAGCTGGCCGCGCTCGTCGCCACGATCGCCGACCTGCAGGCCATCCTCGCCGACGCGGGGCGCGTGTACGCCATCATCAAGGACGACCTCGCGGAGCTGAAGGAGAAGTTCGCGTCGCGGGAGGACGCGAAGCGCCGCACGGAGATCACGATCGACGAGAACGAGGTCTCCATCAAGGACCTCATCGCGGACGAGCCGTGCGTGATCACGCTCTCCAACCGCGGCTACGTCAAGCGCGTGCCGCTCACGGAGTACAAGGAGCAGAACCGCGGCGGGCGCGGCGTGAAGGGCGCGCAGCTGAAGGAGGAGGACTTCCTCCGCCTCGTGTTCGTGGCCGAGACGCACGACTCGCTCATGTTCTTCACGAACACCGGCCGCCTTTTCCTCAAGGACGCCTACGAGATCCCCGAGGCCGCGCGCACGAGCTTCGGCAAGCCGCTCGTCAACTTCCTCAACCTCCAGCCCGGCGAGCAGGTGCTCCAGCTCCTGCCGATCCGGTCCTTCGAGGGCGACGTGGACGTGATGTTCGCCACGCGCAACGGCACCGTGAAGAAGACGCTCCTCGGCGACTTCAAGAACGTCAACCGCAACGGCATCCGCGCCATTAGCATCGAGGAGGGCGACGAGCTCGTGGAGGTCCGCCTCGTGAAGCCGGGCGAGGACGTGGTGATGATCACGCGCAACGGCATCGGCACGCGCTTCAATTCGGACGAGGTGCGCCGCATGGGCCGCACGGCCGCCGGCGTGCGCGGCATCAAGCTGCGCAGCGACGACGCGGTGTGCTCGCTCGACGTGGTGGACGACACGAAGACGCTCCTCGTCGCCACCGAGAACGGCTACGGCAAGCGCACCGAGTTCAGCGCCTACGAGCGCAAGCACCGCGGCGCCATGGGCGTGACGGCCATCAAGGGCGCGGACCGCAACGGCCACGTGGTGGCTGCGCACGCGGTGCGCGACGACGAGTCGATCATCTCCATCACGTCCGACGGCCTCATGGTGCGCCAGCGCGTGGTGGACATCGCGGTCGTCGGCCGCAGCGGCATGGGCGTGCGGCTCGTGCGCCTCACCGAGGGCGCGTCGCTCGTCTCGCTCTCCGTCGCGGAGTCCGAGCCCGGCGAGGAGGAGGCCGCGCAATGATCTGCGACACCGTCCTGGACGCCATCGGCCACACGCCGCTCGTGCGGCTGCACCGCATGGTGAGCCCGGGCTCCGCCGAGGTGCTTGTCAAGTTCGAGGCGCTCAACGTGGGCGGCTCGATCAAGACCCGCACCGCCTACAACATGATCCTCGAGGCCGAACGCGACGGTCTTCTGAAACCGGACTCCGTGATCGTGGAGCCCACGAGCGGCAACCAGGGCATCGGACTCGCGCTCGTGGGGGCCGTGCGCGGCTACCGCACCGTGATCGTGATGCCCGACAGCGTGAGCGAGGAGCGCCGCAAGCTGATGCGCCACTACGGCGCGGAGGTGGTGCTCGTGCACGACGCGGGCAACATCGGCGACGCGATCGCCGAGTGCGTGCGCAAGGCCGAGGAGATGCGAAAGTCCGACCCCCGCGTCTACGTGCCGCAGCAGTTCTCGAACCCCGCGAACCCCCGCGCGCACCGCCACCACACCGCCCTTGAGATCATGGAGCAGGCCGCGCGCCCGATCCACGGATTCTGCAGCGGCATCGGCACCGGCGGCACGCTCAGCGGCATCGGCGAGGTGCTGAAGGCGCAGAACCCCGGCATCGAGATCTGGGCGGTCGAGCCCCAGAACGCCGCCATCCTCGCCGGTGGCACGGTCGGCACGCACCTCCAGATGGGCATCGGCGACGGGCTCATCCCGGACAACCTGAACACGAAGATCTACTCGCACATCTGCATCGTGTCGGACGAGGACGCGCTCAATACCTCGCGCGACCTCGCGCGCAAGGAGGGCCTCATGGTCGGCATCTCCGCCGGCACCAACGTGTTCGCCGCGCTGGAGCTCGCGCGGAAGCTGGGCCCCGGCAAGACGGTCGTCACCGTGCTGCCGGACACGGCGGAGCGCTATTTCTCCACGCCGCTGTTCGACGAATGAGGAGGGAAGGGGGCAACCATGGACGAGACGGAAGAACGCACGGAGCCGACCGAAGAAGGGACTCTCAGTTTCGCCGAGGAGCGTCTGCGCCTTGAGCGCGAGTCGCTCGCCGTCGAACGCGAACGCCTTGCCGCCGCCCGCGCGCACGCCGAGGCCGAGGCGAGCCTGATGCAGCGCCGTTCCCGTCCCGTGCTGGCCTGGGTCAGCGTCGTCCTGCTCGTGTTGCTCGCCGCCACCGGCGGGTTCCTCGGCGGCGTGGCCGTGACGGAGAACCGCCAGAACCGCGAACGCGCGGAACGACTCGCGAAGGCGCTTTCGCAGATCAACGCCACCGTCTCCACGAACACGCCGTCCGCGCTTCCCGACGAAGGCCGCCCTGCCGCTGCGGTTCCCCACCGGAACGTGTCCGTGGTCGTGATCCAGTAGCCATGAAGAAGACGACGCCATTTCCCCTCTGTGTCCTGGCCGCCTTCGCGCTGGGGGCGACGGAACCGTCGCTGGAGATCGTCGCCACGTCCACGAACCTCGTCGTCACGGAGCACGTGCAGGTGTCGCTCGTGCTGAAGCTGCCGCCGGTGCCCGGCGCCTACGCCGAGGCCCAGCCGCCGTTCCTCAACCAGCGCGCGCCGCACGTCACCTGTTCGTTCCTCGAGGGCGAGTGGAAGAGCGAGGCCCTTGACCGCGGAGATCCGCGCGTCCCGCTCGCGCCCGACCAGATGCCCCGGCGCGGCGGCCGTTCGGGGCCCGCGTTCACGCTCAACAACTACGTGACGGACAGCCTTTCCGCCATGATGGACGATCCGTTCGACATGTTCGACGGCATGGATCCGTTCGGACGTCTCGGACCCAAGCGCCAGCTTTTCCCGTTCAAGGTCGGCCGCGAGGCGGACAAGGGGTGGCGCCTGGAGATTGCCGTCGCCCCGTGGCGCGCCACGGCGCCGGGGACGGTGCGTCTCGACCCCGTCACGGTGGAAGTGCCGCTCATCACGGGCGTGCGGCGCGGACGCGACCGGTTCAACCGCGCCGTCGACGCGCCGGTTCTCTCGAACGTCGTTCTGCGCACGGCGCCGCTCACGCTCACCGTCGCCGAGCCGCCTGCGGCGGGGCGCCCTGCGTCGTGGTGCGGGGCGATCGCCTCCAACCTCACGGTGTCCGCGACGCTCGACGCCAAGGTCTGCACGGCGGGCGACCCGCTCACCTTCACGCTCGAGATCGCCGGCGCCGCCAACCCGTCGTCCGTCTATCCCCCGGACTTCTCCAACGCGTTCACCGGCTCGATCTTCCGTCTCGACGCCGCCTCGCTGAAGACCGAGACGCTGAGCGCCTCCCGCCGGTTCTCCTGGCGCATACGCTCTGTCAAGGCCGGTACGGTGGAGTTCCCGTCCCTGTCCGTTTCCTACTACGACCTCGACCGCCGCGCCTACGTGACGCGCACGACGGAATCCATCCCCGTCCAGGTGAAGGCGGGCCTGCAGGTGGTGCTCACGGACGATGACGGCGGCGAGGAGTTCCCCCTGCCCGACGGGATCGACCTGGATCCGCGCGGCGCGGAGGCGCGTCCGCTGTTGCCGCACCTCGCGTTGGCGGCGTTGCTGTTCCTCGTGTCGCCCGTGCTCTTCCTCTGTATCCGGTTCGCCCCGCCGGTGCGCCGCCGCATATCCGCATACAACGCGGCCTACCGAAAGGCCCGCGCGTTCGGCGTGTGCCGCCGCGCGCTCAAGAGCCGGAATGCCGCGCGCCGCGCCGCCGCGATCCGCAAATTCTTCACCGTCCGCTACGGCGTGAACGGCGCGGCCGTGACGGCGGCCGACGCGCAGCGCCTCATGTCGCCGGACTATTCGGAGGAGGACGTCGCCCTCGTCGTGACGAACCTCCAGACGCACGACGCCCAGGTCTACTCGGCGAAACCCGGCGCCGGGGTCGTCGCGCTTCTGCTTGCGGCGGGGCTTTGCCTCGGCGGCGCCGCGCAGGACGCGTCGGACGCCGCGCGTGCCGCGTTCTCCTACAAACGCGCCTCCTCGCTGGCCGTCCAGGCGGCGGACGAGGCCGGTTTCAGGCGGGCGGCCGACGCCTACCGCGACTGTCTGGACGCCGGCGCGGACAACGCGACGATCTACCAGAACCTCGGCGCCTGTCTCCTTTTGTCGGGCGACGCGCGCGGCGCGCGCGCGGCGTTCGACTGCGCGGAGCGGCGCGGGGGCGAGACGTCCTCCACGGCGCGCGGCCTGCGGGCCGCGCTCGCGCGGCAAACGAACAATCCGCGCGCGGAACTGTCGCCCGCGCGCATCTTCCTGAAGCCGCACGTGAGCTGGAGCGTCGATACGCGCCTCGTGTGCGCCGCCGCGGTGTGGGCGTTTCTCTGGCTGGTCGCGCTTCTGCCGGCGGGCGCGTTGCGCCGTTTTCTGCTGACGGCGTGCCTCGTTGCGTTCTGCGCGGCGTCCATTTCCGTGGGCGTGTCGCTCGTCGAGGAACATCACGGGACGGAGGTGCTCCATGCGCAGAAATAGCCTAATCCCCGCCCTGCTGGCCGTCTGCGCGTTGAACGCCCACGCGCAGCTCTTCAGCTTCCCGCGTTCGCAGCGGTTTCAGGAGATGCCGCAGTTCACCGTGTCCGCCAAGGCGCACGGCGAGCCGGAAAAACCTGTGGTGGGCGAGCCGTGCGCGATCATCCTGGAGCTGGACGTGGACCGCAAGGCTTCCCTCGACCAGATCCGCGTGGGCGGACTGCCCGAAGGGGGCGACTCGATCGCGTACGGGTCGCTTGAGAACCTGGCGGACGGTACGTCCGCCACGGCGGGACACGTCGTCAAGCGCATCCGGATTCCGGTGCGTTTCAAGGTGCCCGTCTCGCTGGAGGCGTCGTTGACGGTCGAGGGGATGGTGGGAGTCGTCCAGGGCGGGTCGTCGTTCTTCCGTAATTTCGGGCAGCGGCTCGCACCCCTTCAAATCGAGGCGCAACCCCTGCCGGAGCACGGCCGCCCCGCGAATTTCTCGGGCGCGGTGGGGCAGCGGTTCGAGATGAAGCAGAAACTGGACCGCGACCAGGTACGCCCGAACGACCTCGTCACCGCCACGTACACGCTGACCTTCAACGGCTATTGCCCGTCGAACATCTACCCGAACGTGGAGCATCTTTCGAAGGAGTTCAAGGCGTACGAACCCAAAGAGGTGGAACGGACCGACCGCCGCGTGGTGTGGACGCAGATGCTCGTGCCCCGCACGGCGCAGGCCACGAACACCGCGCTCGTCTCCGTCCATTACTACAATCCCCACACGAAGCGCTACGAGGTGGCGCGCGCCTATCCGCTGAAGCTCACGTTCGTCTCGACCGAGGCGGCCAGCACGGAGAACACGAGCGTGTCCGTGAACGATTCCGTCGAAAAGCCGAAGTCGTCCGCCGACGAAGCCGGCGATCCGGCCACGCGCCCGGTGGTACTGCGTTTCGCGCCATCCGACGCCTCGCCGGTCGTGGCGACGCTTCCGCCCGGCACGCCCGTGAAGGAGATTGCGACGTGGAACGGCTGGCGCCGCCTCGAGACACCTCGCGCCATCGGTTGGTCCAAATCGCGTTAGTTCGATTCTTCCAGCATTACGCGGAAACCGACGTCGTAGACCTTCTGCCAGGGAAGATAGTAGGTCTTGAAGGAGCTGGTGGCGTCCTTCGGGCGGGAGGCGAAACTGCCGCCGCGCGCGACGGCGCGGCCGTCTGGGGTGGTGGTGGCGGTCCATTCCGCCGCGTTGCCGTGCATGTCGTAGAGCCCCCAGAGGTTGCACCGCGTGCGGCCCGTGAAGTTGAGCGTGAACCAGTCGTCCTCGAAACGGTCGTCGCGGAGGGGGTAGTTCATGTCGGCCTTGTAGGGACGCCGCACCTGGATGCTGGCCGCGCCGTCCCACGTGGAGTACATCCAGCGCGTGCTCTTGTCGGCGAAGTTGGCGTACTTGCCGAAGTCGTCGTCGAGGCCGCCCCACGGGAAGGGCGTGTCGGTGCCGGCGCGCGCGGCCCACTCCCACTGCTCTTCAGTGGGGAGCGCGGCGCGGACGTTGCAGTTGGTGGAGAGCCACGCGCAGAAGGCGGCGGCCTCCTCGCGCGAGACGCGCACGACGGGCTGGCGGCGGTGGTTGCCGACGTGGCCGGGCATCACTTGGTCGAAGCCCCATTGATCCTGCGATCGTGAATCGTGCGTGGGGTCGAAGGCGTGGTACTGCGCGTTGTCCACTTCCATTTCGGAGAGCCAGAAGGGTTTTTCGATGCGCACGACGTGCGAGACCTCGTCGGGGTAGCCGTTGGTGCTGCCCATGATGTAGGAACCGGCAGGAATACGGCGGAAGGTCATCGAGGTGCCGGCGCCGAGGATGAGGGTCTTGGTGGTGACAGGCGCGATCTGGTCAATCGCGCCGAGCTGGGCGTTGGCGGCCTGGAGCGTATCCATGGGCCAACCTTTGAGAGTTAAGTTGTTAAGTGGGGCTTCGCCCCTAAGTTTTAAGTTGTTAAGTGGGGCTTCGCCCCTAAGTGTCGCTTCGCGACTAAGTCTACTTAGGCCCGAAGGGCCACTTAGCGCCGTAGGCGCACTTAGCTGCGAAGCAGCACTTAGCCCCGAAGGGGCACTTAGCTGCGAAGCAGCACTTAGTCGCGAAGCGACTATCGCGGCGTATCGGTCGTATTCGGCTTCGGGATCGTCGCTGAGATCGGCGTAGGTAGCGAGGAGCTCCTTGCGGCGTTCGACCTGGTTTGTGCAGCCGAGGACGAAGGAGTTTGACTTGAATCCCTTCGGACTCCACTTGCCGTAGAACACGCAGTTGAGGTCGATCCATGTGTAGAGCTGGCGCCAGCCGTCCGCGCCGAGGCGCGCGCCGTGGTGGCCTTTCTTCAGCATCTGCACGAGCGGCGAGGTGCTGGCGTGGAACTCAAGCGGGTTGAGGATCGGCAGCTCGCTTTCCGCGCCGCCGCGCCGGATGTAGGGGTGGAGGAAGCGGTAGGCGGATTCGGGGGTGGCGAGTTTTTCCTTGTGGCAGGAGGAGCAGGAGGCGACGAGGTGGGGGTAGAGCTCGTTGGCGAAGCCCCAGGGGCGGATGCCGTCGGCGTCGGGCGGGGTGATCTTCTGGATCGGCTTGCGGTCGGCCTGCGTACGGGAGGTGGTGATGGAGGTGCGGTTGTCCTCGTGGCAGCCGGTGCAGCTCACCCGCTCGCCGGGCATGCCGACGGTCCAGGAGCGCATGAGCTGCACGGCGGCGCCGTCGGCATCGAGCGGCTGGAAGGAGACGGGCGTGTTGGCGGGCATCTCGAAGCAGGCGGAGCCGTCCGGCTCCACGTTCACGGTGCCGAGCACGCGCTTGAGATCCCAACCGGCCTCCACTTTGTCGAGTCCGGTGGAGACATGCCCGCCCGTGCGGTGGTAGCAGTAGTGGTAGGCGAAGACGCGGATTTTCTTCACCGTGCCGCGCGGGACGCCGGCGAGGCCGGGGCCGTTGTAGATGTCGGCGATGTGGACGGTGGCAGTCTTCGCGCCGGGCACGCGCCGGTCGGGGATCACGGGCGGACGCTTCCGCGGGGCGAGGAGGATCGGCTCGAAGAGGGCGCCGTCGTCGGCCTCGGCGAGCAGCACGATGTTGTCGAAGGAATCCACGAGGTAAATGCCGAAACGACCTTCGTTACCGAGCTTCGCGGAGGCGAGGAAGTAGGCTCCGCCGAGCGGCCAGGGGTGGGCGAAGTACGGCTTGCCGCGCGCGAACTGGTTGTCCACCTGCAGGTCGCAGAGGTCGCCCTCCACCGTCTCGCCGCGACCGGGGAACTCGTGCACGAGACCCGTCTCGCGCGCGGGGAAGCGGCGCGTGGGGATGCGGAGGGCGTGTTTGGGCGGCCCCCACTCGCGGTCAGGCGGGTCGAACGCGACGGGGTACTTGCGTGCGAGCGTGGGGTCGAGGAGGAGCATGCGTCCGTGTTCGGCGCGACCGTGGTGCCCGCCGGCCATCATCACGAGGAGGTGCGGGTCGTCCGGGACGGATCGTGCGCCGCAGAAGAAGGTGGGGAAGTAGGAGCCGCTGCCCCAGAGGGCGAGCTGGCCGATGCCGTCGGGGTTCATGGTCATCAGCTCGCGCGAGAAGTAGTGCTGGATGTCGGAGTATTCCCAGCGCGTGTAGGCGACGCGTCCGTCGTTGAGCACCACTGGCGTGTAGTCGGAATCCTGTTCGTAAGTTAGCTGGATGGTCTCGCCCGTGCGGCGGTCGACGCGGTAGAGGACGCACATGGGGAAGTTGCCGTCCTCGCACGGGAGGAACTGGTACGCGCCCGTGCCGAGCATGATTACCTGGTCGCGGTTCGGCAAATAGCAGGCATCCCACCATTGGATGTCGTAGTGCCCGTCCTCGGGCGAAACAAGTTTCGCCTGATTAAGTCGGGCTTCGCCCTTTAAGTGGTTAAGTGCGCCTTCGGCGCTAAGTGTCGCTTCGCGACTAAGTTTACTTAGGCCCGAAGGGCCACTTAGCGCCGCAGGCGCACTTAAAGCCGCCGAAGGCGGCGACTTAATCTCTATCTCGAAGACGCCAAGGAGATTGTTGGTGCCTCTGTAGCTGGTGAAAAGGATGCGGGAGGCGTCGAAGTCGAGGTCGAGGTCGCGCACGATGGAGGTGTCGGACGGACGGTAGAGGGTGGTGAAGGCGGGGGTGGCGCGGAGGTTGGAGATCACGGCGATCTCGTTCGTGAAGCCGGTGCGCCGGAGGTCCATGTGGTTGTGGGCGTTGAGTCCGAGGAGGCCGAGGTCGCGCGAAAGGGCGCGTTTCCTGTACGGGGGGCCGTCGCTGCCGCCCACCGTGCCGTAGGTGTTGGTGGGCCAGACGGAGTTCTTGAGGTGGCGGCGCACGCAGAGGATCTTGTCCGCGTCAAGCCGCGGGTTCGCGAGCAGGGCCGCGCGGTAGCCCTCCACGAGGGCGACGGCCTCGGCACGCCCTTCCGCGTTCGTGGGGTTGAGGTGGGCGACGGCCCAGTCGCGCCGGGCGGCGAGCGCCTCCACGGCGGCGCGGTGGCGGGCGGCGTCGTAGGAAGGGGTGCGCGCGAGGTCCTCCACGGCGAGACGCGCGGCGGCGGCGTTGAAGCGCAGGGCCTCGTCGCGCAGGCGGACGACGCGTGCGGCCTCGTCCGTTTCGGCGAGGCCCGCGAGCGCGGCGCAGGCGGCCGCCAGCAGGGCGTAGGTTTTCATGTCGGGAAGTATACCACAAATGCACTCCGATTGCCATTTTCCGTTCGCCATTCGGACGGTGGTTTGATAGAATATCGCCATGCGCAAGGTAAAACTCGGACTCTTCGGAAAAATCCTCATCGCCATCGCGGGCGGCGTGGCGCTCGGTTGGCTGCTCGGCCATCCCTGGGCGCCGTGCGGGTGGGCGTTGAAGGTGGTGAATGCGTTTAGCGGCGTGTTCGGACAGATCCTGCGCTTCATCGTGCCGCTCTTCATCCTCGGCCTCGTGACGCCGGCCATCGCGGAAACCGGGCGGGGCGCGGGGAAGGTGCTGCTCGCGGTCGTCCTCATTGCGTACGGCTCCACCGTGTTCGCGGGCTTCCTTGCCTACTTCGGCAGCGCGCTGGTGTTCCCCGCGTGGCTCACCGAAGGGATCGGCACGCTCGCGGGCGTGACGAAGACGAAGCCGCTCCTCGAGATTCCGCCGGTGATGAACGTGATGACGGCGCTCTTCCTCTCGTTCATGCTCGGCCTCGGCATCCTCTTCACGGGCGCGGACGCGCTCCAGCGCGGGTTCGTCCAGCTGCGCACGATCGTGTCGCGCACGATCGAGGTGGCGATCCTCCCCGTGCTGCCGTTCTACATCATGGCGATGATCGCGAACATGACGGCGAGCGGACAGCTGGCCGCGTTCGGCGTGACGGCGCTGAAGATCATCGCGATGAGCGTGGTCCTCACCGTTCTTCTGCTCCTCATCCAGTACGGCGTGGCCTGCCTCCTCGCACGCCGCAACCCGCTCCCCGTCATCTGGAACATGCTTCCCGCGTATTTCACCGCGCTGACGATCTGCTCGTCCGCCGCCACGATCCCCGTGACCATGCGGTGCGTGCGGAAAAACGGCGTCAGCGAGGAGACGACGGGCCTCGTGGCGCCGCTCTGCGCCACCATCCACTTGGCCGGCTCCACCGTAAAGGTGGTCTCGTGCGCCGTCGCGTTCATGGTGCTGGCGGGGCGGACGCTTGATTTCGGGCTGTTCACCTACTTCATCTTCATGATGGCGATCACCGCCGTGGCCGCGCCCGGCGTGGCGTGCGGGGTGATCATGAGCTCGCTCGGGCTGTTGGAGTCGATCCTCGGCTTCACGCCCGAACAGTGCACGATGCTGATGACCGTGTACGTGGCGATGGACGGCCTCGGCACCGCCTGCAACGTGGCGGGCGACGGCGCGATCGCCGTCGTGGTGGACCGTTTCTTCGGCCGCCGCGAAGACAAGATGCAATCTGGAGAAGAGAAATGAAGAAGAAAGACGTCCGCGAGCCGGACGAAAAGAAAATCGCCTCGCTCGTGCGCCAGCTCCTCGTGGAACTCGGCGAGGATCCTGGCCGCGACGGTCTCCTGAAGACCCCGGCGCGCGTGGCGAAGTCGCTCACGTTCCTTACGTGCGGCTACCGCCAGACGCCACGCGGGGTGCTGAACGGGGCCGTGTTCGACACGGGCGCGAACCACATGATCGTGCTGCGCGGCATCGAGGTGTATTCCATGTGCGAGCACCACCTGCTGCCGTTCTTCGGCACGTGCGCGATCGGCTACATCGCGAAGCGTAAGGTGCTGGGCGTGTCGAAGCTCGCGCGCATCGTTGACGTCTACGCGCGCCGCCTGCAGATCCAGGAGCGCCTCACGGAGCAGGTGGCGGACGCCGTGCTGGAGGCGTCCGGGGCCGAGGGCGTGGGCGTGGTGTTCCGCTGCCGCCACCTCTGCATGATGATGCGCGGCGTGGAGAAGCAGAATTCCGAGATGGTGACGTCCGCCATGCTCGGCAGTTTCCGGTTGGACGAGAAGGTCCGCCAGGAGTTCCTCTCACTTGTCAACAGATAACACGAAAGGCATGAACATGAAAGCAACAGCACTCCTCGCCGCCGCCTGCTGCGCGGCGTTCGCCGCATCGGCGGCGGTGACGGCGGACTTCTCGCAGGCGACCGCGAAGTTCCGTCCCGCGCTCCACTCCTCGGGCTACGCCCCGAACTTCGAGCGCGCCCATGCGGCCCACTGGGACGAGCAGCTCAAGGAGATGAACTTCGACTACGTGCGCTCGCACGACCTCGGGCTCATCAACTGCGGCTGCCGCGCCTTCGACGTGCAGTACGTGTTCCCGCTCAAGCACCTCGACCCGAAGGACCCCAAGAACTACTTCTTCGACACGACCGACTTCATGGTGGACCTCCAGTACGCCATCGGGCAGAAGCCGTTCTACCGCCTCGGCACGTCGATCGAGCACACGGGCCTCGTCCACTTCGCCGCCGAAATCCCGAAGGACTTCGACCACATGGCCGAGGTGTTCGCGGGCATCGTGCGCCACTACGAGAAGGGCTGGGGAACCCCCGACGGCAAGATCCGCCCGATC
>ONRL01000011.1 GCA_900320225.1 uncultured Lentisphaerota bacterium
GTCGAACTGATGGTCGACATCCTCGAGCCCAAGGCGCAGGAGTCGATCTACGACCCGACATGCGGCACGGGCGGCATGCTCATTTCGTGCATAGCCAAGTTGAAAAACCCGGACAATCCCAACGATAATTCCTGGCGCGAGGTCCGGGCGTACGGACAGGAGCTGAAGCCGCTCACCGCGACGATCGCGCGGATGAACCTCTTCCTGCACGGGCTTGAGGAGTTCCGGATCGTAAAGGACGATACGCTCGTGCACCCCGCGTTCACGACTGGCGGCAAGCTGCAGACCTTCGACGTCGTGCTCGCAAATCCCCCGTATGGACTTGGACAGGACCTCTGGAGCCAGACGGCGTTCGAGCATGACCCCTACGGGCGCAACTTCCTCGGAACGCCGCCCGCGAGCCGCGCCGACTATGCGTTCATCCAGCACATCCTGAAGTCGATGGACGAGAAGACCGGCCGTTGCGCGATACTCCTGCCGCTGGGCGACCTCGACCGCGAAAGCGAGACGAAGATTCGCGAGAACCTCGTGAAGAGCGATCTTCTGGAGGCGGTGATCGGGCTTGGGCCGAATCTCTTCTACAATTCGCCGATGGAAGCGTGCATCATGATCTGCCGCTCGAAGAAATCAGCCGCGGCGAAAGGGCGCGTTCTCTTCATTAATGCGGTCAAGGAAGTGACGCGCAAGAACGGAGAGAGCTATCTCGAACGTGGGCACATCCAAAAGATTATAGACGCCTACCGCAAGCGTCATAGCGACGGGACGTTCTCGTATGATGCGACCAATGCCGAGATGGCGGCGATCAATTACAATCTCAACATTTCGCGGTACGCTCATCAGTCAATTGTAGAGACTGGATTCAAAGTGTCGCTCGCCGATGCGTTCGCCGGGTGGCAGGAATCCGATTCGACTGTCGCGGGCGCGCTGGATGAAATCCTTGATGCGGTGAGGTGAACCATGGCAAAGGTAAGACTTGATGATGTCGCTGTTGAAGCACGCGAAACCTGGAATCAGGACAGGAAGGACGTGCCGGTAGTCGGGCTCGAACATCTTGAACCGGACGAAATCTGGCTTCGGCAGTGGAATGTGAATCCCGACGAGAACACATTCACAAAGGGATTCAAGAAGGGACAGCTGCTCTTCGGCCGGCGCCGCGCCTACCAGAAGAAGATGTCCCTCGCACCCTGCGACGGCATCTGCTCGGGGGATATCACGGTAATTGCGGCAAGGCCAGAGAAGATCGTGCCAGAACTACTACCGTACTATCTGCGCACGGATGCCTTCTTCGATTTTGCAATGCGCGGTTCAGGTGGATCGCTTTCGCCGCGCGTGAAATGGTCGCACATCTCCGACTACGAATTCGACCTGCCGCCGATGGACGAGCAGAAGAAGCTTGCCGAACTTCTCTGGGCCGCGAACGACCTCAAGGAATCCTACAAAAAGGCCATCAACGCCACCGACGAAATGCTCAAGGCCAAGTTTCGGGAGATGTTCGGGGATGCGGGGGATGATAGCTCACGCGGAGGCGCGGAGGCGCGGAGAATTCGTAAAGGTAAGGAGCTGTTCAAGTTTTCAAGCGGTAAGTTTCTTTCTTCTGAGAAACGCTTAGGCTCAGGCATTCCTGTTTACGGTGGCAATGGAATCGCGTGGTACACCAATAAATCATTGATAAACTTTGACACTTTGGTATTTGGGAGAGTTGGAGAATACTGCGGGAATGTAAGACTTGTCAAACACCCAGCGTGGATAACTGACAATGCGATATTTATCCAGGACTTTAAGGAAAAGGTCTTTGACCTAAGGTTTTTGTACCACTATTGCAAATGGATAGATTTCTCTAGATTCGCAAGTGAAACAGGCCAACCAAAAATCACTCAGGCGCCACTCGAAGATTTTGAATATAAGATTCCCCCGCTCTCCCTCCAGCGCGAGTTTGTTGCGATAGCCGACAAGGCGGAGTCGGCGAAGGCGAATCTCAAGAAATCTATCGCCGCCATAGACCAGGTGATGAAAGGGTTGATCAACCAGTAAGTTAATGCGCTTATGTACAAGAATTCTCAAGCATTTTTCGACATCGACCAGATGCGCAACCGGCTGTGGATGGAACATCTCGCCGTTATGGTTGGCGCAGGTTTCAGTCTGAATGCAAAGCGGAAAGACGAGACTCGCCCATTGCCGCCTGATTGGCAACGGCTCTCGATGTCGTTGGCGAATAAACTGTACCCTGACAAGTCGGCCGCTGATGTTTCAAGCCGCAAAACGCCGCTAGCACTTGGCGAAGAATTCTCTGCCCAATTCGGACGAGATGCGCTGGATGTTTTCCTTAGGGAGCAGATTGATGACAAAAATCTGTTGCCTGGAGAACTTCACAACGAATTCTTCAAGTTGCCTTGGACTGAAGTTTTCACTACAAATTACGACACGCTTTTAGAGAAGGCGACAGAGGATGTTCTAAAGCGCCGATTCCAAGTTATTCACACGGCAGAGGATCTTCGGGAATCTGAATCGCCGCGCATTGTAAAGTTGCATGGCTCGGTAGATTGCGAGACCCGCCCATTAGTTTTTACAGAAGAAGACTACAGGACATACGATGCGAAAGGTGAAAATGAGCCATTCGTTAATTTAGTGCGGCAGACATTGACCGAGGACTGCCTCTGCCTAATCGGCTTCTCCGGCAAAGACCCTAATTTCCGGAAATGGGAAGGATGGCTCCGCGACCATTACAAATTCGACGGAGAACATCCGAGAATATTCCTTGTCGGGGCAAGGGATGTTTCAGAACCTGAGTCCTTGGCATTCGCCAAGCGCGGCATTTGTTTGATCAACCTCTCTGATTGCTTTTATGACTGCAATGATGACATCCAAAAGGAATTACACTGTCTCTTTGATTTCCTCGGGCATGACCTAACCAATGCGTCATGGGAAGCTGGATACTGGAATGTCTGGGATGAAGACACTCCAGAGGAAAAAGTATGCGAATGCATCGAAAACATAAGAAAAGAATTCCGTAACGATCCTAATCAGCTTGTGCTTCCGCACGAACAGTTCTGGAGTTGTGTGGAGGCATCTAGGCGATTCTCCACTGGCGCATTTGTCAGGTTGCTGAATATGCCGTCGCCATGGGACCTCAAGGGACTTCATGTACTTGTACGCCGATTTGACCAATGCCTTTCTCCTCTTTTCAGCGACAAGCGGATGATTGAAGCATACGAAGAAATCATGCGGCGGTATTCGAAGGTCCTTTCCAACTATCATTATGAAAACGATGAGGACTATGAATTTCGACGGTGGTATGAAGAACTGATGTTTGCACACCTAAGATGGAGTCGTCAATACTGTGACATCGACAGATGGAACTACGATTGTGCCGTAATAGACAAGACCATTAATCGGCAGAGTCCTTGGGATACGAACGATTACATCTTCGAGCGCATACAGCAGGCATTTGCCTTGCCAGACGTGAAGATGCTCGACCGGCTGATGGCCGAGTGGAGAAGCATGTTCCGGATGAGGAAGTACAACGTCAAATTCGCTTCGGTCCTTTTAGAGCTTGGGCATACAGAGGAAGCCGTCGAGTTGCTGAAGAAGACACTCGCTGAAATAAGGCAAAAAATCCCTCGCGGCAAGTTCAAGGGAAATGTCGAGCCCTTAAGCGTGGAAGGAGCGGCATTGGTCGCCCTTAACATGGCCCAAGCTAATGGCGAAGTAAAGAGTGAGAATTTTGAACGACTAAAACAACTTGCCGCATACGGGTGTAACCCGTGGATCGAGCTTAATTATTTAGAGGCGTTGTTGTCAGCTCCCGAGCGCAAGAGGTCAGACTTTCGTCTTGAATACGATCTTGACCAATCCGCAGGCTCCATTTTTACTGAATATATCTGGCCAGAAGAGCCCTTGCACGCCTTTCAACTCTTCCGGTATTTTGAAGAAATGGGACTGCCGGTCTTCACGCCTACATCGACTTTGATTGCAAAAGGACTTCAAGGGGCTGTCGCCCGAGCGGCTTCGTATGCCCCTGGATGGGCATTCGGAATGTTTATCCGGTCTGGCAAGGGTCGTGATGTTTCGCTTAAGACATTTTTCGGTTTTGAAGCGCTCCGCAAAATGAGCGCCAATCAAGTTGACGGGCTCATCTCAAATTATGTTGCACAAGTCAATTACATGCTGGATGAACACCTAGATGCATTGCTTGAGGATCAGGAGAATTATTATCGTAAACTCGCGCCCGTATTGATTGAAGTTTTGTCACGGCTTTGCTATCGGGCCCGAGGCAGAGCCCTAGAAGGCATATTTGACCTTGGCATTAGAATTTATTCTCTTGATGCAAAGAAGAGGGGGCCGTTGTTTTCCGGCCTTGGCAGGTATTTCAACAGATTACTAGAAGCCATGTCGCCAAGGAGGATATTTGAACGGCTAGATGAACTTCTTGCTATTGGCATACCTTGCATATACGAAGAAAACTACAACTGGCAAAATCCGCTTCGTGTTGATTGGCGGGGATTTAAATGCAATGAGGAAGAAGTTTCAGATGAACTCAACAAGTTAATGGCCCGACTTGTCGAGATGGCCGATACGGATAACGTTCAATATAGGTCTGATGTGATGGTTTATTGGGGGGGCTGTCTTGAAGTGGGGGCAGTGTCAAACAAACTTAGAGCGCAAATGTCTAAGGTAATAGCTAGGCACTGCGACGCAAGCGGATATTTTGCAGACACCCATCTTTATCGAATTGCGCTGAAGGATATCGTCGATCTGGGTTGTATTCCTTTCAATGTTGATGCCACCCTACGGGATTTTTATAAAGGCTATCACTTCCCGCTGTTTGCCAAAGAAGAAGACTCAGAACATCCTTGGCTAAGTTGGCATAGGGATCCTACGGCAAACTTCACCAACTCCATCTTGCTTTCCAGTTCTGCGTTCGCAAACAACAAAACATATAGAATCGATCTTGATCCCGGTGAATGCAACATGATCCTTGCGAACTTCCTAGAGAGATGGCGGAAAGATTCTTCGCGGGTGTTAGGAATCTTGAACGATAAGGACCCATTGCATTGCCATGAACACATGCGCAACAGAGTGCATAATTACGATATGGTTCTAAGTGATGTCGTGTTACCGCTCGTAAAAGATGGTCCAGCACGTAAGGCGTTTGAGGAACTTGCAACGAACGAATACTTTGCCGATGCCTTTCCGGCCTCTTGTGTGGAGATTGGCGTTTCCCGTGGGGACGCGACCGACGCTTTTTCTCGCCTTCACATTCTGCTGCTTCAGGCCAAAGGCTACCACTTCAATCAAATCTGCAATGCTCTATATTTGGCATGTCGCCACAGTATGAAGTTCGGAACTCCACAGCCGCCCACAGACCTTCTCCAAACGTTAGTTAATGTCATTGCGTTAGGTGGCCCCGATGAGTTCAAATCAGCTTCACGGATCATTTCCGCTCTTTGCAGAGACAACCTACTTCCTCTATCACTTGTTGGCCCTATTGATGGTCTTCTCGGTCAGCTTCTGAATACGATGAGCGATGGAGATGGCGAACGTTTTGAGGACGGCACAAGGTTGTTTGTATATCTCAACGCCGCTAGACTCGCTGCGGAAATTCATGTGTTGACAAAACGAGTAAACATCAAAAAGCTCCTGCCTGGGGTCCAGTCATGGAAATCTTATTGCGAAGGCAACGAAGCTTTCTCATGTCACAGAAACGCATGGGCGGAGGTTGTTGAAAAACATACAGAGGGCGAGGAGAAATAATCAATGGCAAATCCCGCATTTCAAATTGAACTGAAAGGAGCCTGACATGGAAACGTATGGCGTGAGTTTTGAGGGTTTTGAACCATCGTGTGGATGGCCTATGTACAAGCACACGGAGGAAGGGCTGATTCCGTATTTGAAAAACGCGGTCGTGCAGTGGCGCGAGCGCCGCGATGCGGTGGCCAACGAACGGGCGGCGCTCAAGGGGCTTAAGGCCGATCTCGAAGGTATGATGAAATCACGCGACGGGCTTATTGCCAAGTTGCAGGCGAAGATACCGGGCAGCGCGACCAAGGTCAATGACGTGATGCCGCTGGCTGTCAAAGCGGCCAAAGTTGAGACAAGCGGCTCGTGGCAGGAACTTGCCTCATGGCTTGACGAAGCGAAGACGCCCCTTGAACAGATTGCGCTTTTCTACAAGTATGCCTGTGAGCGGGCAGATTTTGATCTCGGATTCTTCGAGAACTGCCTTGAGTCAACGGAGATTGACATTCGATTCTGGGAGCGCACGCTTGAATTGCAACGCGCCTACTGGGTGTTTGAGAAGGCCGAGCTTAAGTATAAAACCAAGATATGCCGCGAGCTCGTGAAGGCGCTGGCCGATTACATAGGCGACTGCCGCGAGCAACTTGGGCGCTTTGAAGGCAAAGATAGCTCTGAGTCGGCCCTCTATGAAGACATCGAATGGCTGTTAAGGGAGGCCGAGGCCGATCTTGCCTACTACCGCCAGATCAAGTCCGACATCGCCGAGTTCGGGGTTGAGGAGGCTCTTAGGCACTCAAGCCGCAAGGTAAAGTAACACGCCATGGAAGAACATCGCAATGGCTAATTCCGAATTCCCAACTCACCATTCTGAATTCACAGCCCCCGGCTGGGAGCGCGATGAAAACGGCGCGTTACGGCGCGTGAAAAAGCCCCACATGGGGCGCCGGCTCCCCGGCTTCGACTACTCGCAGCGAAGGATATACGAAATTACAATCGTGCTAAAAGAGCGGCGGCCTGTCTTGGGGCGGCTCGTGAAAAAGCCATGCGGAAGCGCAGGGTTGGAAGATGGTGCCGGCCATGAGCCCACTTGGGTGGTTGAGCCGACGGCCCTGGGGCAGGCTGCGCTTGATTGCTGGCGCAAGATCACCGATTTCTGGCCACAGGTATCACTTATCGAAGCGCAGCTGATGCCCGACCATTTTCACGGCATACTTTTCGTGAAGGAGCACTTGCCGCTCACGTACCCAGATCGCCCGGAAGGGCCGGGCAACCGGCGAAAGGCACTTGGCGATATCATCCGCGGCTTCAAGGTGGGATGCACGATGGCCTGGCGGGAGATTGCCGCAAATATGCGGCAGGGCGGGGAAACTGCGGCAAATATGCGGCAGGGCCGAACGCCTCAATGGGCAGAAGGATTCGTGGATACCATTCTTTTCCACAAGGGCCAGCTTGCGAAAATGATCAACTACCTTCGCGACAACCCGCGGCGACTTGGCGTGAAGCGCGAGCACCCCGAGCTCTTCAAAGTGGCGCGTGATATCGAAATTGCCTTTGCCGACTTTGGAGATGGTGGCGCGATCACGCCTTGGCAGGGGCCTGCGAGCGGCCATTTTTCGGCGATCGGCAACCATTTCCTTCTCTCGCGGCCGCGGCTTGTACAAGTGCAATGCTCGCGGGCGTTTTTTAGGTACCGCATGGAGAACTCGGCCAAATATGGCCGAGGGCGGGACAGAAAGCCGCGCATCTGCCGTGATAAAGACGGAGTGCCGGTTGTGGAGCTTTCAACTCCAGAATTCGAGGCGAAGCTCAGCGAAGCCCTTTCGGCCGCCCGTTACGGTGCAGTGCTGGTATCGCCTTGCATTTCGCATGGCGAGCGCGAAATCGCCCGGCAGGCGTTTGTGGCGGGCTATCGCGTGATCACGCTGCAGAACAAGGGCTTTTCGCCGTTGTACAAGCCGGGCGGCAAGCTCTTCGAAACCTGCGCGGCGGGCAATCTCCTGATGCTGGCGCCGATCAACTGGCCCTACCAGCCAGCCGAGAAGCAGATGACTCGCAACGATGCCCAAGTGCTCAATCGCATCGCCCAACTCATTTCCGGCGAAGGGGCAATCGCAATCAACTACAAAGGTGCCGTCATGCGCGGAGTGGATGCGGGCGTAGTAGCAGCGACTCGTTCGGCTCCGGCGCATATTTGAGCCGGAGCAACCGCTAGCAGTCGCAGCACGATGTGGGTTATGGATAACCACTCACACGAATATATAAAAGGTTATGAAAAACCAATTGACGGCAGTGCGTAAAATATGATACACTCTGCGGTGCTGACGGGGCAATGGGCCTTGTCAAAGTGAGGTTGGAGGTTCAAATGAGCACATTTAACGAGTCAAATACGATTCAGGACATGCTGGCCGAGACGGCTGGCTGCAACGGGTGGATTGTCTGCGATAAAGGCATGCTTGATTTAATCGAGGGTAATTCGATGGGGTTGCCGCTCGGGACGCGTCTGCTTAAGAAGGCGCTCCTTATGCTCAACAAGGACAAGGGGCTGACTGAATCGCAGGCGGATAATATCATCCGTGAGATTCAGGGCGTGTATCTCGGCTTGGTAAATCCGAATGACCTTGTCGAGGCGAACAAGCGCCTCCGGGAGCGCATTTTCACGTATAATTCATTCCCATGCGGTCCCGAGAACCAGCCGACCGCGATTGACTTCTTCAACATGGCGCATCCGCAGGACAACCTCTGCTACTGCGTGCGGGAGATGTCCTACCCGATGCGTGGTGCCGCGGTCTCCAACATGAAGCGCTTTGACCTCGTCTTCTACATCAACGGGTTTCCGATGGTGATGTGCGAGACCAAGAGCCCGGTGCGTCCGTCTGTCGACTGGGCTGTCGCGGCCGGCGACATCCTCGACTACGAGAAGAGCGTGCCGCACGCGTTTGTCGCGAACGTGTTCAACGTCGCCACCGAGGGCAAGAAGCTTCGCTATGGCGGACTTTCCGCGCCGCTCGACAAGTGGGGACCGTGGTTCTGCGATTGCCTGCGCCAGGAGGGGACCCTGGACGACGTGCGCCACAGCTTCATGTCGCTAGTCACGCCTGCGGTGATTCTCGACATGTATCGGAACTTCACCCTCTACAAGCCGAACAAGAAGGGGACCGGTCTCATCAAGATCGTCGCCCGGTATCAGCAGTTCGAGGGGGCGAACGCGATCGTGAAGCGCACGCTCGAAGGAAAAGTCAAGAAGGGGCTCATCTGGCACTTCCAGGGATCGGGGAAATCCTTCCTGATCCTGTTTGCGGCGCAGAAGCTCCGCCAGCAGGCCGCGCTGAAGGCCCCGACGATTGTCATTGTCGACGACCGCATCGACCTTGAGGAGCAGATTACCGCCGACTTCCTGGGCGCGGACGTCGAAAACGTGACCGGCGCGGCGTCCAAGGAAGCGCTCATGAACTTCTTCAAGACGAAGCAGCGCAAGATCCTCATCACGACCATCTTCAAGTTCGACGAGGTGAAGGAGTGCCTTGACGACCGCGACAACATCATCGTCATGGTCGACGAGGCGCACCGGACGCAGGAGGGAGAACTTGGGCAGAAGATGCGTCGGGCGCTGCCGAACGCGTTTTTCTACGGTCTCACCGGCACGCCGATCAACCAGTACGAGCACAATACCTTCCAAACCTTCGGCGCGCAGGAGGATTTAAACGGGTACATGAGCAAGTATTCGTTCCAGGACTCCATCGACGACGGGGCGACGTTGCCGCTCAAGTTCCAGACCACGCCTGTCGAAATGCACCTCGACAAGGAGTCGCTGAACGCGGCCTTCGACAAGATGACCGACCAGATCACCGACGAGGAGAAGGGGTTTCTTGTCCGAAAGACTAGTGCGGAAGCCCTCTTTACCGCGCCGGAGCGCATACGCAAGGTCTGCGCGCACATCGTTGAACACTACCGCAGCCAGATCGAGCCGACCGGCATGAAATGCCAGATCGTCGTGTTCAACCGTGAGAACTGCGTTGCGTACAAGAAGGAGCTGGACATGCTCCTGGGGACGACCGACGCGACGGCGGTCGTGATGGACTGCAACAACGACAAGGAAGGCAAGTACGCCGACTACCGGCTTGACCGAGCGGCGCAGAACCAGCTGCTGGACCGTTTCCGCGACCGCCTCGATCCGCTCAAGTTCGTGATTGTCACGTCCAAGCTTCTGACGGGGTTCGACGCGCCGATCCTGCAGTGCATGTATCTCGACAAGCCGATGAAGAACCATACGCTTCTGCAGGCGATCTGCCGCACGAACCGCGTGTACAGCGAATCGAAGACGAATGGTCTCATCGTCGACTACGTCGGCGTGTTCGACGATGTGGCCAAGGCGCTCCAGTTCGATGACGAGAAGATCCGCAATGTGATCGAGAACATCGCCGAGATCAAGGCCATGCTGCCGGGGCTTATGAAGGACTGTCTTGCGTTCTTCCCGGGGGTTGACCGCAAGGTTGGCGGCTTCGAGGGACTTCGCGAGGCGCAGTCGCGCCTTGACACGGATGCGAAGAAGGATTCCTTTGCGGAGACGTATGGCGTTCTGCATCGCGCGTGGGAAATCCTGTCGCCAGATCCGGTCCTCGATACCTATAAAGACGACTACACCTGGCTCTCGCAGGTGTACGAGAGCGTTCGCAAGATGGCGATTTCCGGCGGACTTCTCTGGAGGACGCTCGGGGCGAAGACCATCAAGCTCATCCACGAGAACATCACCAGCGTCGACATCGGCGCGACGCTCGAGGAGCTCGTCATCAATTCGGCGGTGCTCGACGCAGTCATCAGCGAAGCCGACGCGAAGAGGAAGTCCGAAGAAGTCGTGAAGATGCTCCATGCCCGGCTTGGCAGGCATGCCGGCAACCCCAAGTTCAAGAAGATCGCCGACAAGGTCGAGGAGCTCAAGGAAAAGATGCGGCAGAACCTGATGACGTCCATCGAATTCCTGAAGCAGCTGCTTGTGATGGCGAAGGAGCTGCTCGACGCGGAGAAAGAGTTGGCGCCCGAGGACAAGCGCTCGAAGGCAAAAGCCGCGCTTACCGAGTTGTTCGAGACCGTCAAGGCCGAGAGCGGCAAGGAGCACCTGATTGTCGAAAACATCGTCAACGACATCGACGAGCAGGTCGTGCGGATCGTACGCACGTTCAACGACGCGTTCTCGAGCGTGTCGGGCCGCCGCGAGGTGCGTCAGCTTCTGCGTTCCATTCTCTGGGTGCGTTACCAGATCAAGGACCAAGAGGTCTTTGAGAAGGCATACAACTACGTGGAGATGTACTATTAAAGAACCGAGAGGGACAGACTGGGCTTTGCGAAATGCGGTGGTGGTCGGCGGGTGGTTGAAGCGCCGCCAAGATGGCGGCTTTCCATGCGGGAGGGCCGCGCTCCTGCGCGGCCGCCGATGGAACGGCGGCCCTTTCCCAGTTAGTGCGCCGCCGAGATGGCGGCTCTCCATACGGTTTGCCAGGCGGGCGCGGATTTGGTAGAATTCCGCCACAGAGAAAACGGAGAAGAATATGAAAGCACGCATCCTGATCGTGGCGGCCGTGGCCGCCGGAAGCGCCCTCGCGGCGCTCACCCCCGCGCAGCTCGAGAAGCTGCAGCACTCGCTCATCCACCGCGGTGACGGCAAGGGCCGCCCCGACAACACGATGGAGGCGCTCCTCTACACGTGGGGCAAGGGCTACACGCCCGAAAGCGACATCCGCTACTCGAAGGACGGCAAGGTCGTGGCCTTCCACGACAACAAATACAAGGGCAAGAAGATCTGCGAATACACGTGGGAGCAGATCCGCGAGTGGGACGTGGGGTCCTACCGGGGTGCGCAGTACGCGACGTGCCGCGCGCCGCTCTGGGAGACGATCTTCACCGCGATGGAGGAGAACCCCTCGCGCAAGATCCACATCGACTGGAAGGACGTGCCGCCGGAGAAGGTGGCCGAGATGGTGAAGACGCACGGCCTTGCGAAGCAGTGCTGGTTCATCACGCGCGAGTACGACCTCATCAAGCGCTACAAGGCCGCCCTGCCGGAAGGGCAGACCCTCCACTGGATGAACCTCGGCAACTGGGGCTACATCGACTTCAACAAGCCCGGCGAGACGGACAAGTGCGAGGCCTACATGATGGCGCTCTTCGAGAACGCCGCGAAGGAGAACTTCAAGGGCATCGACAACGTGCAGCTCCACTGCCAGGTGCGCGTGGTGGACGGCAAGTACGTGTTCTGCCCGAAGCCCGAGACGATGAAGGCGTGCGTCGCGCGCCTGCACGCGGCCGGCGTGGAGGCGTCGATGTGCGTGTGGCAGAAGGAGTCCGACGACCCCGGCGTGTACAAGGCCCTCTTCGAGATGGGCTTCGACTCATTCGGCACGGACTACCCCGAGGCCCTCTACCAGGCCGTCGAGGAGATGAAGAAGTGACGGCGCGGCTGTCCCGCCGGGGATTTCTCGGCAGCATCCTCGCCGCCGGGGCGTACGCGGCCGGCGGACGCCTCTTCGCCGCCGCGCCGGAGGATTTCGACGCGAACCTCGCCATCTTCCTTTCGGACGTCCACGTCTCCGGCAACAACGCGCCGGACCCGAAGACCGGGAAGCTGGAGCAGACGTACTCCCGCGACTGGCTGAAGGCGTCCGTCGCCGAGATTCTCCAGATGCGTCCGCTGCCGCGCCACGTGCTCGTGTTTGGCGACCTCGCCTACCTCATCGGGCGCAAGATGGACTATCTCCAGTCCCAGCCCGACCTGAAGCTGCTCGTGGACGCCGGCATCAAGCTCACGATCGGCATGGGCAACCACGACCACCGGTCCTCCTTCCTCGAGGTGTGGCCGGAATACGCGGAACGCACGCGCGTGCCGGGCAACATCGTGAGCGTGGCGTCCCTGCAACACGCCGACTTCATCATGCTCGACTCCCTCAACGAGACGACCGGCCCCGGCGAGTGGAATCCCGTGCCGGGCGCGCTCCGCGAGGCGGAACAGGACTGGATCGCGACCAACCTGCCCACGTGGCCGCGTCCGTTCTTCCTCGGCGCGCACCATCCGTTCCACGAGCTGAAGGTGGGCAAGAAGCAGCGTCCGTTCCGCGACCTCTTCCCGAAGTTTCCCAACTTCGCGGGCTACGTGCACGGGCACGACCACTTCTGGAAGCACGGCATGATCGACTGGCACAAGGCGCAGTCGAAGCGGTGGCTCTGCCTGCCGTCGAACGGCCTCTGGGGCGACATCGGCTACGTGAAGTTCCGCGTGGAGCCGCACCGCGCCGTCGCGTCGCTCGTGCAGAAGGACTGCTTCCATCCGCGTCCGCTCCCGAAGGCGGAGCGCAACCCCGCGTGGGATTTGCAGCTTGCCGAGAACCGCGGCCAGACGTTCACGTTCGCATTCTAAAAAACAAGGAGATTGAAAATGGCAACAGTGACAATCATTGGTTCGGGCATGATGGGCAGCGCGCTCGCGTTCCCCGCCCGCGAAAACGGCAACGAAGTGCGCCTCGTGGGCACCCACCTCGACCGCGAGATCATCGACGCATGCCGGGCGACGAACCGCCACCCGAAGTTCGCGAAGCACTTCCCGAAGGGCGTGCCGCCGTTCCCCGAAGGCGTGAAGTACTACCAGATCGAGGAGATGGAGGAGGCCGTGAAGGGCGCGGACCTCGTGATCGGCGGCGTGTCCAGCTTCGGCGTGGACTGGTTCGGCGAGGAGGTCCTGCCGAAGATCCCCGTGGAGATCCCCGTTCTCTCCGTGACGAAGGGCCTGCTCGACACCGACGACGCGAAGCTCCTCACCTACCCCGCGGTGTGGGAGGCGCGTCTCGCGGCGAAGGGCATTAAGCGCGACATCTGCGCGATCGGCGGTCCCTGCACGAGCTACGAGCTCGTCGCGCACGACCAGACCGAAGTGGCGTTCTGCGGCAAGGACATGGACGTTCTGCGGAAGATCAAGTCCATCATGGCGACGGACTACTACCACATCTCGCTCTCCACGGACGTGACCGGCATCGAGAGCGCCGTCGCGCTCAAGAATGGCTACGCGCTCGGCATCGCGCTCACGATCGGTCTCAACCAGAAGGCGTTCGGCATCGACTCGGAGCTGCACTTCAACTCGCAGGCCGCGGTGTTCGGACAGGCCGTGAAGGAGATGAAGAAGCTCCTCGACCTTCAGGGCGCGGGCACGCTCGAGAACCTCTGTGTGGGTGCGGGCGACCTCTACGTGACCGTCTACGGCGGTCGCACGCGCCTTGTGGGCATCCTGCTCGGGCGCGGCCTCAACATCGACGAGGCGAGGGCCGAGCTCGCGGGCGTCACGCTCGAGTCGCTCGTGGTGGCCGTGCGCGTGGCGCGCGCCGTCAAGAAGCTCTGCGCCGCCGGCAAGCTCGACCCCGCCGAATTCCCGCTCCTCCTGCACACGGACGAGATCCTCACCGAGAAGAAGCCCGTGAACATCCCCTGGGAATCGTTCACCTTCGAACGCGCCTAACAGGGAGGGTCGCGCTTGTCGCGACCGCACGAGAGATGAAAACGAAGATCGTCTTTGTCGCGGCGGCGTTGGCCGCCGGTTGGTGCGCGGGCGCGGATGACTGCGCGTTGCGCCGGAAGTACATCGGGCACGGCTGGGACCTGCTGGCCGTCACGCCCGAGGAGGTGCTCGCCCATGCGGACGAGTTCGACCGCACGGGCCTCGACGGCGTGGCGCTCATGCCCCGTGTCACCACGTCGGACGGGCGCGTGGGACCGCGCCTCGTGCCGATGGACGGCAAGGTCCGGACGCGCGACGAGCTGAAGGGGGTGATTCCGGTCTTCCGCGAGATCGTGCGCCATCGCGGTCTCCGCGAAAGCTTCCTCTTCGCGATGTGGGCGCCGCCCAAGCGCCTCGCCTGGACGGACGACGCGGCGTGGGCGTCCTTCGCCGCGAACATGGGCACGATGGCCTGGCTCGCGAAGGAAGGCGGCCTGCGCGGTCTCCTCGTGGATCCCGAGGACTATCCGCGCGCCCGGCAGTACCGTCGCCTGACGAGCGACCCGCCCTACGACGAGACCGCGCGTCTCGCGCGCGCCCGCGGCGCGCAGGTGGGCGCGGCGATGTTCCGCGAGTTCCCCGACATGGCGCTGCTGTCGTTCTGGTGGCTCTCGGTGCGCCCGAACTACTTCGTCTCGGATACGCCGTGCGCCGACGTCCGCGCGCAGGGCGACCTCTGGCCTGCGTTCATCAACGGCCTGCTGGACGCGTTGCCGCCCGAGGCGCGTTTCGTGGACGGCAACGAGCATGCCTACCGCTACGAGGCGGAGCGCGGCGAGTTCTTCAAGTCCGCCACGTTCCAGCGCGCCCGCGCGCTGTCGCTCATCGCCCCGGAGAACCGCGCGAAGTACCGCGCGCAGGTGCGTGCCGGCTTCGGCCTCTACCTCGACTGCTACATCAACCCCACGAATTCGCCCTGGTACTTCGGGCCCGTGGACGGGTCGCGCACGCGGCATTTCGAGCTCAACCTCGAGCAGGCCACGCAGGCGGCTGACGAGTACATCTGGATTTACGGCGAGAAACGCGGGTGGGTGTCGTGGAGCAAGGCCGACGCGAGGCGCGTCGCGCGCTTCACCAAAGAGGGCACGTGGGACGCGTGCATCCCGGGGCTTTACGGCGTGATGGGCCGCCTGAAGGATCCGGTGGGCTGGCTCACGGAGAACATGGACCGTCTCCTCGCGTCGTCCGACCGCGTCAACCGCGCGGCGGAGAAGTATGGCACCTGGCAGGACGACCGCATGAACAAGGGGAAGTTCGCGGTCGACCGCACGTGCGGCGACGGCGATTCCGAGTCGCTGCGGATCGACGGGACGGGGAACGGCTGCTACACGTTCCAAGTTGATGGCGTGACGACGGGCGAGGTGTATGCCGTCGAGGTGTCCGTGCGCGGCGAGAACATCTCCGTCTCCGCGTCATGGCAACTCAACGGACGTTGGCAGTGGGGCATCCCCAGCGTCAACGTGCCGATCCCCGAGGGCGCGTCGAACGCCTGGCGGCGGGCGCGCGGCCTCGTGCGCGTGCCGGCGGGCGCGGATCGGTTCGTCGTGCTGCTCAGCGCGCGTCTGGAGCCGGGCACAAGCGCCTGGTTCGACAATCTTCGCGTCTACCGCCTCGGATCGTTGAAGAGCGACGTGACAAAACAGCAACCGTGACCGCACATGTGTCAGCGCCATCCCGCACGGCGCACCAAATTATGCTATAATAACCAAGGATTTCCACGTTTTCAGGATTCAACGGAAAATGGCAGCATCAAACTACGACGACAAGAACATCACGACCCTTGACTGGGTCGAGCACATCCGCAAGCGCCCCGGCATGTACATCGGGGACATCGGCAACGGCAGCGGCTACCACGACTGCGTCTACATCCTCATGAAGGAGGTGATCGACAACGCCGTGGACGAGTTCGTGATGGGCTACGGACGGCAGATCGACGTGACGGTCAACTTCGAGACCGGCGAGACGACCGTGCGCGACTACGGTCGCGGCATCCCGCTCGGCAAGGTCGTGGAGTGCGTGAGCGAGATGAACACCGGCGGCAAGTTCGACTCCGACGCCTTCCAGTTCTCCGCCGGCATGAACGGCGTGGGCACGAAGGCCGTGAACGCCCTCTCGAGCGAATTCGAGGTGCGCGCGTTCCGCGAGGGCGAGTTCTCCGAGGCGTTCTTCCGCGAGGGGAAGCTCGTCTCCAAGAAGCGCGGGAAGTGCAAGGAGCCGGGCGTGCGGAACGGCACCTACGTGCGCTACGTGCCGGACGCGAACGTCCTCCGCAAGTTCAAGGTGCGGGAAGAGTACGTCGAGCGCCGCATGAAGATGTACTGCTACGTGAACGCCGGCCTCACGATCAACCTCAACGGCAAGAAGATCCAGTCCTCCGCCGGCCTCGCCGACCTCATCGCCGACGAGGCGCAGTTCGAGAAGCTCTACCAGCCGTTCCACTACCGCACGAAGATGATGGAGATCATCTTCACCCACACGAACCGCTTCTCCGAGGAGTACTACACGTTCGTCAACGGACAGTACACCACCGAGGGCGGCACCCACCTCACCGCCTTCAAGGAGGCGCTCACCAAGGCGATCAACGACTACGACGCCAAGAAGAAGTTCGACGGCGACGACGTGCGCGAGGGCCTCCTCGGCTGCGTCGCGATCCGCATGAAGGATCCCGTGTTCGACGGGCAGACGAAGACGAAACTCGGCAACGGCGAGCTCCGCAGCGAGTTCGTGGCGCAGATGAAGAAGGCCATCGAGGAGATGCTCCACCGCGCCCCCGCCGAGACGGACAAGCTCATCGCCAAGATCGAGGAGACCACGAAGCTCCGCAGCCAGCTCAACACGATCAAGAAGCAGAGCCGCGAGCGCGCCGCCGCCGTCTCCGTGCGCGTGCCGCAGCTCAAGGACTGCAAGGAGCACCTGCGCCTCGACAAGAAGGGCGACAAGAAGGGCTGGGGCGAGGACACGATGATCTTCCTCACCGAGGGCAAGTCCGCCGGCGGCACCCTCGGCACCGCGCGCGACGCCGTGAAGCAGGCCGTGTTCTGCCTCCGCGGCAAGCCGCTCAACACCTGCGGCGAGAACCGCGACATGCTCTACCGCAACGAGGAGTTCTACAACCTCATCAAGACGCTCGACGTGGAGGACTCCGTGGAGCGCCTCCGCTACGGCAAGATCATCTTCGCCACCGATGCCGACGTGGACGGCCTCCACATCCGCAACCTCCTCATCACCTTCTTCATGCGCTTCTATAAGCAGCTCGTCACCGACGGCCGCGTGTTCGTGCTCGAGACGCCCCTTTTCCGCGTGCGCAACAAGAAGGAGCAGCACTACTGCTTCACCGAGGAGGAGCGCGTGGCGGCCATCGCCAAGTGCGGGCAGGGCTGCGAGATCACCCGCTTCAAGGGCCTCGGCGAGCTGAACGCCAAGGAGTTCAAGGAGTTCATCGGCCCCGACATGCGCCTCACGCCCGTCTCGTGCCTCGACGACACCGACATCGACAAGACGATCAAGTTCTACATGGGCGCCAACACGCCCGACCGCAAGGACTACATCATGGACAACCTCGTCTGCGACTCCAGCGAATTCTAAGGGGAAACCACCCATGCCGAAATCGACCGTCTACTTCACCGACTTCCGCTGCTCCGACGCGGAGAACCTCCAGCAGAAGTTCGCGCGGCTCCTGAAGACCGCCGGCCTCGCGAAGATCGGCCTTGACGGCAAGTACGTCGCCGTCAAGACACACTTCGGCGAGCCCGGCTGCCTCGCGTATCTCCGTCCCAACTGGGCGAAGACGCTCGTCGATTCCATCCGCGGCGTCGGCGGGATGCCGTTCCTCACCGACGCGAACACGCTCTACGTGGGGCGGCGCAAGAACGCACTCGATCATCTCGAAACTGCCTTCGAGAATGGCTTCTCCCCGTTCTCGACCGGATGCCACGTGATTATCGCCGACGGCCTCAAGGGCACGGACGACGTGGCCGTGCCCGTTCCCGACGGCAAGTACGTGAAGGAGGCCTACATCGGCCGCGCGCTCGTGGACGCCGACGCGATCATTTCCCTCACCCACTTCAAGTGCCATGAGATGACGGGCATCGGCGGCGCGCTCAAGAACCTCGGCATGGGCGGCGCTTCCCGCGCCGGCAAGAAGGCCCTGCACTCGAGCGTGCACCCGGAGGTGGACGCCTCCGCCTGCATCGGCTGCGGCAAGTGCACGCGCGAGTGCGCGCACGGCGCCTGCACGGTGAAGAACCGCAAGGCGCACATCGACCCCAAAAAGTGCGTGGGATGCGGGCGCTGCATCGGCGCGTGCAACCGCGACGCGATCCAGACCGATTTCGGCGAACCCTGCACCGTGATGCACGGCAAGATCGCCGAGTACACGGCCGCCATCGTGCGCGGCAAGCCCGCGCTGCACGTGTCGTTCATCTGCGACGTGTCGCCCCACTGCGACTGCCACCCGATGAACGACTACCCGCTCGTCCCCGACCTCGGCATCGCCGTGTCCACGGACCCCGTCGCCATCGACCAGGCCTGCGCGGACCTCTGCAACGCCGCGCCGATCATGCCCGGATGCGCGCTCGACGGCGTGGACGTGAAGGGCGACATCTTCACCGCCATGCACCCCGAGACGCGCTGGCAGGACGCCATCGCCGAGGGCGTGCGCATGAAGCTTGGTTCCGCCGAGTACACCCTGAAACGCATCTAAGAGTCCGGCTCGTATGTCCACCCTCCCTGACAAGATGATCGTGATTTCTGGATGGGGCGCGTACCCGCGCCTGATCGTGGAGGGCGCGCACGCCGCCGGCGTGCGTCAGGTGGACGTCCTTGCCGTGCGCGGCTCCACCGACCGCGCTACGGTGAAGGCGGCGGACAACGTCCACGTGATCAACATCGGCGGCATTGCCGCCGGTCTCCGCTGGGTGGCCGCGCAGGGTTACGACGGCGCCTGCTTCGCCGGACAGATCAACCCGCTCTCCCTCTTCACCGCGCGTTTCGACGCCGAGACGAAGGGTTGGCTCGATTCGCTCTCCGTCAAGAACGCCCACACCGTGTACGGCAAGCTCGCCTACGAGTTCGAGGCCGCCGGCGTGAAGGTGTTCCCCGCCTCGTCGTTCATGGACGGCTACCTGCCCGGCGTGGGCGCGCTCACCGTGCGCTCGCTCACCGACCGCGAGGCGTCCGACGTCGCCCACGGCGCCACCGTGGTGCGCGACATGGGCCGCCACGACGTGGGCCAGACCGTGCTCGTGAAGGAGGGCATGGTGCTCGCCGTCGAGGCGTTCGAGGGCACGAACGCCGCCATCAAGCGCGGCGGAAAGCTCGGTGGCAAGGGCGCGGTCGTCGTGAAAGGCGCGCGGGAAGGGCACGACATGCGCTTCGACATTCCCGTCGTGGGGCTCAAGACCCTCAAGGTGATGAAGTCCGCCGGTGTCACGGCGCTCGCCTTTCAGGCGGGCCGCCTCATCCTCCTCGACCGCGAGGCCGTCATCTCCTTCGCCAACAAGCACAACATCGCCCTCGTCGGCATCGAAACCGACCTCCCCCCTGCTCCTCTTCGACCGTAAAAAGAAAGGAAAACGAAAATGAAGACATCTCGAATCGTTACATCGTGCGTGATTGCCGCCGTGTGCGGACTGACGGCGTTCGGCGCGCCGCAGGCGACCGTGGAGTCCACGCCTACCGCGAAGATGGAGTCGCGGACGAAGGACACGAAGCGCGACCCCGGCATCTTCGGCGACTACTGGTGGGCCAACCGCTTCCTGAGCCGCCACCGGCTCGTGGAGCAGCAGAAGGGCAAGACGGTGGACCTCGTCCTGCTGGGCGACTCCATCATGCACTTCTGGGAGTGGAAGCATCCCGCGAGCTGGAAGAAGCTCACGCAGGGGCGCACCGTCCTGAACCTCGGCTACGGCGGCGACCGCACGCAGAACGTCCTGTGGCGCATCGCGCACGGCGAACTGGACGGCTACAAGGCGAAGAACATCGTCCTGATGATCGGCACGAACAACAACTCGTCCAACGACACCAACCCCGCGAACGTCGCGAAGGCCATCGAGGAGATCATCGCGCAGGTCCGCGCGAAACAGCCCGGCGCGCAGCTCATTCTCCACCCCATCTTCCCACGCGGGGCCTCTGCCGACTCGAAGCGCCATGCCGCCGCCCGTCCGCGCAACGACAAGACGAACGAACTCCTGAAGGCGTATGCCGCCGCGCACCCCGAAATCACCTGGATCGACTTCAACGACAAGATGGTTGACTCCACCGGCTGGGTGCCGCGCGCGATCATGGCCGACGAGATCCACCCCACCGACGCCGGCTACGACCTCTGGATGGACGCCATCCTCCCGCGCCTGAAGTAGGGCCGCGGACGGGGGGGGGAGAAGGAGGGGAGACCTGAGACATGAGACCCGAGACTTGCGGAGACATTGAGACAGCGAGACATTGAGATGATTCCCCAGGTCTCATGTCTCAAGTCTCATGTCCCCCCCGGCAGGTCTCATGTCTCAGGTCTCATGTCACCTCGCGCCCGTCCCAACCTCGCCTGTGGCGGGCCGAGCGAGGAAGCGTGAGATTCAACTGTTGCGGGAAAGGACTTAAATATGATATTATAGCCCCACGTAAAACTGGAAGTAGGTGAAGTCTGCGCGCCGCGAAAGCGGTGTGCGTCGAAGAGAAAGCGAGCAGGAGATGAGGAAAATTGGCATGTTGTGCGTGGCGGGGGCGTTGTCGCTCGGCTGCCTTGCGGCCACTTACTACGTGAAGCCCGACGGCAGCGACAGCGCCGCCGGCACGAGCTGGGAGAAGGCGTTCAAGACGCCCAACAAGGGGTTTGACATGGTTCACAACAAATCGGCCAACCACGAGGTCGTGATTGCGGCCGGCACGTACCAGCTGACGGATGCCTGCCGGTGCGCGGGACCGAACCAAGACAGTGGCAAGCGAGTCGTCATACGAGGTGAGACGGGCAACCCGGAGGACGTTGTCTTGATGGGGAATGACACGTTTGAGATCGTGCGCCTGTCCCGGTGCGTCACGGTGGCGGGGTTGACCGTTTCCCACGGCTCGAACTCCAACCGCACGAACCGGGCGTCCGGCGTCCGCGTCGGCGCAAACGATGCGGGACTGTCCATTGTCTCCAACTGCATCATTACCGCGTGCTACAACGCCTACACGAATAACACGCGGGAGGCTGACGGGAAGACGGTCATATACGGCGGCCCGGCCTACGTCTACAGCGACGGTCTTCTCGTGGACTGCGTGGTGAGCAACAACTCGTCGATCTTCTACGGCTGCGGCGTGACGCTGGACGGCGCGAACGCCACCGCGCTCCGTTGCCGGATCGAGGGCAACGTGGCGACGAACACGGACAACAGCGGCGTGTCCGTCTTCGGCGTCACAGGCGACACGACGAAAGGCGGGCGACTGATCGACTGCGTGGTGCAGTCGAACCGCACGGCGTACTGCAGCGGCGCGCGTAATGTCCTTTGGGTCGAGGGCTGCACGTTCCGGGGTAACTCCCTCGAGCCGAACATGCCGAATGCCCATTCTTCTGCAGCCATGGCCATTGGCGCGCCCGGCGTCGTCGTGACCAACTGCACGTTCGTCGACAACCGTGCGGACGGCGGATTCGCGCCAGTCTACGTCAATCAGCCGAACGTGCGCATCGTCGACAGCCGCTTCATCGGGAATAGCGTCGGTCAATACGGCGGCGCCATGTCCTTCTCGATCGGATCGTCTGCCGGGGTGTCGACCGTCTCCGGCTGCCTTTTCGACGGCAACAGCGTTTCGCTTGCCGCGAGCAAGGGCGGCGGCGCGATTCGCGTGGATGCGGGCAACATCGACATCGTCAACTGCACGTTCACCAACAATGCGTCTTCCAACGGCGGTGCGGTAGACATCGTATGGAACGCCATGAACGGCAGTACGCCCAATACGACGACGCGGTCTCGCGTGGCGTTCACGAACTGCTTGTTCGTCGGCAACTCGGCCAGGACGTGCGGCGGCGCCGTGCGGGTGGCAGTCGGGGCGCAGGCCGCGTTCGATGACTGCCGGATCATCGGCAACAAGACAACTTATCAAAACTTCAGTGCCACTCAGGGCGGCGGCGGCGTGTTTCTCTACGAACAGCAGGAGGGGGGCTGGTGCGCGGTCTCGAACAGCGTCTTCGCCAGCAACGTCTCCGCGCTGCGCGCCGGCGGCATGGGACACTCATGGCAGGGGAATGCCTTCGGCGAGATCGTGAACTGCGTATTCACGAACAATACTTCAGCTCTCCAGGGCGGAGGCCTTGTGATCCGCGAGGACAATTCTCATCGACATGACAGGCCATTTGTGGTGCGGAACAGCTTGTTCGCCTTCAATCGGACGACGAAGACCGGAAACGGTATATCTTCGGATGCTGACGCCAACGGCGGAGGCGTCCACTTTGTCTCCTACAACGACGTGGTTCTCGACTCGTGCACGGTCGTCTCGAACGACAGCGGCCACACGCTGAGCGGCGGCGTGCACCACCGCTGGGGCGGCACGATCACGAACTGCGTCATCGCGTTCAACATGGTGAAGGGTTCGCCGGAGCCGGCAACGACCTCCGCGTGGTCCATGGACGCCTCCTGCTACCAGAACTGCTGCATCTATCCGGGCGTGCCGGACAAGTTCCTTGCGGCGAACGGCTGCGTGAACGCCGATCCGCTCTTCGCCGATGCGGCGCATGGCGATTTCACGCTGCAAGCCGGTTCGCCGTGCCGCAACGTGGGCGTGTTGGAGGACTGGATGACGGACGCGACCGACCTCGCCGGGTCGAAGCGCGTCTCGGGCCGCGGCGTGGACATGGGCTGCTACGAGCTTTTCGTCCCAGCCGGGTTGTATATCTCATTCCGCTAGCAGACGATCGCTTAGCCATCAGCTGGAGCGGTCGCGCTTGTCGCGACCGTTTTTCACCCTTGCGTGAGAGGTGGGGTTATGGTATTCTACTCACCAGCATGTTGTGCCGTGTGTCATGAGCTATAAGGAAAGGACTGTACGGATGAAAAAGATGCTGGTTCTTGCCGCATGTCTGGCGGCCCTCGCTTCAGCGCGGGCGGCGGACTACTACTGGTCTGGCGCAGAGGGCGATGACGACGGCACCAAGCCGGGAAACTGGATTGACGAGAACGGCAACCCGATGACCGTCGCGCCGGGCGTGGACGACGCCCTCATCGTGACGAGCGCGGTCACGCAAATTGTCTATCCTGTCGCGACGACGGGGACCATGACCCAATTCCGTAAGATCGTCCTCGCAGGTGATGTGACAGGGGTGGTCGATTTTAAGTTGGGTCTTGGCGGGAGCGGCGTCCCGCTTGGTTTCCCGCCAGAAGGTTTCATCAACACGACCGAGAAGGGCACGTTGAGATACTCGGTCGGCAATCTTCAATGCATCAAGGGAACGGCAGCGCTGAGGGCGACGAACATCGTGCATGTGGCGAATCCGGGCGCCACGATCGAGTGCAGTCTCCATTTGCAGGGGGGAAACGAGTATACCGACCTGATCAAGACGGGGTACGGACTCTACACTCCGTGGATGGTGAACTGCTACGCCACCAAACGCCGGCAGCTCGTACAGCAGGGCACTTACAAGTTGTACTCGGAAACAAAGAACTGGAATACGGACTATATCGGCTTCGTCGGAGACGACCCCACCGCCACGCTCCTTTTCGGCAAGGCGGCTGTTTTCGGCTTCATGACGCCACTCGTCGAGGAGAACGTCACGACTTCCGACCACGCCATGACGGACAACAACGTGGGGGCGACGCTCGCCTTGACGGGGAAGGTTACGAACGCCTCGTTCTCGGGCCGCATGCGCGGAAAGCTCTCCTTTGAATGGTCGCCGTGGAACGCCGCGTATTCCTTCACCTTCTCCAAGGGAGCTTCCGACACGGTCGGCAAACTCACCGTGTCGAACGGAACCGTCAACGTGACGGAAGGTGCATCGTTCTCGTCGCTCGCGGCCGTGAATCTCGTCGAAGGCGGCAAGTTGTCGCTGGCCGGCGGCGCGTCCCTCACGGCAACCAGCCTGACGCTCGATCCGTCCACCGGTAGCGGTATCACGCTCGCTGCGGGAACCCATCTGCATGTCGGTGCCGCCACGGCCGGCGAAACGGCGATTCCCGATGGTATCTACACGGGCGGCGATTTCCCTTGGTTGGCAGGCGACGGGCTGCTCATCGTTTCGGGAACGACGTCTGCGGACATCATCGTTCCGTATGATGCGGAACAGGGTATGGCCACGGTCGTCGATTTGACGTCAAGCGCCCTCACCGCCGCGCAGGTGGCCGCCTTGGGGCGCCCATTCAAGATCGCCCTGACGGAGGCGATTGCCCTGCCGTTCCACGCCACCAATCGCATCGCCGTCGTGCGGTTTGCCGCGTCCACGGGCGTGGCGGCCGACCATTTCGCGGACGTGTCGCCCAAGACATGCGACCTGCCGCGCACGTGGTTCGAGACGGAAACCGCCGCCGGCGTCACGACCGTCTATCTCGTCGCACGCCCCGTCGTGACGGCCTTGGGCACGGACGGTGACGGCCAACCGCTCTACCATTACTTCATGAACACGCCGAGCTTCTGGTCCGACGGACAGCTGCCGCACGGCGGGGCGGACTACTTCGATGCGATCAGCACGATGGGCGGTGAATACAGCTACGATTACACCAATAACGTTCCGGGTGCGGTGTTCCCCGGCGAGTCGCTGACATTCTTCTCGTCGCGCTACAGCACGAAGACAAGGAGCATGCACGTTGACGACCTCCGCTTTTACAACGCCACAAACGCCATGCAGCACATGTTCTCGATTTCGGCAAATAATGAGGTGCATTACGACGGGAAGATTTATGTGGACGCGAGTTGCACGTCGTTTGAGATCCGGCCGAACGTCAATGGTCTCCTGGTCCTCTCTTCCGACATCACGAGCGCCGCTGCGAAGATCACCTTCCGGAATCTCTGGTCGACCTCCGCGCTCTGTAGCATGAAATTGCTGGGCGACAACAGGGGTATTGCGGGGAAGCTCATCTGTACGGGCGGCATGAACACGTCGAAGGACCTCTGGAACCAGTTAACGGTCGCCATCACGAATGCGAACGCTCTGGGCGGTTCACTGGCGGCGAAGGACAAACAAGGCCTGCAGTTGCTCTATTTCCCGCTGTTGACCGTCGAAGAGACGGCGACCTTTGACACGCCCAACCGCGACGTCTTCGCCCGAGAGGGTTTCAGGTTGGAGGTGGCGGAGGGCAAGACGTTCACGTTGCTGAATACATACAGTTGTTACGTGTCGTATTCCGCCGACTACAACAGGCTGTGTCCTGACCGGTGCGCGGTTGAGAAGACGGGCGAAGGCGTGTTCGCGTTCGGGGCCCGCCTCGTCCCCTGCAATTCCTCTGTCGTCGAAGTGCCGGCGGACGGGACGAACAACCTGGTGCGCGTGAAGGAGGGCGGCGTGATGGCGGTCACGGCCGACGCGTTCGACAACGTGGCGATGGAGTTCCACGACGGCACGTCCATCGTGGCGGACCCGGCCAACGAGGCGACGGCGGCGACCGGCGTGCGCCTTGTCGACGTGCCGCCGGCGTTCGTGGACGGCGCAAAGGTGGCGCTGCGTCCTGTCGACGGATACGTTCCGGACAACGGCGCCGTCGAGGTGGCCTACCTCACGGTACCGGCCTCGACGCCGGATCTTCTGGGCTCGCTGACGGCTGCGAAGATCGTGTCGAACGGCAAGTCGTGGACGCCCCTCCTGCGCAAGACGACGGCGGGCGGCGCCACCACGTATTCCGTCCTCTACCGCCAGCTGGGCTGCACGATCATTTTCCGTTAACCAAGTGGAAGAGGCGTTCATTGCCAAAGAGGTTGGGCCATGTTTCAGAATAAAGAATATGCCGTTGCGATGATGGCGCTCCTTGCTCCGTTCGCCTTGCTGTCGGCCACGTACTACGCCTCGCCCGACGGCACGGGCACGGGGACGGAGGCTTCGCCGTGTTCGATTACGGCGGGTATCAACAAGGTCAAGCAGAACGCCCACACTCTGATCCTAAAACCGGGGCGTTATCTCTTGAGCGGGGCCATCGCATTCAACGGCACATCGTCCGGGGCGCCGACGCAGGTGTTGGGAGAGACGGGCAATCCGGCGGACGTGATACTCGACGCGCAGGGTAAGAGCGAAGTCATGCGCATCAACAGAAACGTCCTCGTCGCCGGCATCACGATGATGAACGGCAGCAACGCCGGCTTCACTTCATACGGCAACCGCGCGGCCGGGATTCGGGTGGGCTATAATGAATCGGGAGCACCGCAAAGCGTTGTGAGCAATTGCGTCGTCACGTGCTGTACGAACGCGTTTACCGCCGACACGAAGTCAAGTGGCAATGTGATCTACGGCGGTGCGGTATGTGTGTTCGATACCGGACTTCTTGTGGATTCTGTCGTTACGAACAACACGGCGGCGTATCGATGCGGGGGCGTCGTGATCAAGAACGGTGAGGTACGGGGCTGCACGATATCGGGCAACACGGCGGCGAGCGGCGGCGGCGGCGTGTTCATCGAGCGGGGCTCGAGCGGTCTGGTGGCCGACTCGATCATCTCCGGCAATGACGCGGGGAGCAAGGGCGGTGGCGGCGGAGTGGCGAGCTTCATAGCCACTTCGTCCTTGACGTTAACCAACTGCACCCTGTCCGGGAACACGGCCGGCTACGGGGGCGGTGTCGACATACAGGACGGCCGTGCAAGTTTTCTCGATTGCAGGTTCGTTGGAAACACGGCAGCGCAGGCTGGCGGCGGCCTTCGCGTGTGCCTTGGCGGCAAGGTGGACGCCACGGGATGCGTGTTCGACGGCAATAGGGCCGACAACTCCTCTTCCGGTTATGGTGGCGGTTGTGCCGTGTACAATCAGAATAACGGGGGAATGCTCGTCGTGACCAATTCGGTATTCAGAAACAACAGCTCCGCGTGCCGCGGCGGCGGTTTCAGTGGTCCGTGGGGAACGGGTGACACGACGGGCAAGGTGTACGCCGAGCTGGTGGGGTGCGTCTTTACGAACAACTCATCATATCGCCAAGGGGCGGGGATCTGCCTGCGCGACCAGTATCAGGAAGACCTCAATACCAGATTTCTCATGCGCAACTGCCTTGTGGCCTTCAACGCGGCCCAAATCAGCGGTAGCGGCAGCGAGGGGGGCGGCGTGTATTTCGTGGCTTACGCGAATCCGATCATGGACTCCTGCACGATTGTCTCGAACCGCACATCGAATAGCGGCGGCGGGATCTATCATCGTTGGGGCGGGACGGTGACGAACACCGTGATCGCGTTCAACATGAAGGGGGATGCCATGGAGACGAGTTCGTACTGGTGTCTCAATGGCAATAATACGCCAGATTCTTCTGCCTATCGAAACAGCTGCACTTGGCCCGCCAAGGAGAGCGTATTCCTCGCGGAGAACGGTTGCATCAACGCTGATCCGCTCTTCGCCGATGCCGCGAACGGCGACTTCACGTTGCAGCCCGGTTCGCCGTGCCGCAACGCGGGCGTGCTGGAGGATTGGATGGCGGACGCGACCGACCTCGCCGGGTCGCCGCGCGTCTCGGGCCGTGGCGTGGACATCGGCTGCTACGAGCTTTTCGTCCCAGCCGGGTTGTACATTTCCTTCAGGTAGCAGCCGCCAAGATCGCGGCTCCCCATATGGAGTGCCGCCGTCCCGGCGGCTTGTCGGGACAGAGTATGGAGAGCCGCCCTCTTGGCGGCTGTCCCAGTCGCATTTCGATCCAGTTTCCCTAATTTGCCGATCTGTTTTAGGTTTGCTATAATATGCGCCGTCAGGACGAAAGGTATGCATGATGAAGAGTGAGCAAACCGCCACGAGCGAACAAACCACCGCCGAATCGCCAGACGCGCAACTTCCGCGTGTCCTTGGTTTCTTTTCGCCAGACCTGGAAACTAAATTCGAGTTCTACAACTTTGGACATGCCTTGGAGATATTGACGCAGGCATGTCAGGAAGAGTGGTCGGATCTGGAGGATTGTTTTCGGGCGTTGACAATCCATATCGACGACATCATGCAGGCGGGAGGCAATGAAAGCCCGATTCCCAAGCGCATTGACGATCAGCTTTATCCGCGCGGCTGGCGCGAGATTCGCATCACGGGCGATCTGCTCATCAAGCTATTCCCGCGCCGTTCTGAACATAGGCGAGGGCAATTCTCCGATACGCCTTTTGATGAAAAGACGATTACCGGTTTCATTGACGGACATAACATCGACTTTGTGAAGAACAAAGTGGCGTTTGACCTGGAGTGGAACAGCAAGGACCAGACTTTTGACCGCGATCTGCTGGCCATGCGGACATACTTCGATTGCGGATTGATCGATGTGGGCGTGATTGTGACCCGTGCCGAAGAACTGAACGACATCTTCCGGGAAAAGGGTGTAATGGCAAAGTACGGCGCATCGACAACCTGGATGGGGAAGCTGCTTTATCGGTTGAAGGCACGGAGAAATGGTGGCTGTCCGATTCTTGCCGTCGGGATAAAAAAGGCGTGTGTGGAGGGTGTTTGAAATGGCTTCTTTACTTGAAACGACAATTGCGAGCCTTCGCTCGTTTGCAGATGGCCGCACATTTCGCACGATCTATGCCGACCCGCCCTGGCAGTTCCAGAACCGGACGGGAAAGGTCGCGCCGGAACACAGGCGTCTGACACGATATCCGACCATGACGATATCCGACATCAAGGCCTTGCCGGTGTATGAACTTGCCAGCATTTGTAGCCATCTTTATCTGTGGGTTCCCAATGCCTTGCTTCCTGATGGGTTGGAAGTCATGCGTTCGTGGGGATTTGAATACAAGACCAACATCATCTGGGAGAAGGTGAGGCACGATGGTCAGCCGGACGGGCGCGGAGTGGGTTTCTATTTCCGCAATGTCACCGAGATTCTGTTGTTTGGAATCCGTGGAAAGGGCAACAGGACTCTTGCCCCTGCCCGTTCGCAGGTCAATCTGATTCGAACCGTGAAACGAGAGCATAGCAGAAAGCCCGATGAGATGATTCCGATAATAGAAGCCTGTTCGCCGGGCCCGTATCTGGAGTTGTTCGCACGCGGCGATCGTGAAGGTTGGGCCATGTGGGGGAATCAGGCGGCGGCGGATTACGAACCCACCTGGAACACGTACGCGAACCACACCGTCGCAATGGCGCAATAGCCTTTGATCTATAGGGTACGAATATACATGAAGATTGACCGGAGAGACTTCTTGTCGGGTAGTGCCGTCGCGGCGCTGGCGGCGGCGGGCGGCTGCTGCACGGCAGGGGAGCCTCGCCGAAGCGGCCGCACCCCGACGCCGTGGCTGGAGGCGGACGTCGTGGTGGCCGGCGGCGGGCCCGCCGGCGTGTGCGCCGCGGTGAGCGCGGCGCGTCTGGGCGCGAAGACGATCCTCGTGGAGCGCTTTGGCTGCCTCGGCGGCAACCTCACGCTCGGACACGTCTCGCCGATCCTCGGCAAGGTGTGCCCGGGCACGATGGCGGACGAGGTCCGCCGCCTCCTGAACGCGAACCACCTTGACGCGCCGAAGGTGATGACGCGCAACGGCCCCGAGGAGCACATCGACCACGAGGAGGCGAAGGGCATCCTCGCGCGGCTCTGCGCCGACGCCGGCGTCACGGTGCTCCTCTGCGCGCCCGTGATCGACGCGCAGATGGAGGGGCGGCGCGTGGCCGGCCTCACCGTCGACACGCCGAAGGGCCTGCGGACGATCCGCGCGAAGGTCGTGGTGGACGCGACGGGCGACGGCCGCGTGGCGACCGCCGCCGGCGCGGAGGTGAAGATCGGCCGCGAGTCCGACGGCGCCACGCAGCCCTCCACGCTTGAGTTTGTCGTCGACGGCGTGGACGAGTCGTGCGCCATCACGGCCTGGGGCGGCACCGATCCCGTGAAGTTGCCGTCGGGCGAGGAGTACCGCGCGCTCTGCAAGCGGATGAACGCCGC
>ONRL01000006.1 GCA_900320225.1 uncultured Lentisphaerota bacterium
CAACTCGCAGAGTTCGTCCACGGCGGGGTCGTCCGTGAGCTGGTGAAGGAAATCCCTGCGGAAAGCCAGGTGGCCGCGTTCCGCGCACAGGCGGCGGCTCGTCGCGTAGCGGAGGCCGCTGCGCATCCAGCCCACCTGGATGAGCACGAAGTCCGCCAGCGTCTTGATGTTCTGGTAGTCCACGGGACGCCCCGCGCGGATGGCCTCCACCACGGCGGGGTTCGGCGCGGCCAGTATGGGAAGGTTCCAGAACGCCGTATCGTCATGCCGCCAGTCCGTCGTCGCGATCTGGTGTTCCAGCACGCGGAAGATGTCCAGCTTGTCCGCGTCGCGCACGGTGTGGACCGTCGCCTCCGTGAGCGGATCAAGGTCGGCCGGCACGTCGCGCCTGTTGTGGACGAGCACGGCCGTTAGGATCGCCTCGCGCTGCGGGTCGCCGTCCAGCCACCCCTTCTCGACCACGATGTCGTGCGAGAACACGGCATGGTCCACGCTGTCGGAGTCGCGGAAGGTGTTGTAGCGTTTCAGCTGCTCGTAGCGTCCCGTGTCGTGCAGGAGCGCCGCCACCTCGCACGCGCGTGCCGTGGTGGCGTCGAAGCCCTCGTCCGCCGCGATCGCACGCGCGTTCTCCACCACGTGCGCCGTGTGGACGCGCTTGAGCTCCATCATCGGCGGCAACGTGCCGTCCGCCCCGCGGAACGTGTCCACGTAGGCGTCGTACAACTCCGTCAGGCTAGGCACTTAGGTTCCCGATCACGGCCTTGATGCGGCGCACGCCGGCGGAGGAGGACTGTTCCTTCGTGATCTTGAAGCTGCCGAGCTCGCTCGTGTTCTCCACGTGCGGGCCGCAGCAGATTTCCTTCGAGACGTCGCCGATCGTGTAGAGCGTCACCTGGTCGCCGTACTTCGAGCCGAAGAGCGCCATCGCGCCCTCGTTCTTGGCCTCCTCGACCGTCGTCACCTTCTTCGAGACGGCAATGCCCTGCTGGATCCACTGGTTGACGAGGTCCTCGACCTGCTTGATCTGCTCGTCGGTCATCTTCTCCGGCCACGTGAAATCGAAACGCAGACGCTCCGGCGTGATGTTGGAGCCTTTCTGGTTCGCGGTCGGGCCGAGCACCTTGTGGAGCGCGGCGTGAAGGAGGTGCGTGGCCGTGTGCATGCGCGTCACGACGGCGGAGTTGTCCTGCAGGCCCGCCTTGAACGAACCGGCGGACGTGGTGCGGCTCAGTTCCTGGTGCTTCTTGTTGGCTTCCTCGAAACCGGCAACGTCCACCTCCAGGCCCTGCTCCTTCGCGAGCTCGAGCGTCATCTCCAGCGGATAGCCGAACGTGTCGTAGAGCTTGAACGCCGTCTTGCCGCTGATCTGCGTCTGGTTGTGGAGCTTCAGCTGCTCGGCCACCTTCGCGAACATCGCCGCGCCCTTGTCGAGCGTCTGGTTGAAGCGATTCTCCTCGGCCTCGAGGTCGATCTTGCACGTCTCGAGGTTCACCGCCAGTTCGGGGTAGACGTGCTTGTACTTCTCGCAGATGACCTCCGCGAGCTTCACCGTGAAGCCCGGCGCGATGCCGAGGAAACGGCTGTAGCGCACCGCGCGGCGGATGAGGCGCCGCAGCACGTAGTTCGCGCCGATGTTGCCGGGCTTCACGCCGCCCTTCGGATCGCAGAGGATGAAGGTGGCCGTGCGCATGTGGTCGGCCACGATCCTTCTTGCGCGGAGCGTCAGCTCCGCATCCTTGGGCGCTGTAGTCGAAAGCTCGTCGATCTTCGCCATGATGGGCGCGAAGATCTCCGTGTCGAACACGGTCGCCGCGCCGGAGAGCATGCACACCGTTCGCTCCACGCCCATGCCGGTGTCGACGTTGTGGCGGCCGAGCGGCTCGAACTTCCCTTCCGCGTTCTTGTTGTACTGCATGAACACGTTGTTCCAGATCTCGATGTACTTGCCGCAGTGGCAGCCGGGACGGCAGTCGGGCCCGCACTTCGGCTTGCCCGTGTCGATGAACATCTCGGTGTCGGGGCCACACGGGCCGGTGGTGCCGGCCGGCCCCCACCAGTTGTCCTCGCGCGGGAGCGGGAAGATGTGGTCGTCGGGAAGGCCCTGCTGCTTCCAGAGCGCGATCGCCTCGTCGTCGCGCGGGATGCCGTCCTCGCCCGCGAACACGGTCACGTAGAGGTCCTTCGGATCGAAGCCGAGCTTCGTGGTGAGGAACTCGTAGCTCCAGGCGATGGCCTCGGGCTTGAAGTAGTCGTTGAGCGACCAGTTGCCGAGCATCTCGAAGAACGTGAGGTGGGCGGAGTCGCCCACCGCGTCGATGTCGCCCGTGCGGATGCACTTCTGCACGTCGGTGAGGCGCGTGCCGGCGGGATGGGGCATCTGGCCCATCAGGTACGGCACGAGCGGGTGCATGCCCGCGGTCGTGAAGAGCACGGTCGGGTCGTTCTCGGGGATCACGCTCGCGCCTTGGATGCGCGCATGGCCCTTCGACTCGAAGAAGCCCAGGTATGTTTCACGGAGTTCGTCTGCTGTCAGCTTGTTCATCTTTATTCTCTCTCTTACGAAAATCAAAGGTCGACGGGGGTGAGGCGCACGTCGCCGGGGGCGCAGGGGAGCGCGAAGCGCACCACGCCGCCCTTTTTCTTCTTGTCGCGTTTCATGACGGGCACGAGGGACTCGAACGTGCAGCCCTCGGGCAGGGCCGTGGGCAGGCCCACGCGCGCGAACGGCGCGGCGACCTGTTCCGGCCAGTCCGCGGGCGCAAGGCCGAGTCGCACCGCGAGGCGCGCCTCCTCCACCGTACCGATGGCGACGGCCTCGCCGTGCTGGATCGTGAAATCGGAAACGACCTCAACGGCGTGCCCCACCGTGTGGCCGAGGTTGAGCTTGCCACGAATGTTTTTTTCAAGGGGGTCTTCGCGCACGCACCGCACCTTCACGGCGAGCGCGCGCGCAACGAAGGCGGAGAGATCAACGGGCGAGACGCCCGTTGTCCCAGTGGGGAGGATGTCGAGGAGACCAGGGTCGGCGATGAAGGCGTGCTTGATTGCCTCGGCGAGGCCGCAACGCACCTCGCGCGCAGGCAGGGAGGCGAGCGTATCGACGTCCGCCAGCACGAGCGATGGCGAGTGGAACGCGCCAATGAGATTCTTCGCCTCCGGGAGGTCGCATCCCGTCTTGCCGCCCGTCGAGGCGTCGACCATGGAAAGAAGCGTGGTGGACACGTTCACCCAGCGGATGCCGCGCATCCACGTGGCGGCGGCGAAGCCCGTGAGGTCGCCCACCACGCCGCCGCCTACGGCGACGGCGAAGTCGTCGCGCGCAAGCCCGGCGCGCAGGAACGCGCCCCAGATGGACTGGACGGTCGCGAGCGTCTTCGTGGATTCGCCCGCTGCGATTACGGTGCGGAACGTCTCCACGCCGGCGGCGCGAAGCGAAGCCTCCACGCGTTCACCGTAAAGCGGATCGGTGTTCGAGTCGCACACCACCACGGCGCGCTTGCCGAGGCCGAGCGCCGCGGCCTCCTCGCCGAGGCCGGCGATGAGGTTGCGCCCCGCGAACACGCGGGACGGCACGTCGCCCGAATCGATGCGCCACGCGCCGAACAGCGTCTCCGCCGCTTCGGCGAGGGTTTCGGGCGTGCCGTTCGTGACGTCGAGACGGCGCGGGAAACTCGCGTAGTGCGCCGCGCGGTTCGCCATGAGCTTTTCAAGTGCGGCATGGCCGCCGGCGAGCGGACGCGAACCCGGCGCGTTGTCGATGCGACGGCAAAGCGTCTCCAGCGTGCAGGCGAGGCAGAGCACCTCGCCGCTCGCCTCCGCGAGGGCGCGGCATTCCGGATTGAGCAGCGCGCCGCCGCCGAGGGCCACGACGTGCCGTGGCCGCGCGCTCATATCCGCAAGCGCCTGCTTCTCGCGAGCGCGGAAACCCGGTTCCCCCTCCTCCGCGAAAATCTGCGGAATCGGACGGCCGTCCGTCTCGACGATGACGGCGTCGAGATCGGTAAACGGCAGGGCCAGCCGCGCGGCGAGCAGCCGGCCGATGGTCGACTTGCCGCTGCCAGGCGGCCCATAGAGGAACAGGTGGCGCATCGCGTACGTCAGGCTTCCGCCTTGTTCGTGTTCTGGGCCTCGTTCACGCGCATCAGACGGCCCATGACTTCCTTGTCGTTCATCTCGGCGATGGCCTTCTCGGCCTCCGGGCGGTTCGGCATCACGACAAAGGCGAAGCCCTTGGACTTGTTGTTGTAACGGTTCGTCACCACGCGCACGGAGTCGACCTTGCCGAACGCCTCGAACGTCTGGCGGAGCTGGTCCTCGGTCATGTCGTAGCTCAGGTTGCCCACGTAAAGCTCCACGCTGCCGGCGGGAATCGGAGGCCGGCTCGTCACGGGGCGCGGATCGCGGCGCACGGGGGCCTGTTTCTTCTGCTGGGGCTGCGAGGGTTTCTTCGCGCCGCCCTTCGCGGCGGAACGGCGACCGACAAGGAAGCCGATGACGTAGCCGACGATCAGCGCGCCGGCGACCGCCACGATGGCGTGGGGCGGGCATTTGCCAAACGGGCATCCGCCCGATGTGCAGGTACCGGCTGCGAACAGCATCAATGAATTCATTTCTTCTTCTCTCTTTCTTTCTTCTTTTATGAGTCGCGTCTCAGCCTGCGAGGAACCCGTCGAGCTTCTTGAGACGCGAGGGGTGACGCAGTTTGCGCAGGGCCTTCGCTTCGATCTGGCGGATGCGCTCGCGCGTCACGTTGAACTGTTTACCTACCTCTTCCAGTGTCCTGGAGAAGCCGTCCGTCAGGCCGAACCGGTAGTCGAGCACCTGGCGTTCCCTGTCGGTCAGCGTCTGCAGGATCTCCTTCAGTCGTTCCCGCAGCATCGAGTAGGCGGTCTGCTCGGACGGATTCTCGGCGGACGTATCGGGGATGAAGTCGCCGTATTTCGCGTCGTCGTTGTCGCCGACCTTGCTCTGCAGGGAAATGGGTTGCTGCGCCATGCGGTACACCGCGCGCACCTGCTCGGGCTTCATCTCCATCTCAATGGAGAGCTCCGCCTCGGTGGGTTCGCGCCCGAGTCGCTGGATGAGCTTCTTCTGCACGCGCATGAGCTTGTTGATCGTCTCGATCATGTGCACGGGGATGCGGATCGTGCGGGCCTGGTCCGCGATCGCGCGCGTCGCCGCCTGGCGAATCCACCACGTGGCGTACGTCGAGAACTTGTAGCCGCGCTTGTACTCGAACTTCTCCACCGCCTTCATGAGGCCGGTGTTGCCCTCCTGGATGAGGTCGAGGAAGCTGAGACCGCGGTTCATGTACTTCTTGACGATGGAGATGACGAGGCGCAGGTTCGCCTCCACCATCTTCGTGCGGGCCTCCTGCCCGCTCCGCAGGATCTTCATCATCTCGCCGAACGTGTCGAGGAACTCCTCCGGCGGCATGCCGAACCGGGCCTCGGCCTTCTCGAGCTTGGCGCGCACCTCGGCGAGCTCGGCCTCGCGCTTCTTCGACTTCGGCATCGCAAGCAACTCCGCCTTGCGCTTGATCTGGGACCGGTAGGGCAGGTAGATCGTCTCGTCCGCCTCCATGCAGAGCGTCTCGAGCACTTTCTGCTTGAAGTTGAGCGAATCAAACGCCGCCCGCAGGGCCGCGCGTGCGTTCTGCACGCCCTTCTCCGCGCCCCGGATCTGGGACGGCGTGGCCTTCTTCTTGTTGCGCTGCACGGCCGCCAGCTTCGCGGCGGCGTCTGCGAGGCGTCTCCCCACCTCGGCAAGCGTCTTGCGGAACGCGGGGAGCTGGTCCATGTAGGCGTCGCGGTTCTCGTCGAACCGATCCGTCACGACGCGGTCGAAGCGCTCCTGCATGGCCTCCAGCTTCTCCAGCAGCCGGGCGTAGAGGTCCGGCGTGAACGCGAAGCGGTTGAACATGTCCTTCGTCTTCGCCTCGCTCTCCTCGATGCGCATGCAGATGTCGACCTCCTGGTCCCGCGTGAGCAGCGGGACCTGGCCCATCTGGTGCAGATACATGCGGATCGGGTCGTCGAACATCTCCTGCACGCGCGCGGCGTGCAGGCGGCTGTCGCCCTGCTTGTCCTTGTTGGCGCGGTACGCCTCCACGTCCTCCGCGCGGATCACGTCCACGTTCAGCGCCTGCAGGATCAGCAGGTACTCGTCCGCCGTCGATTCGTCCTGCACCGTGGCCGGGACGATCTGGTTAAGCTCGTCGTACGTGACGTAGCCGCCGTTCTTCTCGGCCCGCTGCTTGACCTCCTGGATCACGGCGTTGCGCTCCTCGGCGCCCAGCACGCTGTTGGACTGGAACGCGGACATCGCCATCATGTCCTCAGGGTCGAAATCGTCCCCGTAGCCGGTTGCCGGCAACGGCATCACGCCGTCGAGGCCCATCGGGTCGTCCATGTCGTCCACGTCCGGCATGTCCGCGTCGTCCGCAGGAGCATGCTCGTCCAACTGGGCCGCCACGGCGACTTCGTCGAGGTCCAGGTCGCGCGCCTCCGCCTCCGCCTCGTCGTCACCGCCCGTCGCGTAGGCCGAAGCCTCCGCGTCCTCGTCCTGCGGGGACGGCTGGTCCTCGTTGTATGCCGCCACGTCGTCGCGTGACAGGGCTTCCAACTCGCCCCCGGCCGCCCGCGCCGGCTTTTTGCGCATTTCCTTCGCCTCGCCCGCCGACGCCTTCTTCTCGGCGCGAGCGGAGGACTTCGGACCCGATTCCTTCTTTGGAAGGGAATCTTTTGCAGGAGACTTCTTGGAAGGGGTTTTCTTTTCTGGAACCTTCTTGGCAGACACCTTCTTCGCAAGGGCGCCCTTCTTCGGCGCGCCTTTTTTCAACGGAATTTCCTTCGAAGACACCTTCTTCGCAGGCTTTGCAGATACGCTCTTTTTCGCGTTTTTCTTAATGGACATGTCAGCTCCAGACTACAATCCTATTATATGCCAAAAGTCAAGGGGATAGTATATCATTTTTTGCTTTTTCAGTCAAGGGGTTGCAAGGATAAAAAAATTATGATATAATTCTCGCCGTTTTTCCGCATTTTGTGGAAATTGAAAACTGGAGAAAACTGACCGTGAGCAATCCTGTAGCCGTTGCAAAGTCCGCCTACGCCGCCGCCGGCGTGAACATCGACAACAAGATGGACGCCCTCAAGGCCATCAAGACGATGGTTGGCTCCACGAAAACGGTCAACGTCGTCGGCGGGATCGGCTCGTTCGGCGGCCTCTGCCGCCTGCCTCAGGGAAGTACGAAGGATACAATCCTCGTCTCCTCCACGGACGGCGTGGGCACCAAGCTCAAGGTCGCCGTGATGATGAAGAAGCACGACACGGTGGGCCAGGACATCGTGAACCACTGCGTGAACGACATCCTCGTGCAGGGCGCGAAGCCCCTCTTCTTCATGGACTACGTGGGCGCCTCCAAGTTCGACGGCCCCACCTTCCAGCAAATCGTCAGCGGCCTCTGTAAGGCCTGCAAGGAGAACAACATGGCCCTCCTCGGCGGCGAGACCGCCGAAATGCCCGGCCTCTACCCCGCCAACGAATACGACCTCGTCGGCACGATCGTCGGCACCGTCTCCCGCAAGAAACTCGTCACCGGACAGTCCATCCGCGCCGGGGACGTGATCATCGGCCTTCCCTCCGGCGGACTCCAGACGAACGGCTTCTCCCTCGCCCGCCGCGTGTTCTTCGACATCTGCCAGATGTCCCCGCAGGACAAGCTTCCCGGCACGGACCAGACGGTCGGCGACGCCCTTCTCACCGTCCACAAGAGCTTCCTCAAGCCCGTCGGCCGCCTGCTGGACAACAACATCAAGGTGACCGGCATGGCCCACATCACCGGCGGCGGCTTCCCGGACAACATCCCGCGCGTCCTCCCCAAGGCCGTCACCGCCGAGATCGACCGCACGTCCTGGCCCGTCCCGACAATCTTCAACTTCATCGAGCGCCAGGGCAAGGTGGATCACGACGAGATGTACCGCGTGTTCAACATGGGCATCGGCTTCGTCCTCATCGTGCCGAAGACCTCGCTCCTGCGCATGAAGACGGTGTTCAAGAACGTGCGCCAGCCCTGGTACCAGATCGGCGTGATCCGCGTGCGCAAGCCGGGCTGGCCGCAGGTCATCTTCTCGAAGTAACCGGGAGGGCCGCGCTCCTGCGCGGCCGTTGCGCCCCACCGGGAGGGCCGCGCTCCTGCGCGGCCGCTACTTCAACAACACCGCCACGCGCTCCGGGAACTTCCGGTAATCCTCGATCTCGATGTAGTCGAGCCCCTTGAGGCGCACGTGGCTGTCGCCGCCGCCGTCCCCGAAATCGTCCCCGATGAAGATGATCTCGTCGCGCGCGTAGCCGTGCTCCCGCGCGTAGGTCATCACGCAGTCGTACTTGTTGTACTGCGGGCCGGCGAAGTCGAAGGACGAGCTCCCGCCAATGAACACGGAGTAGTCCTTGAACACCTCGCACACCTCCGCGTACATCGCGCGCCGCTTCGCCTTGTCCGGGTCGAACGCCATCTTCATCTCCTTCGGCGGCGTCGTGCCGAGCAGGCCGAACGTCACCATCCCCGAGGCGTGGAACTCAATCGGGTTGCCGTAGTACTTCGTGTAGCCGTATTTCGCGCGCAGACGGTCCGTCTCGCGACGGAAGAACGCCTGATCCACCTGGTTCGTCACCTGGCGCACGATGCGGAACTCGCCGTCCACCATCTTCGACTCCTGCATGCCGTAGTTCGCGAGGATGTCGATCGGGAAGTTCCCCATCTGACGGTAGATGCGCGGCGCGTTGCCCGCCCCCACCATGATGCACTTGTAGCGCTTCATCAGCTCACGCAACGTCGCGAGGTTCTCCGGCGGCGGCGCGCTGCGGTGCTGACAGAGCGTCGCGTCGAGGTCAAGGCACACGAGGCGCTTCTTCGCGCCCTTGTAGACGAGCGCGGGCGCCGTGGCCGCGAGCTTCGCGTCCGTCGGCGCGGGCGCAGCGGACGTCATCTCGAAGACGAGCTCGCCGCCTGCGGCAACCTGCTCGTGCGCAAGCTTGAAGCCGGGGAACGGCTTTCCGTTCAGCGTCACGCCCTTCACGTACTTCGCGTCGCACGAAAGACCGTCCGCACGCACCACGAGCTTCTTACCCCCTTCAAGCGACAGCTCCGCGCGAGGGATCTGCGGCGCGCCGAGCACGTAGCCGTCGCCGCACGGGTTGAAGGGATAGAACCCGAGCGCGCTGAACACGTACCACGCGCTCATCTGCCCGCAGTCGTCGTTGCCGCACAGGCCGTCCGGCTTGTTGAGATAGAACTTGTCGAACACCTCGCGCACAAGCTCGGCCGTGCGGTGCGGACGCCCCGCGTAGGGGTAGAAGTAGACGACGTGGTGGCTCGGTTCGTTGCCGTGCGCGTACTGTCCGATGAGGCCCGTCACGTCGAGGACGAATCCCGCCCCCTCGGTCTTCTCCGGCTGCACGAAGAGCGCGTCGAGCTGCTTCGCGAATCCCGCCGCGCCGCCGAACATCGAGACGAGTCCCTCGGGGTCCTGCATCACGTGCCAGGTGTACTGCCAGGCGTTGCCCTCCGTGAAGTCGTTCGCCGTGCCCGCGCCGTGTCCGAGGCGCGCGGGGTCGAACGGCGTGCGCCACGCGCCCTTCGTGTCGCGCCCGCGCACGAGGCCGAGCGACTTGTCGAACACGTTGCGCCAGTTCGCGGACCGCTTGCGGAAGAACGCCGCATCCTCCTTCTTGCCGAGCTTCTCCGCCATCTGCGCGGCACACCAGTCATCGTAGGCGCACTCGAGCGTGCGCGACACGCTCTCGCCCTTGATCTCGTCGAACGGGTAGTAGCCGTACTTGTCGAGCAGGTCCCAGCGCTCCTTGCGGCGGCCGTCGTGCTTCTCGCGCAGGGAGTTGCGGATCGCCTCGTACGCCTCGGCGGGGTCGAACCCGCCGAAGCCCTTCAGGTAGGCGTCCACGATCGCCGGCACGGAGTGCGTGCCGATCATGCACTGGTTGTCCTTGCCCCAGAGCGTCCAGATCGGCAGGTAGCCCGCCGCCTTGTGGTGCTCCACCATCGAGGAGATGAACCCCGGCACGTACTCGGGCGCAAGGAGCGTGTAGAGCGGATGCGCGGCGCGGAAGGTGTCCCACAGCGAGAGCGTGGAGTAGTAGTGGCCAAGCGGGGCTGTGCGCACCTGGTTGTCCGCGCCGCGGTAGCGTCCGTCGACGTCCGCGATGTCGTTCGGGTGGATGAAGAGGTGGTAGAGCGCGGTGTAGAGGTTTACCAGCTGGTCGGCGTCGCCCTCCGCCCGCACGCGGCCGAGGAGGTCGTTCCACTTCGCGCGCGCCTGCGCGCGCACGCCGTCGAAGTCCCAGCCGGGGATCTCCGCGGCGAGGTTGCGGCGGGCGCCCGCCAAATCGACGGAGGAGAGCGCCACCTTCATGTACAGCGTGCCGCCCGCCGGCACGTCGAAGTCGAAGACGCGCCGCACGGCCTTCTCGGCGGAATCCTGCTTCGGCAGCTCCGTGACGCCCGTCGCCGCCTGGCTGAACTCCACCACGTAGGAGAACTCGCGGTCCACCCACAGACGGTTGCGGTTGCGTCCCGTCACGCGCACGTTACCCTCGACCTCGGACGACGCCTCGACGACGTGCGTGTGCAGCGCCTTTGGGTTGCTCACGATGCCCCACTGCGGATCCACGAGCACGTGCGCGCCTGCGCGCAGGAACGTGAAGCGGTAGATCGCCGCATGCGGCGCCACCGTCACCTCCACCTTCACGCCGTTATCCGCGAGCGTCACGCCGTAGTAGCCCGGCGTCGCGGTCTCCGTCGCTTTCGCGAACGCGCTCGCGTACGTCTTGCGGTCGCGCGCGCCGGCGTAGGGCATCACGAGGATGTCGCCGAGGTCGGGACACCCCGTGCCGCTGAGGTGCGTCTGCGAGAAGCCGAGGATGGTCGTGTCGGCGTCGCGGTAGCCGCTCGTGTAGTTCCAGCTGAAGTTGCCGGTGTCGGGTCCGGACTGCACGAGGCCGAATGGGTACGCCGCGGCGGCGAAGCAGTGTCCGTTGAAGGCGCAGCCGACGGACGGGTTGACATGGCGCGCGAAGTCCTCCGACGCCGCCGGAAGCGCGCATGCGAGCGCTGCGGCCAACGCCGCAGCGAAAAGGTGTTTGATGTTCATGCCGCTAGTATACCATAAATCGCCCGCGTGGACGGAAGGCATTTTCACGGAATCATTTCATCTTCACGGTGACTTTGAAGAAATTGTAGTTCGCCTCCTGTCCGGAAGGAACGACCGTCCAGTCGCCCGTGAGGAGCGACTGCCGCCCGAGAATCGTATAGATGCGCTTGGCGGCCTCCGTCGCGGACAGCACGGGCGTCCAGGAGACGACGGGCGTGCCGCCGCTCATGGTGACCGTCGCGCGGAACACGTCGTTGACGTCCGTGGGGTCTGTCCCCGCCACGTAGTCCTGCCACACCTGCAGATCGTTGCCCGCCGCATCCTTCTTCCCCGTCGGTTTCGTGAGCGACGCGGTGAAGTCGCTGCCGAACTTCGCGGTGTACGACGGGAACCGCGACGGCCATGTGTCGGGCACCGCCGTGGATCCGCCCGTGATCTCCGTGACCACCACCACGAACCCAGAGACCTCCGTGATCGTCTCGCCGCCGTCCTCCACCACCGTCTCGTACGCCTGCAGGTAGCCGTAGTCCACGGGCCACTTCTCCGGCACGCCCTTCACGTACGGTGCGATCCATCCGTAGGTGTTCTTGTTGATGTGCACCTTCAGGCGCTCGTACGGACCGCCCGCGTTGTACCACGGCTCGCCCAGACACGACTTCGCGGGATCGCCCGGACGGTCGACCCGCGGCGCGTTTCCGCGGAAATAGACATGCCGGAGCGAGTCGCACTTCTCAAAGCATCCCTCCCCGAGATGCGAGAGCGACGCGGGAAACGTCACGGACACCAAATTGTAGCAGTTCGAGAAGGCAAATGCCCCGATCGACTGCACGCCCTCCTCGAACACCACGTTGGTGAGCGACGTGCACCAGCAGAACGCCCGCGCGTCGATCTCGCGCATCGTGGAAGGTATGCGGACGCTTTTCAGGCTCTGGCATGTCAGGAAGCCGGCCTCCTTGATCTTCCGTACCGGCAAGCCGTCAATGTACGCGGGGATGGTCAAGTTGCCGCTGTAGCCGGTATTCGCAAGAGCAGGATAGGCCCTTGGGAACCAAATGCCCAGCGCCACGTAACTCGCGTTCGCCTCGCCCGAACGTCCGGGCTCGCACACCTTCGTGTAGTTCAGCGGCGGGTTGTCCGTGCTGTCGGCAAGGTACGGATAGAGGTCGTACGGCGGATTGACCATCGCAACCGCCGTCGCCGCGGTCATCAACAGCGCCGTCGTGAAAATATTTTTTACGAGCCTCATCTTGTTCCTTCCTTCTTCGCCAAGCAATGGATATTGTATCATAATTCTGACTTGCCGACGCGACCACGTCACCTCAATCGTGACACCCGTCAGTGGTTGCTTCTTTAGGGTTATAAACGGCCGCCCCACCCGGGGCGGCCATGACTTTCGGCATGAATGATCAACGTTCAAATCATCAACATCTTGGCGGCGCACTAACTGGGACAGCCGCCATCTTGGCGGCGCTTCAACCACCCGCCGACCACCACCGCATTTCGCAAAGTCCGCTTGGTAGGGACGGCGTTCCACCGCCGTCCGCCCCTCATCCGCCGGTGGCAGTGCGAGGTGCGTGTTTGCCGGCGACAGTCCGCTCCCTGCGCACAAACAATTCCTCCACTATCCTCTCCGCACCTCAAGAGGCGCTGGGGAGGGTAGCGGAAATATGAATGATGTATCTCGCCGGTTAGGCGATTTCGGCGATGTTCGCCTCGGCTGCGTTCTTCTTCACGGACTCCACGCCCGCGAGGCAGCTCTGACTGCTGGCATAGCCCTGGCTGGCAAGAATGACCTCGCCGTTACGGGCCTTGAGCCTGAATCGCGCCTTGCCGGCCTTGTCGGTGAAGACCTCGAACTTCGGGCATGTCTTCTGCTCGAAATTCTCGACCGTCTGATTCTCGACAGGCGCTTCCGGCGCGTTCTTCTTGACGCTTGCGATGCCATTTTCAAGCGAGGCGCGGCTGTTGTAGACTTCCGATGTTCCGATAACCTCGCCGTTGCCGGCCTTGAGATTGAACATCAGTCCGTCACCGGACTTCTTGACTTCGAATGTACCCATTTTTACTCCTTGTTTCTTGTATCTGCAACCGCGTGTAGCAACAACTATCGCGGTGTAACTTCTATTATAGCAAAACCTCTCGGCTCTGCGTCGAAGAATCTTACCGGCGTGATTTGCGCACTCCCAAGAACACGGGTACTGGACATGCCGCTCCGCACTGCTGCGCGACCACCATTCCCCCACAGCCGCCCTTCTCGCCGTCGGCCGCAATGAATTGCGGCCCTCCCGCATGGAGAGCCGCCGTCCCTCCGCGCCTATGGGGCACGGGAGGGCATTTACTTCACGGGGTAAGGCTTGTCTTTGGCTTCCAGTGCCTGCTTGACAGGGACGGTTACCTTCGTACCGTCTGACTTGCGGAAGGTGATCGCCAACTTCTCGGCGTCTCCGCGCAGGAGGCGCGCCTGAACTTCCTTGCCGAGAGTCAGGTCGGAGATGCCGTAGACGACAAACCACTTGCCCTTGATATCATCCGCCTCTTTCACGCCCAGTTCGTATTTGTAGGCGTGGCCGTCCACCGTCTCGCGCCACGTGGCCTTGTTGACGACAAACTCCGGCTTGGACTTGTGACGCGCCATGAACAACTTGGCCAGCACGTCCGAACGGGCGAAGGCCTCCGCATAACCAAGGCCCTCCCGCGTCGCAACAACCACAGAATAGACCTTGCGCGAAACCTTGTCCGCCTCGCATTGCGCCAACTGGTAATCGCCCTTTTCATCGAGCTTTTCCAGTTGCGCCTGGACGGACTCGGCGGACATGCCCGGCTTCAAACCAAGCGGGGCGAAGGGATCGAGTTCCCACGCGACGCCAAGTTCAGCTAGCCGTTTCCGGGCGGCGGGGTGTCCCTGCGCCGCCGCCCGGCGGAACCACTTGACGGCCTCGGCGTGATCCTTCACGCCCCCCTCGCCGCGATCGCAGTACACTCCCAGGTTGACCTGCGCCTCGCCATATCCCTGCTCGGCTGATTTGCGGAACCACTTCCCCGCCTCGACGGGATCCTTCTCAACACCCTCGCCGCTCATGAGACAGGACGCCAGATTGTTTTGCGCCGTCCGCTCTCCCATCTCCGCCGCCTTGCGGTACCACTTCACGGCCTCGGCGTCGTCCTTCGCCACGCCGCAACCAACGGCATAACACACGCCCAGCGAATACACGGCCTGCGCCATTCCCTGTTCCGCCGCCTTGCGGTACCACTTCACGGCCTCGGCGCCATCCTTCTCAACACCTTCGCCGTTGGAGTAGCACATGCCCAGATAGAACTGAGCTTTCGCGTTGCCCTTCTCCGCCTCCACCCGGCACGCCTTCAACGCATCTACATCCGCATCCGCCATCACGATCCCCGTGACAGCAGCTACCACAACCATCATCACTTTCTTCATCGTCTCATTCCTTTCAAACTAACTGGGAGAGCCGCCATCTTGGCGGCGGTCGCGGGGCGGACGGCGATGGAACGCCGTCCCTACCGCATGGAGAGCCGCCATCTTGGCGGCGCACTGGGACAACGGGCGTCCCGCCGAGCCACCCCGGGAGGGCCGCGCTGCTGCGCGGCCGATCACTTCGCCGCTGGCTTCGCTTCAGGCTTCTTCGCCTCGGGCTTCTTCGCCTCGGGCTTCTTCGCCTCGCCCTTCGCCGCTGGCTTGGCTGGCTTCTTCGCCTCGCCCTTCTTGGCCGCCGGCTTCTTCGCCTCCGCTTTCGCGGCTGGCTTGTAGTTGGCGTGCTGCCAGCAGTACTTCTTGCCGGGTTGGGCCTTACGCTTGCAGCGCGCACCGTCTTGAGTGGTAGCAGCACACTGGCTGGCACCCTTGATGTGCTGCCAGCAGTATTGGTTGCCTTCTTCCGCTGTGCGCTTGCACTGCGCGCCGTCCTCGGTCTTCGCCGCGCACTGCGCCGCGAACGCCGCCACGGCCATCAGGCAGGCCGCCACCATGATCATCATCTTTTTCATTGTTGTTTCCTTTCTTGGTTTGTAGAACAAAAGTTTTTGCCCTTTTTTACACACTCTCAAGAGGCAATTGCAAACCCGGTAGGGACGGCGTTCCATCGCCGTCCGCGACCATCTTCTCGATGCCCTTGCCGACAAACCGGCAATGCACTTTCACTCCATCTATCGTTTGCATGGATCACCTTTGGCTACTTTGAAGATTTCTTCGCTTCTTCGGCACGTGCCTTCTTCCACTTGGCGAATACGTCATCGTCCACGTGGTATTGGAACAGCACATATGCCGGGATTTCGGAACTTATCATTTCCGACGGCCAGGCAAGCGTCCAGGTTCCCCCAGACTGTTTCGCAACCTTTTCCTCCGTCCCCACGTCGCATAGCAGCGCGCCGTACCTCGTGTAGTATCGCACATTGAGTTCAATGCTCGTCTTGTATGGCGTGGGATTGGTATATGCGACCTTGAAGTTCCGGGCTTGATCTATCGTCAGAGAGCTAAGGAAATTCGTGCGATACGAAACTTCTCCATATTGGAATGGCTGCAGGTAATGGGTATGCTTCTTCTTCACATCGTTTGTGATGGACTTCCGGATATTATCCGGAGGACTGCTCAGATCCTTCTCCTCACCCATGAATACGATCTTCACAGGAACGTACTCAGTCTTTCTGTCATCACCAGTTCCATTTTGCACGTCGTATGCGAGAGATGGTTTGTAGGTCACCTCTATCGGCCAGGACGAATGCTTAAATAACAGCTTCACCGAATCGACACCAGGCAACATCTTCCCTTTGCAGTAGAACGTCATGGTCACAATGTCCGAGCCGATGCCAGCCTCGTTCGTGCGAATCTTTCGGTCTTTTCGACTTTCGCCGATTACATGTACCGCCTTGTCGCCTTTGCAGAGCTCAATCTCGGACTGTACGTCTCCGAGCAGAAACCACGACACGGGCAGTTCCACGGAAAACCTATTCCTGCGAACCCTTGGCCTTAGATACCGCATCTTGATTGCAATGACATCGTTCTTTGCCTCCTGCCAGAGATCTGATATCCTCACACGCCCTATACAGAACAGCTTCTCGATGGACGAGGCGGTCTTGTTCCTGCACAGCTCACGGGAATTCTTCTCAAGAAGGGTCAAGTCCTTCTTCCCCAGAAGGATGTCGTTATACAGTGTCCGAATGCGGATGAGGTCTGCATCCCTCGGCAGCTCCGATTCGTCCATCGTGATCTCCTCTTTTGTGTACTTGTTCCTGTATGCCATCAATTTCGCCTCGAAACTTCCCTCAATGTAGGCATTCGACGCACCTAACACCTTAAGTGCGGACTTTGCATCTCCAAGAATGTGATAATAGATGTCCGCGCAAAAATAGGAATAATCCGCGTTCTGGTTGTTGTAGTTGACGTCCCGAATCTTCTCGAGCATCTTCCTGATCTTCCCTGCTTCTTCAGCGCTTACGCTCTCAGCACCGTTCTTGACGCCTTTCCCTACCATCGCCGTTATGCAGGCAATCGCGACCTGGGCGACCATAGGATCCACCTTGACAAGCCCTCGGTACACCTCAAAGAACTTGTTGGACGCCTCTATAGCCACATCCCAATCCTTATTATCTACGGCAAAAGAGGAAAGGTAATACCAATAGGGTGCGAACCTCATAAAATGATTCCTCATGTCGCTTGTGTCAAGTAGCGTGTACACACGCCTTGACGAGCCGAGCTTCAGCGCATCCACAAGCGCCTGCAGTTCACGCGGCGTTACGATGTCCGCGCGCTGAAGTCTTTTTTCTGAGACAAATTGAAATTCAGCGTCGAGCAGCCTCTTGTTCGCCTCGTGGACTTCTTTTTCCTTCTTTTGGTTGTATTTGAAACGACCCTCCTCCGTAGCTGCCTGCAGTTCATGCATCGTCTTGTCATAGTCCAAAATCGCTGACAAAGGTTCGCCGACCAGATCACCTGCGAGTACCAACGTTGCCTCGCCGGCAACAGCATATGGATTCCCCCCGCTTTTCAGTCCATCCTTGATCACGCCACCCACGTTGGAAAGCACCTTTGGAACGGCCGTTATCAGCCTGATCCACATTTCTTTCTTGGCCCGGCGTCTGCTATCTTCCATTTTCTTCTGGTAGAACTGGTAATCGTCCTCGTTCATCTTCATCGCCTTGAGCGCATCAAGCATGTCTTTGATCAAATCCAGCATTGCCTTTTCGTTGTACAAAAACTTGGGAATCCTGGTAATGTCGATGCGGTCAAGGGATATCTTGTCGTACTCGTCCTGAATCGCGATGACGTTGTGGTATGTATTCATCACGGTGAATGCGTAGTTCATCTGGTTGATGTAGGCAATCGTGTCAAGCGCAGATTCCCTGTCAACCGACGATGAAGCGTCTTTCAGCGTCCTGTCAACCTCTTCCACGCCTAATGCAGCCGCCGCGAAGACGAACAACACGACTGTCGATATTCTCATTTTGCTCATTGTCTCTCCTTCCAGTTCTTTTTAATCCCGCTCAAAATCATCTAAGCCCCCACTCCGACGGGCTGCTCCTTGTCTTGAGGTCCCTCTGCACGTCTCGCGGCAGTTTGGTGAAGAACTTGAGTCCCGTCTCCTCCTCCACCTTGCCTACCGTGCAGACGAACCTCTTGATGTCGTCGCCCATGGCGTCGTGCGGGACGATGAAGCCGATCATCTTCGGCCTTGTCCCCTCGCTGTAGACAACCTTGTAGAACTTGCTCGCGACCGACATCTCTCCAAGCTTGCGCCCTCCTGACGCAGGAAATATGGGGCCGGTCACGACGACGATGGAACCCTCTTCGTATGCGAATCTGCGAACCTGCCACTCAAGGCGCTTCCATATTCCGCGGTTGAACGACTGTGACTGCGGGCTCATGTTGGACATGTAGAAGCTCTCGCTTTCGGTCTTCGCGGAATAGCGCATGTCCTCGGCTGGCGCCAGATGGCCCTTGTCGTAACCGCTCTTCGAGTAGTCGCGCATGTCGGAAATAGTCGCCGGCAGCTGCGGGTCCGGGCGGAAGTCGTTCGTGCGGGCAACCTTCTCAGCGCTTAAGACCTGCTTGCCCGTAAGACGGTACTGCACCCACTTTGCCTGATGGTGCTTCTTCGAATATCCAAGCGCGTACCCTTCGCGTTCTATGACGACATCCGCCCGTCCTGGATTCCCCACGTCCAGGTGGTTCGCCGAATACGAATGCCCTGCCGTCAACACGGCAATCATCGCCGTTATCAGAATTCTTTTCACCATTACCGTCTGCATTTCGTTTCTCCTGTTTCAACATGGGCTACGCGCGATGATGAGCGCCGCGGTCAACCCCGGTCTGCCCGCCGGATATGATCTTGGATATCAGCATCTGATCTTATACTATTGGGTCTGCCCCCATAGCCCCTCAACAACCATCATCATCCGCTTCATCTTCTTGTTCCTTCTTTGCTTTCTGTCAAAACAGTTGCTGACCCTTTTATTCCCAGATCGTCTAGTGTCAATTCCGACAACATTTCGGCCGTCAAGGGCGCGACACCGGAAAGACGAACTGCCTGTCGCTGTATTGTTTTCTCAAACAGGTTACGCACATAGCGCCCGTTTCCGAAATTCCTATCCTTTCCTGCAACTGCATGCTCAATGATCTGCACAATGGAGTTTCGAACGTCTTGGTTACAGGTATATTGATTCTTTTCTGTCAATCGCAAGAACATACTTGCCAATTCTTCCGCTGTATAATCTGGGAAACCTATGTATCGATTAAAGCGCGACTGGAGACCTGGATTAGAATCAATGAAATCTTTCATCTCCTCGGTATAACCAGCGAGTACTACCACAAGCCGATCTCTGTCATCTTCCATGCGCTTCAACAATGTTGAGATGGCCTCTCGCCCGAAATCCTTGTCACCTCCTTGCACAAGAGAATATGCCTCGTCAATAAAGAGTATGCCGTCAAGTGCTTGATCGATAATCTTGTTTGTCTTAACGGCGGTTTGTCCTATATATTCGGCGACAAGTCCCGACCTATCTGTTTCAACCAATTGTCCCTTCTTGACCACTCCCATTTCACGATAAATGTCAGCAAGAATACGTGCCACGGTAGTCTTCCCCGTACCGGGGTTCCCCGTGAAAACACAGTGGTAAGAGATGGGAGACACCTTTAAACCGACTTGTTTGCGCTTTAGCTGAACCCGAATAAAGTCTGTGAGGTCTCGTACTGTTTTCTTCACTGGTTCAAGTCCAACAAGTTCATCGAGGGACTGTAAAACGGATTCGAGTGCTTTACGGCCATTGTTTCTTCCAAGGTCTTCAGTAGAAGTATCCGCTCCCTTTGCAGGATTGCCTGATTGACTTTCGTCGTCGAAACTGGGGATTTCATATCTGGGTTTTGACGATGGATCCTCTCTACTTCCTATCACTCTTACATTACTACCGTCGGAGACATCGTTGAGCTTCATGATAAATGCAAGAGTTTCACTCTCTTTGGCAGTCACAGTTCCGTCGGCCTTAGCCACAAGCGACGCCCAACGATACAATAATGTGGAAAAACGTTGTACCCTTTCCCGTTCAGAATTGACTTTACCGAAAATAACCGCAAAACGAAAATCATCTGGATGTCTTTCAATGTCAATATTCAATTTGGCATTTAGATCAAAATCAGCTATGCGCCGAGACAACCTCATTGCCAAATCCCGATTATAAAATCGCGTCAGGTTAAAATTCTTACTTATAAGCAAACAGGCAATCATCGCGAACCCCACACCCTCTAAATTGTAGAGATCCGTTGTCGAATGGCCCAATCTTCTAAAGCAATCACGAATGTCACAATATACGATCGCTGCCAAGCGCCTATTGATTGTAAAGATGTTTTCACCCACATCCAGAGCTTCAAGACCCGACAAGGCATTCACCTGATTACGACATCGAGTGCTCCGGTTCATTTCCTTCAGGAAGTTATATAAAGCCTGCGAAGCAAGTGCAAGTTCCTTTACATAAGTATCCCAACGCTCACCGGTCTTTATAGGAGTTGACGGCGATTTCGACACATATCTCTTACTTGCGTCCAGCTTACATGCAGCCATCTTACTTGCTGCCGCCTTATCGTCGGCCAAGAAATACCAGGAACAAAAAGAGAGCAGTAACGTCATCACAATACCAATTATGCAAGCTACCATGAATACTAGAGCAATCTGAGAGTGTTGGTCTTTGTAAAAGGGGAAAGCGATCAAAGCACCAATGCCAAACAAAAGGCAAAGAAGAATCGAAATAAGAACGTTCTTCCCTCCTCCAAAGCCATTGCACATAGTAGAACCTCCTGAGTATTTCTTTTCGTAACGAATTCCAGTTCCAGGAATTCCAACACTTGATCGCACGCCGTGCGGACCAATAGTCGTTCTCGCACCACGTGGTCCGAAAGAGACACTTGTGCCTCGCTTGCCCCAATTGAGCGTCACACCTGGCGCAATCTTAATTCGTTTATAAAAGCGAAATCTCATTATATGCCCTCTCCCCTACGCCGCGTAAAGTTGTTGCTGGATGTTGCTGAAGAAGCCGAGCGCGTCGGCGAGACGACCTTTCGGGATCAGCCCGCCATACGGGAAACCGAGCTCCAGCGCGGCCTCAATCGCGCCGCGGTCAACCCCGGTCTGCCCGCCGGATATGATCTTGGATATCAGCATTCTAATCTCACTATGGGGTCAGACCCCATAGTCCTCCAATCCATATTGTGTCGACGGGCGCGATTCCTTTTGACAACCTCGTACAATACAAAAACCTAACACTACAAAAACCACCAAAAACACTATAAAGCCTTTAAAAGCAGCCCAGAACCCTTCTCGCTTGTCGATAATCGTAGCACATATAACCCCAACAAGGCCGGCCCAGAATCCCATCCAGAAATCATTATACGTATTAACAGGTTGTTGACGCTGTGATGTGCCTCCTAGATAGGTTGTGCTAGGCGAATGATCGACTGGCCTCTTTTCAGGTTCTGGCGATGGCAATGTGCGTCCACATGACCAACAGGTTTTGGCATTGGACTGATTTGGTGTTTTACAGTGCGGACATGTCATGACTTTTTCCCTTCTACATCACAATGGATTCCGAGCACAAGCCCAGTCAATCACGAAATCGTTTTGATCGAACTTGACGCCCGCATCATCAAGCAAACTGCGCCACTTACTGTTCTGATGGCACGGTCTGCGGACCTTGCTGCCGACAGGAGCGAAATATTGAAGGACGCCGCCGAACGCGCCCTCGTTGCCGCCACGGCGGGCAATCAACTTTGCTAGCTGCGTCTTGCCGGACCATGACGTGCCGCCTGTCTTGGCCGCCTTGGATTTGGACTTGGGCTCGGGAACATCGCGCTTGATCGGCTTGACGACCACTTCTTGTCCAGGGACATGAAACCACCTATCATCAGGATCAAGCACGGCTGAAACATCCGTCAATATCTCCAGCGCTTCCTGTGGCTTTATCTTGTAGAACTCGCGCTTCTCGCTCACCCGCTTGCGCGTAAGCTTCGTGAGGATGCGATGCACCAGTTCCTCCACCTGCGCGTACTTGCTCGTCTTCAAGGAAGCAAACTCAACGAACTCCGTGGGGATGGCGGTGTTGTAGAGCTCCTTCGAACGCGTATTCACGGGACGGCGCGTCTTTCCAATCTTCACCATGCCCTTCAAACTTGGATTGGTAAGGATGTAGACGTACCCCGTGCCCACTGTCGCGGCACTTCCAGATGTAGCTGATGCCGGTTTCGACTTCATGCCCTCCACGTAGTCAAAGAGCGTCGGCTCCTCTGGGCGATCTGTGGGCATACCCACCAACGCGAAAGTCGCTCGTCCCGTCTTAACGAACGTCGTGCCGCCATTTTTAATGTGCATGTATATCGCCGAACCTACGGACGCCGAAGGCGTCTTTGACTCGGGCACCCAGAGTCCAGCGTCAACCATGCGCCGTGTAAGGACGTCAACGCCCAACGGGCCACCCGCCTCTCTCAAAACCTTTTCTGCCGCATCGAGAATAGTCATAGTTTCCCTCTTTTCCCTCTTTCCTTACGCCGCCTGTTGGCCGGTGATTGCGTTCAGACGGGCGATGATTTCCTGCAGCTGACTGATGCGGCCATCGAAAAGGCTTCCGATGTCGTAGTCGGCGAACGGCTCCTCGTTGGTGAGGTCTTCGGGGGTGACCTCGCCGTTCTCGCGCAGATAGTTGATGATTTCCCGCACGAACTCCTGCTGTGCCTGGTTGAGCGTGCCGCCGGAAAGGAACTCCCCGAACTTCTCCTGCACGGCATCTTCGTCGATGTCCACGAGCGAACGCACGAATCCCGGCAACGTCCCTTTGTAATGCTCTGCCTCGTACTGCTCGCGCGTGCCCAGCACCTCCCAGAGGATGCGCTCTAGTTCATGCATGTCGGCGGCTGCTATCGGCTCCAGCTTGCGAATCTTCTCCACCACGGGACTCGTCGCGTTCTCGGCCAGATAATCAATCACCTTCTCGCGGTAGGTGCGAATGTCCAACGTTCCGCTGGGTGCCGGCTTCTCCGTTGTCGAGTCCGCGATGTGCAGCGTCACGATGCCCACGCCGTCCGTCGTGAGATAGACCATCAACCCACGCACGGCCTGATGAAGCTCCTCCACCTTCTCCAGTTCGGCATGTTCCCAGAATGACGGCGACTCTAACGTCTCCAGTTCGCGCCGTTTCGCAACTACCGCCGCGATCGTACCCAGCTTCATCAGCTGATTGGCCACCTTCCGCACCTTCCCCACCTCTTCTGACGCGCCCGCAACCGATCCGGTTTCGGCAAGCGACAGCTCGATGGTTGTCATGTGCACGTCGAACAGCTTCACCAACTCGTGTTCGGATTGCAGGTCCTCCACAAGCGGCGTAATGTAATGGTCGATCTCCTTCACGCGCTCCGGCGTGAGCGTCAGCCAGTCATCCGTCGTCTTGTAATTGTCAAGATGCGGCATCGCCTTGCGCACCGCGATGCGCGCGTGCTGCTTCCGCAAATACGCCACCTGCGCCTCCACCGCCGCGCTCAGCGCCTTACGGTAGTCGGCGCGCCACGGGACAGACTGGTGCGCAACATCCTGCAACGCGAGCATGAGTTTCACGCGCAGCGAAAACAGCCTCTGCGACACGGACAGCGCCACCTTGGAATCGTCCTCGCCTTCGCCGCCCGCTCCGAAATACTCGAAGTTCCCGCAGTAGTCAAAGCACAGGAAATGCTCCTTGTTCAACCCCGGACCGAACACGTCCGGCGCAAGACGCGTCCCTCGACCGAGCATCTGGAAGAACTTGATCTTCGAACGCACCTTCTTGAAGAAGACGAGGTTCAGCACCTCCGGCACGTCCACGCCCGTATCAAGCATATCCACCGAAACCGCAACGCGGAACTCGCGTTTATTCTTAAAATCGTCAATAAGACCCTTGCTGAATTTCACCTGGTTGTCGATGAGCTGGCAATAGTCCGCACCCAGGTGTGGATAGAGCGCGTGGAACCGCTGCACGATCATAAGCGCGTGCTTGTGGTTGTACGCGAAGATGATGGTCTTGCCCAGCAGCTCTCCGCTCTCGACCTTCTGCCCTTCTGCCATCAGCTTTTCAAGAACGCGGTCGCACGTGGGCGTGTTGTACACGGCGCGGAATATCTTCTCGTTCCCCACCTCGTCGGGACGACTGTCGTATCCCGCCGCATCGAATCCCTCCTCGTAGTCCTCCTTCTCGGCGGCGGAAAGGTCGTCGTAGCGGATGCCGTCGCGCAGGACGGATGTGGTGTAGTTCTTCAACTTCCACCCGACAAGATAATGTTCGTTCCGCCCCTGCTCCATCGTGTACTCGAAGTTCGGCACGCCGATGTGGCACTCGAATATCTTGTACGTGTTGGCGTCCACTTCGTCGCGGGGCGTGGCCGTGAGTCCCACGAGCAGAGAGTCGAAGTACTCGAAAATCGTGCCGTACTTGTTGAAGATGGAACGGTGCGCCTCGTCCGTGATGATGAGGTCGAAACGACCGATCCCGAAACGCTTCTTCTCCGCGTCGATGGCGTGGATCATCGTCTGGTACGTGGACATCACGATCCGCGCTGTGTCGGGGTTGCCCGTGTCCTTCTTGTCGGAGAGGACCGCAAGCGACATCGACGGCAGCAGCTTCACGAACGTCTTCTTTGCTTGATCCACAAGCTCCGTCCTGTCCGCGAGGAACAGCACATGCTCCACCCAGTCGTTCCGGCTCAACACGTCAACGAGCGACACCGCAACGCGCGTCTTGCCCGTACCTGTCGCCATCACCAGCAACCCGCGCCGGTGCATTGCGTTGAACCATTCGCACAGCGACGTCACCGCCGTGATCTGGTACGGACGCCCCGCGATGTCGCGGTCGATCTTGAAATCATGTATCGGCTTGCGCTTGCGGCGGAACAGCAGCCCCTCCAGCTCCTCGCGCGTGTGGTACGCGCACAGCGGCCGGTCGGGATAGATGCCGTCGATGCACCAGAGCTGATAGCCGTTCGTGTAGTAGAGAACCGGCATCGCGCATCCGTACTGCGCCACCAGACGCTCCCCGTACAGCTTCACCTGGTGCCGCCCCTTCTCGGGACTCTCCGCCGTGCGCTTCGCCTCCACCACGGCCAACGGAACGCCGTCCTTCCCGTACAGCACGTAGTCGCAGTAGCCGTCCTGACCGCTCGGCGGCATCCCCGTCACCTTGATCTCCGTGCCCGCCTTGCACGGAACGGGCGTGTTGTCGGTGCCGACAAGTTCCCATCCCGCTTCACGCAGATAGAGGTCGATGTACTCCTTGCGCGTCTCCGCCTCCGTGAGCGTATGCACGTACGCGAACTCGGACGCGCCCGGATTGAGCTTCGCCTGGACAGCGGCAAGGATCGCGGACGCCTTTTCGACCGCCGCCCACGCGGCGTTCTTCGTGATGTGCTTCTCGTGCAGCGCGTGTGAGCCGAGAACGCGCACGTAGTCGAACGCCGACGCAAGATTGTTCTCGCGCACGAGGTTGCCCACCGCCCGACCGCCCATCCGCTCAAGGAACGAATCGCCCTCCGGCAATTCCTCGTTCGCCGCACGGTACAGAAGAACCATCGCCTCCATCACGACGGCATACGCCGTGGACGCGACCGTGAACACGTCACGCTCGTTTCCACACGCCGTCAGCCGGTCAATCAGCTCTTCCACATTTCTCATCCGAAATACTCCTAAAACAACTAAACTATTCCTCGTGAGATATTTTGAACTTACGTTGAAGTGTTTTTGCGTTGGGATAATCTATACGATACTCACCATCATAGACCACGCCCGTGTTTTTATCCAAAACCCCAGTGGTCGCATTACGAGCATTTGATGACGCATGGTGAATATACTGATAACGATCTTTATTGTACCAGCAGAAAATCCAAACTGACAAAAGTAAAACCGCGCTTACCAACATCACGATTATGGTTGTCTTGCTCACTGTAAAACCTCCTTCATCCGAAATACTCCTGTAGCTTCGACCGATAGAGAACCTCCAACTGCCCTACCGTCTTTCGCACGCTCAACGCCAATTTGTCGACCTTCTCCACAAACGCCGCGAACTCGCGCTGGAGGGCGAGGGGGGGCAAATAGAATCGGAGAGATCGAATTGCCTCAAAGTTTAGCCCCGCTTTAACCGCACTCTGATTCTTTTTCTCAAACTGCGCCTTACCCGCCGCTGACTCAAGGTAAAATGCTACGAACAACGGTTCAACGCTCTTTCGATCAAGACGAACACAGGAAAGATGCTGGTTAATATATGCGCCTTGATCGGCCAAATCCCGCGTAACAATTCCCGTTCTTCCAAGGTCAGCGGTTATGCTAATCAGCAAATCGCCCTCTTGAACGCGAGTACGTTCTGCCTCTGCGCCGGTTGGCGGTTTAACATGCTGCACGTCATTTGTAGAAATCTTCCCTCCTTTAACATTCTTGATGGTGATAAACAACTCGCCATCATCCGCATAATATTTAGCCCAACCACGCGATCCAGAAGTGAGGAACTGCAAATGGCCACCTATCTTCGCCATTGGCCACCCTTTGGGGTTGGTTATTGGATCCCCAAACATCTCCACAAACCGCGATTTGACGAGGAGGTCAAGTTTCGCAAGGCGCGTCTCGGCGTTCTTCTTCAACTCGCAAATCCTGTCAAGCGTCGCCGCTATCCGCTTCTGCTCGGGGAGTGGTGGGAGATTTATTCTCCGATTCTTAAAATCCTTGAAGTACAAATGTGGAATTGTTGCACCGGTATATAGCGTACCAAGGTTTTGCTTAACAAGGGCATAATATAAAAAACCACAATCAACTCTCGATTGGGGACGAATAATCATAACCGTGCCAATTACAGATGAAAACGGTGGAAGGCGCATCACACGCCCGACTCCCGCACCATCTTTAACCACACCAAGTCCTTGAACATCAATCTGATAAAAATCAACGTTTTTAATTAGACCAGAAGCACCATAAATTGGGAAAGTCCCTGAATTGTTCTCTACATCCTTTTGCCGAAGTTGAGAAGTACTTGCCGAACACACCTCCCACAGCCGCACCTTCTCTGCGGTCTCTGCGTTTTTGCGACTCTGCGTTAAGCTCTTCCCCATCACCGCCATTACAGCATCCCCTTAAGCGCCTTGAGACCCGCCACAAAATCCTTCGTCAGCGTCTCAACTTCGCTCACCAACTCCGCCGTCGGCAGGAACTCCTCGGCCACGTACTCCACCTCGCGGTACTTGTTGAACGAGAGGTCGTAGTTGTTCGCCACGATTTCGTCCTTCGGCACGAAGAAGCACTTGCCCTTCCTGTCGGCGGGCTTCTCCGCATCGCGCGCCTTAAACTTCGCGACCACGTCGGGGATGTCGTTCTCCTTCACGACCTCGCGCTTGTCATCGAGCGAGAAACCGTCCGCCTCCATGTTGTAGAACCACACGTTGTCCGTGCCGCCGTGGTCCGTCTTGACGAAGACGAGGATTGCCGTCGCCACGCCCGAATACGGCTTGAACACGCCCGACGGCATGGAGATGACCGCGACGAGCCGCTGCCGGTCCACGAGTTCCTTCCGCACGCCCACATGCGCCTTGGACGAACCGAACAAAACGCCCTGCGGCACGATCGACGCGCACCGTCCGCCGATTTTCAGGAGCCGCGTGAAGAGCGCAAGGAAAAGAAGCTCCGTCTTCTTCGTGCTGGCAACGGCGAGGAGGTCGGGGGCGATGGCGATTTCCGTCATGTTCCCCGCGAAAGGCGGATTCGTGAGGCAGAGCGTGTAGTCCGCGCGCTTCGCCGCGTCAGGTTCGATGGAGTTATTGAGGCGGATGTCCGGCGCCTCCACGCCGTGCAGCATCATGTTCATCGCGCCGATGCGGAGCATCTTCTTGTCGATGTCGAAGCCGGTGAACATCGTCGTCTTGAAATGCTCCATCCGCTTCTTGTTCGTGAGCTCCTTCGCGTAGTGCGAGGTGACGTACCGCGCCGCGCCCGCGAGGAAGCCAGCCGTGCCCATCGCGGGGTCGAGGATGCGGTCGTCGAGCGTGGGCTCCATCAGCTCAACCATCATTCCGATGATGTGGCCGGGCGAGCGGAACTGGCCGTTCTCGCCGGACGACTTGATGCGGTCGAGCAGGTCCTCGTACACGTCGCCCATCACGTCCTTGCCTGAAAGCTGCATCGCCTCGATCTCCGCCACGGCAACGGCAAGCACCTTCGGCTTGTGAATCTCGAACTGCGCGTCCACCATGTAGCGGCTGAAAGCGCTGTCGCGCCCCGAGCCGAGAGACTTCACGAACGGGAACACGAAATTGCGCACGATGCGGTGCATCTCGTCCGGCGCCTTGTGGCGGAAGTTCTGCCAGCGCAAATCCGCGTAAGGGATCTCCACGCGCGGGTCTTCGCTCACAACGCAAAGACCTTGCTTGAAAACAGGATCCTTCAACGTCGTGTGGAGAAGGTTCGCGTTACGCTCCTGTACGATCTGGTTGTCGTCCAGCAACTTCATGAAGATGAGGAACGTGATCTGCTCCACGACGGTGAGCGGATTCGTCGTTTCGTTCGCCCAGAACGTGTTCCAGATTCGGTCAATAGAGCTTCTTATTTCAGCCGACAGCATAAATCAATTCACCTTTCCTGATTTATCCTCCGCACTTGCCGCAGCGCTCGCCCTCGTTTTTCTGGCAGGGGTAGCCGCGCGTCTTGCGGTAGTTCTCGCAGTTGCGGTTGTGGCGTTTGTTTGAGTTGGTCGAGAGCCAGTATCCGGTGTCGGGCCAGGTGGCGTTGACGGGCGCGGGCGTGCGCGCGGAGACGGGGAGCGTACGGCCGGCGTGGTATTCGACGCGGCCGGGGGCGGCGGACGGCGATGGAACGCCGTGGCGGAATTGCTCGGGAGGGATGGGATTGAGACCGGCCCAGAGGCCGCGACGAGCGGCGCGGGCGGCGGATTCGGCCTGCGCGTAGGCAGGCGTGGAGTCAAAGCGCTTGTAGTGCCAGGCGTAGCCCGCCTTGAGCATTTCGAGGTTGACTTCTTCGCCGTTGGCGTAGACCGTTCCGAGGATGCGGTTGTATTTGTCACGCTTGCCCCACGCTACGCGCACCTCTTTTCCCGCGACGAGACCGGAGAGGTAGCGCCCGGCGGCATCACCGTAAGCTTGGTTCTTTTCTGGCGCGTCGATTCCCTGGAGGCGGATTTTGTGTTGCGTTTTGGAAGAGTCAAGGATGGTGATCGTGTCACCGTCGGCCACCTTCACGACACGGCCGATGAGGTCGGAAGACGACAGACGGACGGACGGCTTGCCGTCGCACGCCGTGACCAATGACAACGCCGCCACGACCGCCAGGAAAATGGCGTTTTTGAAACGGCAAAAGAGCCACGCTTTTATCCGATTTTCTTTCACTTTGACATGCGATTTCAAGGGGAAACTTTCCATCACATTTTTGCGCATATCTTACCATTACCCCCCCCCCTCCCGTCAAGTGTAAGTTATAAGATTTTTTTGTTCTTTTTCCCCCTTGCGGCGCGTCGGCGTTTTGATATACTACCGCCGACAGTTTCGTGTATCCCTGATCCGTTGAGCAAATCCGCCAAGACCATGCCAACAGCGGACTGGGCAGGTACGCGCCACCTGGCGCGGCCTGTCCGTGTCAGTTGGCTGGTCTTGGCGGATTTGCTCTGGCACGGGCAGGCCTTTTAGAGGAAGAGCAGGAGATTAGCAGGGATCCCCGTGAAAATCGGCGGCGTATACATTCTCTCGCGCAGGAGCATTGCGCGCATGCTCGCGACCATTTCGGCCGCGCTCATGATGCTTTACGCCGCCGCGACCGCCCCGGTCGAGGGCATGGTCCGCCGGATCCACGACGTGGCGGGGGGCCTTCTCTCGCTCGACCGTCAGATGGTCGGCCGCCTCATGCGCACCGTCGTGCCCGATATTCTTTATCTGGAGTACAAGTCGCTGTATCTGGAGGTGAAGGCGTCCGGGGCGGCGGTCGCGGGGCGACCGCCCTACCATTCGGCTCGGCGGGACGCCTCGCCCCACCACGGGAGGGTCGCGCTCCTGCGCGACCGCCGCCAAGATGGCGGCTCTCCATGCGGGAGGCTCGCCGAGGACGGCTCGCCCCACCATGCGGCTGTGACGGTGGAGGACATTCAGAGGGCGGTCGAGGAGATGAAGCAGACGGTGCGCACGGCCAAGCGCGAGATCATCAAGGACGCGCACACCGCGCGCACGAGTGAGGCGGATCGGCGCGTGCCCACGGGCGAGCGTGCGCGGCAGATCGGCAACGTGCGCAAGATCGTGCGCGAGGCGCGCGCCGCCGGCAAGCGGATGTCAATTCTCCGCGCCTGCCGCAAGGCGTGGCAGGACGTCAAGGGCGGCTATCCTTCCCCCGAGGCGCTTTACGACTACTGCCACAGCCATCGCGCGGAGTTCTAGCGCGAGGGAACGGGTATTCCCTTCACTTGAACTCGTCCAGCCACTTGGGCGTGTAACCGTGCTTGATGAGTATGTCAACCCCAGAGAGGGCACCGCAACGTGCGCGTTCACGCGTGATTTTTCCTAGTTCGATCAATGGCCAGGACATGTCCATTTGATAATGGGCGTTCCTGCGGATAAACCCTTGGTCCGATTCAATGTGCTCAATCCACTTGTCCAGAGATTTCTGGGCTACTTGTTCAAAGTCCGTCTTTCCCTCACGGTGGAAGTGGTCAACGAATTTTCTCAACGCTATGAATGTCTGATATTCAATCCATACCATCATACCACTATCGTAATCATTTCTTCTACAATAGCAGTCGCCCAGAAAAAGCGCCGTCTTCGTGTGAAGCTCGACGAAGCGTTCAAACTCTGCTGTGGATGCAAAATGGCAGGATCGTCCGCTATCGAAGAATCTGCCGCGAAAGAGACGCAGGATGCCAGTATTCAATTCAAAGAACAAATCGTCCTGGATGAAATCAATGCGATTCGACACGCACGCCATGGCTTGTGCCATCGCCTCTATCTGGCGATTCGTGTAGGCATTACCAATGTCGCGGTATAATTCTTTCAATGACAGCTGCTCTGCTTCCGTAACATCAATGCGTTTCTTTTTGTATTTCTGGACGGATTTCTCCCAAGCATTGGCGCGTGCATCATTCCGCTCTAGTTGAAGCTTGGGGCAAGAACCATCGTTAGGACGGTCAATGGTACCCGCATAAGCCAAGTAAAAGATCACTATCAGCAAATTCATGTTTTCTCCTTTCACTCGATTCGTTCAACAGTTCCCCAAATACTCAATCGTGTACGAATTAACCTCCAGCCGAACTTCTCAACTGACATCGTACCATCAGCGTCAATCCGAAACGTCTCTAAATAGGCGTCCGTTCGACCACCAATCAACAATGGTCGAGACGTGACGTCGAGATGCCGCTCATAATCGCATACGGTCGTAGTATCCGCAGGATCGTTTTCGTAGCGTAGCCGTTTCCACCCAATTGGTATTTTCCATACCAACGTGCCCTCCTCCCAGTTGTCAATTGGGTGATCATATCCCGCTCGATCATGACACCAAAAATTATTGTTTGTGACTAAAATCATTCCACCCGCGCCGGCTCTGTAAGTATGGGTTCGCTGTCCAGTGTAGTTGGTTGTAGCGTAATAACCTGTTGGTGGAATAGGATCTTCACAAGGAATCTCCGCAACTTTGACGCCTTGGAACGATACGTGGAACGGACCTATATAGTTCTCCACTATCAGTCGACCGACCGCCACCTGACTGGGGAAGAAACTCCCTGTACCAACCGCGGAAGGCGAAACGACTTCGCTCGGTTCCACGATAGACATCACCGGTCTGTATTCGGCCCCTGACAATGCGACCGTTATGTTAGGTTTTGATGCTGTGGCGGGACAGATGTAGGTTCGCACCTGGGATGCATCGACATTGGAGTCCCCGTTATTGGAAATGTCCCCTCCTCTAAACGTGTCATAAGGGGTGCCAATATCTCCAGAATCGGTTTTAACCGCGTGAAAATTACCAGCAGCAAGTGCGGGTGTCGCCGTAAACTTCACCCTCTCGCCCACGCCGTAGGTGTGACGGGTCTGGCAAGGGTTGTCGCGCGCGGTGAACTCGGCCGTCAGCGCCACTTTCACCGAAGTAAGTCGTTCTTGATGGGACAGCACGTTGTATGGGGGATTGGGGACGAGACTCCCCTGTACAACCACATCGTTCTCTCCGTCACTCCCTTCCGTACCCTCATACACGCCCGAGGCGTGGTACGACGCTCCAGGGGCAAGTACGTCATCGTAGGGCAACGTCACATTTCCTTCGACGGCGACAAGCTTGTCCATGTTCACGCCCGACAGTGTCAACGTGCCGCCCCCCGGTCCGCCGTAGGCGTCAATCGTCAGCCGCACGCGCGTCGAACGTTTTGGCCTTGTCATGCCGGGACGTTCCAGAAAGGAATCCTCAAAGATGACCGCAGGCTTGCTGAAGGTGATTGTCAGCGACGGCGGGTCGTTTGGCTCGTGCGAGCTCGACTCGGGATCGTCTGGAGGCGGATCGTCAAACCCGCACCGGCACTCACCACCCTCAACTGAGAACGAGGTCCTTTCCAGAAGATAGCTTCCATGCGCCACGCAACCCGATTCGCACGTGCCCGAAGAGCAAGTGAACCACAGCGAATTGACGCCGTAGGACACGCAGTTGCAGCTGCCGCCGGATGAGCCGCCGCGCATGGGAACCCCACCGCCCGAATCGCCCCACTCAAACACGCCGCCGGGATCGTAGGGCTCCACGGTCACGGTGTAGACGCGGTTTGACGCGCCGATGCTTTCAGTGAATACGAAGTTGAGCGGCCACTGGATTGAGGCGGTGCAGGGTGTGTTCGTCTGGACCGTCGGGTACATGTAGTCGACGGGAAACGAGACGGTAAAAGGCGTGTCGGATGTAACCGAGTAGTCGACGCCGATGAGGAGCGGCACGCGGTTGGTCTCGAAGGCTCGCGCCACCACCACGGGGTTACCGACGCGCGATTCGCGGTCGCCCGTGATGTAGATCGGCGCAGGGCCGCGCTCCGTCACGACATCAACGAAGTAGTAGGCGTTGGAGTTGACGCCCTCGCGCCACGAGAGTTCGACGGACGCGCAGGAGCGCGTCCCTCCCCCGGGAGGGTCGCAACTTGTTGCGACCGCCTCCAGCACGTTGGAACATACCGTGTTGTACCATTCCGCGTTCGTGCCGTGGGCGTCGGGGCCCGGCGTGAGCGGGTCGGGATCGACTGAGTTTTCGAGCCCGTCGCCGTCGAGGTCGAACGGCAGCGACGCGGCGAAGTGTTCCGTGCGGTCGGCGTAGCGGTAGTCGAACGACCCGTCGTTGAACAGCTCCGCCTGGAAGTCGACGAGGTTGGTGTGCGAGCGGGCGTAAAGTCCACCAAGCCAAGTCATCACAAGCGTGTTCGATGGTGTCACCGCATGCCAGAACAGACTGGGAGAACGGGCATCTTGCCCGTTTCCTGGGACAACGGGCGTCTCGCCCGTTGTGTCAGTCAGCAGCGGCCAGTTGGCTTCGGGTGCCAGCGACATCTTCTGCGCGAACGGCGGCGGGTAGTTGGTCCATGCTCCGCCTCCGACGCCTTTCGCCCGGAACCCGCCGGAGGAGAGGATGCGCAGGCGGTCGATCCAGCCGCCACCCGGCATCCGTGCCCACCAGTTCGTCGCGCCGATGTAGAATGCATCTTCGAACGCGCCGTGCGCGTACCATTTAGCGTTCGTCACGGCGCCTGGAAGCGGCAGGAGTGCCGCTTCCCCGAGGAAACGCGGCGTAACGCTTACTGCGTATTCACCTCGGGGAAGCGGCGCGCTCGCCGCTTCGTTTCCTCGCTTCTGCGCCTCGCAGGTGGCGATGACCGCCGCAGTTGCAAACACCACCAAGGAAATGGGGCACAGGTTGGCTCGAAGCCATCTTCCGACCTGTCGGAATCCCACGAAAACGCACACGCACGCAATCGTCGCCAAAACGGCAAAGCAGAAATACGACACAGTACTCTGAAACGCTTGTATCATGGCCTACCTCATAATGACCTTCAACCCGTCTGGAGACGACGACACGAGGAACGACGCGTCATGAGAACCCACGCCCCGTGACGTGATGCGGCAGAGATTCCACGAACTGTCATGAAGCCATGCCGGCGGGGCGGACGCAAGGCCGGTGAACAGCGGTGCGCTTCCGCCGTTCACGGCGCAAGAGGATGGGCGGCCGTTCCGTCCAATCCGCATCGACACGCTCAAAGTCTGCGGACCGGCAACGACGGCGGCCGGTTCAGACAAGGTCTCGCCCTCCGCTTCGTTCCGCACGAACCAGGCTGCGCAGTCCCAGCCGACGACAAGCCGCGCCTCGTCGGGCGCGAGCGCGCCGTCGGCGTCGGCGTCAACGCCAAAGGCGATTTCAACGGCGTTCGACGAAGAACCGGCAAAGTCCATTGTGAAGGAAAAGACATGCGGGTCACCCGTGCAGACAGGCGGCGGCACGTTCGTGGACGCCTCGGTATCGACGAAAACGGCATCCTCCAACGGCACAGGCCCCACGGCCTTTGCACAGGCAAAGGTCGCCATGCAGGCTACGAGGATGGACATCGCCGTTTTCATGGCATCAGTATACCATCCTTTCCCCGGTGAGGCAATAGAACCGTTGGCCGCAAGAGAAAATTTGGGCGAAAAGCGCATCCTCGCCCAAATTTTTCTAATGCTTCAAACCCCTGTATTTACAGGGGTTTTTCTTTTGTCCGGGGGAAATCTGACGTGTAAATTTGGGTTGACAACCCAACCTGTTCCAAACTCTTCCCCGTCTGCGCGAGGCGGGGGCTGTTCTCCGCCGAAGGCATTCAGCCCGTGCAGGCGGAGAACAAGAAAATGGAGAAGAAACAAATTGCTGCCGGCCGCCCCTCTCGCGGGCGCGCGCGTGGTATGACATACGCAGACGGGGATGTAAATTCCCTTAACGGTTCCCTCACAGACCACGTGCGCACGCGCGAGGCGCGGCGCCGTCCGTTTACCGAGGCCGAGGTTGCCGCCTGGCGGAAACGCATCTTCGAAGAGATCATGGACGATCCCGTGAAGGTTGCGGTCGAAGAGGCGGTGAAGTTGTTCGGATCAAGCGATGACTTCACCATCTGGGCGTGGTACGCGAACCGGATCGGTGTCAACAATTTCCTCGAACTGTACTTCGAGCAGCGGTCGGTCATGCGGCACTCGACTCTGCGCAATCCGGCCGCAGCGTTCCACATGCGGCTCAAGCGCTTCTACGACGCCCGGTTCCCGAAGGCGGAAGGAGGTGCGGCATGACGTTTCGCATGGCACTCAAGCACATCCGCAGGTACGCGCCGGAGACGGAACAGACGTTTCGGGCCATCTGCCGGAACCGCCACTGCCGACCAGTCCGCGACTGGGCGATTTTCGATCTCGCGAGGTCGAAAAAACTGCCGTACGATAGCGTCAAACGCCGTTATAACAGGCACTTGGCGCGTCTTCACGAGATCTTCCGTGTCCCGGTCGGCGGCTAATTATGGAGGGCGGTCGCGATGCCGGAGGCCAAGATCAAGAATACGAAACAGTTCAAGGAACAGGTCAATGCGGCATTCGAGACGCAGACGACCCGCGACGAGGCGAAGGCGTGCTACGACTTCCAGCGCGAGGAGTTCAAAGCGGCCGAGGAGGAGCTTTGCGCCTACGCGGCGGCGAATCCCGAGGTGTTCGAGGGGCGCGACGGCGTGAGCGGCTGGGGCACCACCGAGCGCGTGGAGTACACGATGTCCTCGGGCACGGCCCTGGAGCGCATTGACGGCGGCAAGATGACTGACGGCGAGTTCTTGAAGGGTCTGCCGAAGAAGTACCTCCGCGTCAAGTTCGAGCTGAACAAGGCGAAGATCAAGGCCGATGCCCTCGATGACAACGCCCTCGCCGCGCTCGGCCTCATGCGCGTGGAAACCATGAGCATGAAGTTGAAGGCGAAGGCCGCTTGAGAATGGAGCCAGAAAATGAAACTGAAGATCGATTGGAAGGCGCTGGGAAAGGCGCTGTGGAACGCGGTGAAGCCGGTGCTGCTGGGCGCGGTCGGCGGGGGTGTGATCGCCCTCACGGACGGCTGCTCGTCGATGACGCCGAGCTCGAAGACGCAGTCAATGGGCGTGTACGCCCTGGGAATCCCGGGCATCGCGATCATCACGAAGTCCACGCAGAACGAGGACGCCTCCGGCGGCGACAACAATGCGCCGGCGCAGGTGAACCCCGTAACGACCACGATGACGACGGGGAAGTAAGTGGCTAGTGGTTAGTGGCTAGTGGTTAGTATCGCCGCCAAGATGGCGGCTCTCCATATGGGGTGCCGCCATCTTGACGGCGGCCGCGCGGGAGCGCGGCCCTCCCTAGGAGGGGGGTGCCGTCTCCCTAGAACGAGAGGGCGTTCTCCCTAGAACGGGGGTGCGTCCTCCCTAGGACTAGGGTGCGACCTCCCTAGGACGTACAAAACGATTTCCCCTTCGCGGGTGCGAAGGTGGAATGACGCGGACGCAACAAGTTGCGTCCCTCCCCTTGTGACCGCCGCCAAGATGGCGGCTCTCCATGCGGGAGGGGCACAACTTGTTGTGCCCGCACAACCACAACAAACAAAAAAGGAAAAACGAAAATGATAGTCAAGTTCATCACGATGAAGGGCTCGGAACGTCTGGGCCGTTCGCCGTTCTACGTGGGCTTCGTGCAGCACGACCGCACGATGTCCCGCCGCGAGACCTACGAGTACTGCGCGGAGCGCACCGGCTTCAAGGCCGCCGCCATCCGCCAACATCACGTACCTCGACGGGATCGCCTCGATCCGCAACTACGTCAAGGGCTCGTTCGCGGGTCTCGCCGGCCCGTGGGTCAAGGGCGTCAACTACCTCTCCGTCCAGGCGGTGGAGATGGAGCCGTTCAAGACCCTGCTCGCGGCGATCCTCCCCGTGAACAACTCCGAGGGCGCGAAGCCCGCGATCAACACCGTGCTCGACGAGACGACGCTCGTCTACGACGTCATCACCGGCACGGACGTGTTCTCCATCGCCGGTTCCGACCTCGCGCCGGACGCGACGAAGGACGACGAGTACGTGGCGCTCGTGGACGCGCATGGCGTTGAGACGAAGGCGGTGATCGACTTCTCCGACCTCCAGAACGTCAAGGCGCACCTCGAGAGCGCCCTCCTCGCGGGCGAGTACACGCTCAAGGTCTACACGCGCAGCGGCCTCGGCGACGAGTTCGGCGTGCACGTGGCGAGCAGGAAGGTGGTCGTTGAGTAAGTCGCCGCTTCGCGGCTTTAAGTGGGCCTTCGGCCCTAAGTGCGGCTTCGCCGCTAAGTTGCAGAGTAAAACTTAGGAGCGAAGCGACACTTAACCACTTAAAGGGCGAAGCCCGACTTAATTCAAATGGTTAGAAAACGGAAAAGCAAATGAAAGGTTAAAGACAATGGCTAGACATGAAATTGTGATCCACGAGAACACGAGCGCGACGAGTGCCGTAGCTCCGTATCTCGGCAACTACATCGCCAAGGAGACGCTGGCGCTCGCCGCGTTCGCCTCGGCGATCGGCGTGAAGTGCGGGCTGCCCGCGATCCAGGTGATCGCGATCCTCGACGGCGCCTTCCAGGCGCTGGAGGACCTCGAACGCGAGGGCCTCGTGCGCGTCCACACGGACATCGGCGTGATCTGCGCCGTCATCAAGGGGTCCTTCCCCACGGCGGACGCCGCGTTCGACCCGGAGCGCAACTCGCTCGAGCTCGCCCTCCGCCTCGACGACGCGATCCAGCTCGACCTCTCGGACACCGTGCCGGTGATCGTGACGGACGAGAACGTGACGAAGCTCCGCGTGGACAACGTGATGGACCTCGCGGAGGAGCGTCCGATGAACCTCATCCACGGACAGCACGTGTTCCGCGTGGCCGGGTTCAACATGGTGCTCACCGACGAGGGCGCCGCGGCGTACCTGGAGAACGCGCTCGGCACCACGTTCCCGCTCGTCATCGACGAGGTCGTCTCGAAGCAGCTCTTCAAGGCGCACACCTCCGAGCTGCTGCCGGGCGGCGACTACAAGCTCGTGGTGAAGAGCCGCGCGGGCGACGCGGGCGGTCCGCTCCAGACCTCCTTCCGCAAGGTCAAGTACCTGCGCGTGGTCGATCCCGGGCCCACGGTGCCGACGGTGACGGACATCGGCGAAGGGTTCTTCCATCCGGGCAACCGTAACGTCGTGACTGGCGAGAACATGCGCTTCGCCGACGGGGAGCCCGGCAACCACCTCGTGATCAAGGACGGGACGGGCGTCGACACGGAGGCGATGATCAGCACCGACACGGACATTCCCGTGACCGAGACTGGCTTCGCGCTCAACATCGACGAGGGCACCCCGCTCACGGACGGCGAGGAGTACACCTTCGAGTTCGAGATGGTCGATTCCGCCGGCCAGCCCGTGACCGTCACGCATACGGCCCGCTGGCAGTCGGAGTAAGCCGGCGGTGGGGCGGGCGGCTCGGCGAGACGCCTCGCCCCACCATGCGGGAGGGTCGCGCTGCTGCGCGACCGCCGTCAAGATGGCAACTCCCCATGCTGGGGTGGGGCGAGGTATCCCGCTGAGCCGGAGCCGCGCGGCAGTGAATTATGCAGATGCGCCCATATCTTCACGATGCCACAATCCGCGCTTGATTCCCGGCGCGATTTATGGTTTACTTATCGCCCACACATGACACCAGACCCGCAGCCCGGGACCTTTGAGATCCAAGCAAGCGACACGCGCTCACGCGCGCGCGTGGGTTTGTTGCACACTGCACACGGTCCCGTCGAGACGCCCGTGTTCATGCCCGTGGGCACGCAGGCCACGGTGAAGGCGCTCGAACCGCGCGACCTGCGCGAAAACGGCGCCACGATGATCCTCTCCAACACGTATCACCTCATGCTGCGCCCCGGCGCGGACGTGGTGGCGAACGCCGGTGGACTCCACCGCTTCATGGGCTGGGACGGCCCGATCCTCACGGACTCCGGCGGATTCCAGGTGTTCTCGCTCGCGAAGATGCGGAAGCTCACGCCGGAGGGATGCTGGTTCAACAGCCACATCGACGGACGCCTCGTGTTCCTCGGCCCGAAGGAGTCGATGGAGGTGCAACGCCTTCTCGCCAGCGACATCGCGATGGTGTTCGACGAGTGCCTCCCGTGGCCGTGCGACGCCGCGCGCGCCGCGAAGAGCGTGGAGACGACGCTCGCGTGGGCGAAGATGTCGCTTGAGGCGCCGCACGCGCCCGGCCAGCTCGTGTTCGGCATCGTGCAGGGCGGCGCGCACGACCCGATCCGCCGCCACTGCGCGGAGGAGCTTGCGGCGATGGACTTCCCCGGCTACGCGATCGGGGGCGTTTCGGTGGGCGAGCCGGAGGAGACGATGTACCAGGCCGTGGAGGCGAGCGTCCCGTACCTGCCCGAGTCGAAGCCCCGCTACGTGATGGGCCTCGGCGTGATGCGGCAGATGGTGGAGTGCGTCGCGCGCGGCGTGGACATGTTCGACTGCGTGATCCCCACGCGCGTGGCGCGCCACGGCACGGCCCTCACGCGCCGCGGCAACGTGGCGATCAAGGCGGCGAAGTGGGAACGCGACCTCGGTCCCGTCGAGGAGGGCTGCGACTGCTACTGCTGCCGCAACTTCACGCGCAGCTACGTGCGCCACCTCCTGCACGCGGGGGAGATCCTCGGCGTGCGGCTCCTCACGATCCACAACGTGCACCGCCTCACGGCGTTCATGCGCGAGATGCGCGCCGCCATCGTGGCGGGCGCGTTCGACGATTTCCGGAATCAATTCCAACAAGACCAACAAGAGAAAGAAGAAACAACATGAAACAGTTCCTCTTCGCGCAGGCTGCGGCGCCCGCCGCACCGGCGGCACCTGCGGCGCCTGCCGCACCGGCGGCAACCATGCAGGCCGGCGAAACCGCCGCCACCGCCACCACCGTGCAGCCCGCCGGCGACCAGAAGCCCCAGCCCCCGCAGCAGCAGGGCGGACTCGGCATGTTCGTGCCGATGCTCATCATCTTCGCGCTGTTCTACTTCCTGATGATCAAACCGCAGCAGCGGAAGGAAAAGGAGCGCCGGAAAATGATCTCCGAACTCCGCGCCGGCTCGCGCGTGCTGTTCGCGGGCGGACTCCTCGGCACGATCGTCGAAGCCAAGGAGCGGACGTTCAAGATCGAGATCGCCGGCGACGTCGTCATCGAAGTCGCGCGCAACGCCGTGCAGGGCCTTGCGGCGGAAGACGTTCCCGCCGAACCCGCGAAGTAAGGGCTGCCGCACATGGCCTTCACGAGGGGAAAATACGGCATCGAGCACAACCGCCGGCAGGACGACGAGAAGTCGCACGGCCTGCGGTGGCTGTTGGCGCTTCTCGGCATTCTCCTCGTCGCCTCGTTCATCCTCGCACGCCTGTTCAGGCAGCAGCCGCCCGCGCGGATCGACGCGGAAAGCCGTCCCCCCGCGCCCGCTGTCGAGCCGCCGCGGGAGACGGTCCGCGCGACCGCCGCGTCCCCCGGCGCGCCGACCGCGCCTGCGCCGCGTCCCCCCGTGGCGACGCCGCAGCCCTCCCCGGCACACGTCAAACCTGAACCTCCCGACCCCAAGGCGACGCGCGACGCGGCCAAGCTGCTGGACTCTGCGCGCCAGCGCCCGGCCGCCGAACGCGTCCTCCTTGAAAGACTCGCCAAGGCCGAGAGACAGGGGGAGACCGTCATCGCAATCGACACGATCAAGCGCCTCTGCGACAGTCCAGCCGTGGCCGACCTCCACCCCCGCCTGTGGGAACGCCTCGGCCAACTCAACATGCAGCTGCTCTTTTCCGACCGCTCCTCCCCCTGGACGGCCCGCGTCACCGTGAAGCGCGGCGACTCGCGCGACCGCCTGGCCCGCGACAACCGCACCACGGGCGCCGCGCTGGAACGCCTCAACCCCAAGACGAACTGGGCGCGCATCCGTCCGGGCGACGTCGTGCGCGTGCTCCAGTACCCCCGGGCCGTGCTCGTGATCCACAAGCGGCTCGGCTTCGCCGACCTCTCGCTCAGGGGCGGCTTCTTCCACCGCTATTCCTTCACCGGCGGCGCGCGCGCCGCGGCGGGAGTCTATCCCATCACCAGCGAACCCGGCAAGACCGCGCGCGCCTGCCTGCGCGCGCTCGGCGTGACCTTCTCACAGAAAGACCGCGCGGATCTCGAGATGTTCCTCGCTCCCGAATCCAGCGTCAACGTGTCCGACCAATAACACGAACCACGAACCACGAATTTGTGGTATACTATCGGCTTCTGAAAGAAGGAATCAACAATGATCGACATCAAGAGAATCAGGGACGAATTCGACGCAACCGCCGCACAGCTCGCGCGGCGCGGCGTGGAACAGGAGAAGGTCGCCAAGGCGCGTGACCTCGACGCGAAGCGCCGCGCGCTCATCGGCGAGACGGAGACGCTCAAGCAGCAGCGCAACAGCGCGTCGAAGGAGATCGGCGCCGCCGCGAAGGCGGGGCAGGACGTCTCCGCCGCCAAGGAGAAGATGCGCGCGATCGGCGACCGCATCGCCGAAATCGACCGCGAACTCGCCCAGGTCGAGGTTGACCTCCGCGAGACGCTCCTCATGATTCCCAACATCCCCGCGCCGGAGATTCCCACCGGGCCCGACTCCGCGACCAACAAGGTCGTGCGCCACGTCGGCGAGTGGAAGGACCCCGCCTACCCGATTCCCGACCACATGCAGATCGGCGAGCGCCTCGGCATCTTCGACTTCCCGCGCGGCGTGAAGCTCACGGGCACGGGTTTCCCGATCATCCTCGGCCAGGGCGCCAAGCTCCAGCGCGCGCTCATCCAGTACATGCTCGACCTGCACTGCCAAAAGCAGGGCTACACCGAGATGCTGCCGCCCTTCATCGTCAACTCCGCGTCCATGACCGGCACCGGCCAGCTCCCGAAGTTCGCCGAGGACCTCTACCACTCGAACGCCGACGACTTCTGGCTCATCCCCACCGCCGAGGTGCCCGTCACGAACTACTACCGCGACGACGTGTTCGACGGCGTGAAGCTCCCGAAGATCACGCCCGAAAGCCCGGTCAAGCTCACCGCCTACACGCCGTGCTTCCGCCGCGAGGCCGGCAGCGCCGGCAAGATGACGCGCGGCATGCTCCGCGTCCACCAGTTCGACAAGGTCGAGATGGTCAACTTCGTCCACCCCTCCACCTCGTTCCAGCAGCTCGAGACGCTCGTCCACGAGGCCGAGGAGGTGCTCACCGGCCTTGGACTCCACTTCCGCGTACTGATGCTCTCGTCCGGCGACATGGGCTTCTCGGCCGCCAAGTGCTACGACCTCGAGCTCTGGGCGCCCGGCGAGCAGCAGTGGCTGGAAGTCAGCTCCTGCAGCTGCTTCACCGACTACCAGGCCCGCCGCCTGAACTGCCGGTTCAAGGACTCCGACGGCAAGACGAAGCTCGTGCACACGCTCAACGGCTCGGGCGTGGCCCTGCCTCGCCTCATGGTGGCGCTCCTCGAGCAGCACCTCCAGGAGGACGGCTCCGTGTTGCTGCCTGAGGTTCTCCGCCCGTATTTCGGCGCCGACCGCCTCCTGCCCGTCAAGTAAGCCGCACGGCCGTCAATGGGAAAACACTTCTGGCCCCTTTTCGTCGCGGTGGCGGCGATTTCATGCGCTCTTGTCTGGCGTTATGCTCCCGCCCTCGGCGCGCGCCTGCCGCCCGAGATTCGCGCGAACATCTGCCGCACCGTGGATTCCGCCGTCGCCGCCTTCTCAAGCCGGGACACATCGGCCGAGGCGGTGGCGGATGCAAAGGCAGTGGCTGAGGCGGTGGCGGTGGCGGAGGCGGAGGCGGTCGTGCAGCAGCCAGACCCTCCCGCGCGTAGCGAGGGTGCCCTCGCCCGTGAAGGTCATGTCAAGCGTGCCCCTTCCGTGCGCAAGGCCCTTGATCCAAACCGCCCGCCTGCGGAACGTGGGGTGCGGCCCGTGGATCCCATTCACGCGGCCTGGTGCGTGTTGACCGGCATCACGCCCGTCGAGAGGCTGGACGGATCGCCCATCGGAAACGTGTCCGGCGGACGCTTCTTCAAAATCGAGAAGACAATCTCCACGCCGTCCGGCCTCATGGTCACCGGCACGTTCATCCCGAAGACCAAATCGCAGACCGTCCGCATTCCGGTTGACAAAATCAGCTGTTTCTCCGGCGTCCCCGGATTCCTCTCCACCAACCAACAGACCTGTCTCCGCAAGTACTACGAGCTGACGGGGGAGGCCGAAGCGCTGAAGGCCAAACTCATGCGGGAGGCCGCGAAGAAAAGCCCCTACCTGCAGGACGCGGCCGACGCCCTGCGCGAGCTCCGCGCAAAGGAAAAGTCCGTCGAGAAGATGAGATCGGCAGACGCCGACACCCTGCGCAAGACGACGTACGAAATCTCGCAGCTCCGCGTCAAGGTGCAGGAACTCAACCAGAAGCACAAGGAATGGAAGGCCGAGCACGCCGCCGAGATGCCCAATCCCACGGACGACCCCGCCTACCGCGAGATCCTCGAAAAGCGGCGGCGCTACGCCGGACCGATTCCCGGCCTCGCGCTCTAGTCGGCACCGTCGGACGAATCGATGGCACGTCGAATGTACGGCCAGTAGGCCCGCGTGTAGACGATGCAGGAATAGACGTTCAGCACGATGAGGAACGCCTCGACGACGTAGAGCAGCGCCAGGAAAGGTCCGTTCCAGCTCGTGGGCAGAAAGCGGCGGAACGCGAGATAGGTGTAGATGAGCCCGGCGGCGGGGAAGGAGAGCGCGGTGCGCACCTTGCCCAACCACATCGCGCTCACGTCCGCCCGGTACGTGCTGGCGACCGCGCGGAGGAAAGTGACCCACTGGTCGCGCAGGATGTAGAGCACGGTGAAGACGAGCATCACCGCCAGATGGACACGGTTCTCGCCCTGCATCCCGATCAACCAGAGGAGCGTGGGGAACGAAACGATGAAGAACACCTTGTCCATGAGCGGATCGGCCAGTTTGCCGAAGGTGGAAACGACGTTCCAACGCCGGGCGAGACGCCCGTCCAGAAGGTCGGTGATCCCCGCGAGGAACATGCAAAGACCGGCGGGAATCACCCACGCCCAGCTCTGCCGGCATTCGGCCACGATGGCGAACGCCATGAACGCGAAGATCAGCGGGACGCGCGAAAAGGTGAGCGCGTTGACGAACAGCGAATGGAACCGCGCGTTCATTCAGCGTCCGCGCCGTCCGTTCCGTCCTCGTCCATCACGGAGCCGTGCGCGGCGTCGCCGATCGTAGACTCAATGTCGCCGGCCAGGCGGCTGACGAGCGCGGTCGACTTCTCGCGCAACTTCACCTCGTTGCGCGCGAGTTCCTTCAGCTCCTCGAGCTGGATTGCGAACGACTCCAGGAGCGCGCGCAGCGTATCGCGCCGCATCGTGACGCCGCGCAGCTCGAGCTCGAGCTCCTCGATGCGGCCTTCGGCGCGCTGCAGGTTGCGGCGTGCGGCGAACAGCTGCTTGAGGATCTCGCCCGGCTCGATGTCGAGGTCGTCGATCTTCATGCCGTCCGGAATCGGCACGAGCACGGACTCGCCGCAGTTCACGCATTCGATCTGCAGGCCGGCGCCGCGATAGTCGATCGCGAGGTTGTGGCCGCAGTGCGGACAGTCGAACACGATGTCCGTGTCGCGGATGATCGTGCCCTCGTCCGTAGACGCCTCGGCTTCAATCGGCGCGTCGGCGGTCGTCTCGATTTCTTCGTTGGTTTCTTCTGGTTCCGTCATTGTGGTCTCCTCGGGGTTTGGGATATTATAAAACAAAGAAGGCCGGAGCGCAAGCACCGGCCTTCCCTGTTTTTTCAGGCTGCGGCCCGACGGCGTTACGCCTTCGTGACCTTGCCCGACTTGATGCAGCGGGCGCACACCGTCTTGCGGCAGGTGTTGCCCTTGCCGTCGGAGACGCGCACCGTGTGCAGGTTCGGCAGGAAGCGACGCTTCGAGATGCCGGTCGTGTGCAGGCCGATGCCGCCCTTGTACTTCGGCGAGCCCTTGCGGACGATCGAGCGTCCGGCAGCAGGCTTCTTGCCGCAGATTTCACAGACTCTGGACATGGTTCCTATCCTTTCTTTCTGAGAGTGTTACTTGTCGGACTCGCCGGGCTGCCACTCCACGGACTGCGACTGGAACGCGTCGTCGAACGCCGCGCCGAGGCTGCCGAAGTCCATGTCGCCGGACGACGTCGCCGATCCGGGGGCGGGCTCGGACTCGGCCTCGAGTGCCTTGACCTGCTCCTCTGTCATGTTGACGGCCGTCATGGACAGCCCGATGCGGCGGTCCTTGCGGTCCACCTTCACCACGCGCGCCTCGACCTCCTGGCCCTCCTTCAGCACGTCCTTGACATGCGTCACGCGCTCGTCGGAGATCTGGGAGATGTGCACGAGGCCGTCCACGCCGTCCTCCAGCTCGATGAACGCGCCGAACGACGCGATCTTCGAGACCTTGCCCTTGACGAGCTTGCCGACGGGGTACTTGGTCGCGATCTCGCTCCACGGATCCGTCTGCGCCTTCTTGAGGCTGAGCGAGATGCGCTGCTCCTTCGGGTCCACGGCCTCCACGATCGCCTCCACCTCCTCGCCCTTCTGCAGGCACTCGGACGGACGGTTGATCTTGCGCGTCCAGGACATGTCCGAGATGTGGATCATGCCGTCGATGCCCTCCTCGAGCTCGATGAACGCGCCGTAGTTCGTGAAGTTGCGCACCTTGCCCTTCACGCGGCTGCCGACCGGATAGCGGTCCTGCACCGTGTCCCAGGGGTTCTCCTGCGTCTGGCGGATGCCGAGCGCGATCTTCTGGTTCTCCGCGTCGACCTGCAGCACGGAGACGAGCACCTCGTCGCCGATGTTGAGCATGTCGCTCGGACGCGCCACGCGCTTCGTCCAGCTGAACTCGCTGATGTGCACGAGGCCCTCGATGCCGGGGGCGATCTCCACGAACGCGCCATAGGCGGCGAGGTTCACGACCTTGCCCTTCACGCGGCTGCCGACCGGGAACTTCTCCACGATCGTGCTCCAGGGGTTCTCCGTGGTCTGCTTGAGGCCGAGGGAGATGCGCTCCTTCTCGCGGTCCACGTCGAGCACCATGACCTCGAGCTCCTGGCCGACCTTGAGCATCTCGCTCGGATGCTTGATGCGGCCCCAGCTCATGTCCGTGATGTGCAGCAGGCCGTCGATGCCGTCGAGGTCGATGAACGCGCCGAAGTCCGTGATGTTCTTCACGCGGCCCTTGCGGACCTCGCCCTTCTGCAGCGAGGCGAGCAGCTCCGCGCGCTTCTCCGCCATCGTGCCCTCGATGAGCTCGCGGCGGCTGACGATGATGTTCTTGCGCTCGTTGGAGATCTTGATGACCTTGAACTCGAACGTCTGGCCGATGTAGACCGTCAGGTCGCGCACCGGGGACACGTCCACCTGCGAGCCGGGCAGGAACGCCTCGACCCCGTCGATGTCCACGAGCAGGCCGCCATGGACCTGCGACTGGATCGTGCCGGAGACCACGCACCCCTCGGTGTACTGCGCCAGCACCTTCTCCCAGCGGATCTGGATGTCGGCGGCCTTCTTGGAAAGGGAGACCATGCCCGTCTTGTCGTTCTCGAGCTCGCGCACGAGCACCTGGACCTTCTCGCCGGGCTTCGCGGCGGCCGGATCGGAGAACTCGCTCAGATCGACCTTGCCTTCGCTCTTGTAGCCGATGTCGATGAATACGTCGTTGCCCTTGACGACCTTGATCGTGCCGTCCACGATCTTGCCGGGCTTGATCGTCTCGGATTGCCCCATGCTGCCAGCAAGCAGCTCCGCCATCGCCTCGGACTTCGGAGCGGGCGGGGTTGGTTTACGGATTGCCATTTGTTGTTTTTTGTTGTTTGTTTGTGTTCGCGGTTTTCTGCCGTGCCTTTCCCGTCGGTGGGCAAAGGAACGAATAGTTTATCAAAGTTGGGGGGGGGGTGGCAAGACCCCATGATCAAGAAAATCCTGCACGATCATCCGCGCGTCCGTCTCGAAATTCCCCTTCACGAACCATTTCAGGAAATTCTGCTCGTGGAGGAACAGCTCCTTGAGCGGCGTCCCCTTCTTTTTGCCGAAATTGATGCACCAGGTGCCGTTCTGCCAGCGGATGAGGCCCGTGCGGTCCGCGTTGAGCGGATCGCGCGGCACGAGGTACTCGTCCATCGCCGCCGTCGTCTTCGGCAGGTCGCCGTACTTCTCGAGCTGCGCCTTCAACACGTCGAGCGTCGCCCGCGCGTCCGCCTCCGCGCCGTGCGCGCCCACGTGGTCGCGCCCGCAGTAGAACCTGACGGCGGCGGTGAGGTCGCGCGGTTCCATCTTGTGGTAGATGCGCTGCACGTCCACGTGACGGCGGTCGCACGCGCCGAAGTTCATCCCCACCCGCGCGAACTCCTCCTCCAGGCACGGCACGTCGAAACGGTCGCTGTTGAATCCCGAGAGGTCGCAGTCCTTGAAGAACGCCGCGATGTCCTCCGCCTTGTCCGCGAACGTGGGGCAGTCCTTCACCATCTCGCTGGAAATGCCGTGGATCGCCGTGGTCTCCGGCGGAATCGGCACGCCGGGGTTGAGGAGCCAGCACTTCTCCGTCTCCGTTCCATCGGTCTCGATCCGAATCGCGGCGAGCTCGATGATGCGGTCCTGCCGCGCGTTCACGCCGGTGGACTCGATGTCGAACACGACGAGCGGCCTGTCTAGCTGAAGCTGAAGTTTCATGGGCGCATAGTATAGCACAATTAAGTGCCGTGCGCAGAGTGTTTAGTGCAGCTCGACGTCCCGCCGCGTGCCGTCCGGCAACACCACCCGCACGCGCCTTCCCGCGCCCGAACGGCGCGCGCGCAGCACGAGGCGCGCCAAGGTTCCGCCCTTCACGGCGCACTCCACCTCGTAGCCGCCTTCGGCGGGGAGGCGGAAGGAATAGTCCTTCCACGTGGACGGCACGCCGGCCGCCAGACGGCACTCGCCGTCGGCCTCCATGAGCAGCATCTGGTTGAGCGCGTACAGGCAGTTGCCCGCCGCCGTCATGAACCACGGACGGTACTCCGCCACGCCCGGCTCGTTGATCTCCCAGTACTCGCCCCACAAACCCGCCGAACTCGCCGCCTCCTTGAGAAGCGGAACCGCCTTTTCGCCCTCGCCCGCGCGCAACGCGGCCATCGCCATCGTCGCGGCGTACCACGGACAGATCTTCTTCCCCGTCGGATACATGTTGCCGCCCTTCGCGCCCTGCGCGAGGAAATAGTCCACCGCGGCCGTCTGCTGCGCGTGTCCCTTCGGAAACACGGGGAACGGGAAGTAGCCCGCGAGCGTCCCCATCGAGAGCGCGTCGAGGTCATTCGCCGTCGCGGCGAAGCGTCCGTCCTTCACCGGCAGCGATTTCTCCAGGCGGTCCGCCGTCGCGCGCCAGTCCGCCGCCTCCTCCGCATCCACGCCCAGCGACGTTGCGACGTCCGCGCAGGTGCGGAACGTGTGCATCACGCCGCATGTTGTCATGAACGGACGGTCCCGCCCCGGACCGAGGCGTTCCAGGTCGGTGCACTTCCCGATGAACGCCGAACCGTCCGGCGCCTCGTAGACGTACTGCGAACGGAAGAACCGCGCGCATTCGCGCATCACCGGATACGCCTTCCCGCGGAGATAGGCGGCATCGCCCATGTACGACGCCGTCAGGTGGCATGTGCGCGCGATGGCCGACATGTGGAAGATGTGGTCGTGCCAGTAGCCGAGCGGCGAGCCCTCGATCACGTTGTCCTCCATCCCCTCCCAGATCCAGCGCGCGCCGTAGCCGAAGAACTTCTGCGTGCGGTGCTTCACGCGCTGCTGCGCCTGCGGAAGCGTGGCGAAGCGGAAGTCCGCGGCGCGCTTCGCCTCGGCGAAGTGTCCGGACGACAGCAATCCCTGCACGCCGTACATCTCGTCGAACGCGAACGACTTGCCGCTCCAGTGCGAGGGGAAGATGCCCACGGGGATCGTCCAGTCCGTGACGTTGCACTTCATCTGATACTCCGCCATCAGACGCATCCGCATCAGTTCGGCGTCCGGCACCTCCACGTACGACGCGCCGTAGTACGCGGACCATGCGGCGGCATGCCGTTTCGCCAGTTCCGCGTACGTGCCCGCATAGGGCTTCCCGTAGGAGATGAAGGTGACGAACGCGCCGTCCTCGCGCACCTGGCGCAGCGTGATGCGTCCCCGGTCGACGTTGCGCCCGTAGACCGTGTAGGCGAACGCGCGTCCGTCCGGCAACTCCTCCCACTGTCCGACCAGCCGCTCGTCGCGCGGCTCGAAGTAGTCGAGGCCCACGGTGAGGCGCGCGAGATCCGCTCCGGGGAAGGTCTGCCGCACGGCGATCACGTCCGCGTCGGCCGCCACGAACGTCTCGACGACGCGCGTGACGGAACCGAACACGTTGGTGACGATCGACCGCGCCCCGACCGCGTCGAGCGTCTGGGTCCAACTGTCGGGCACGTAGCGCAGCTGGCCGTCGATCGCGAGGCGCGTCTCGTAGCGGCCATGCCCGTAGAGATTGTACCGGGGCGGACCGAGACGTCGTCCCTCGATGAAGATGCCGTACGTGAGGAAGCTGTTGCGCGCCTTCTTGGGCGGCGCGGGCACGCCTCCCAGGAAGTCGGCCGTCAGGCACACGCGGCCGTTGGAGAGCATCGCGGGGGCGTAGCCGCGCGGCGTCTCCATGCCCCTGCCCGACACGCCGCCGAACGACGCCTGCCCGGCAACGACCATCAGGCCCAGAGCCGCCAAAATGTTTTTCGCTGTCGTTTTCATTGTCCACATTCTACCACATTTGCCGTACCGTGAACAGACCTTCGCGCAAAGCCGCGCAAATATGGTATACTATGCCCCGTTTCACACACGAGAGCGAGAGTGCACATGGAATTCGAAAACACGATCGGGCTGGAGACGCACGTCCAGCTCAAGACAAAAACGAAAATGTTCTGCGGCTGCCTGCTGAAGACGGGCTGCGAGCCGAACACCAACGTCTGCCCCGTGTGCCTGGGCTACCCCGGGGCCCTGCCCGTCGCGAACAGGGAGGCCGTGAAGCTCACCGTGATGAGCGGCCTCATGCTCGGCTGCGAGATCAACCGCCACGCCACCTTCGACCGGAAGAACTACTTCTACCCCGACATGGCGAAGGACTACCAGATCTCCGAAAACGGCAACCCGCTCTGCATCGGCGGCGGCGTCACGATCGAGACGCCCGACGGCCCCAAGTTCATCCGCATCAACCACATCCACCTTGAGGAGGACGCCGCGAAGATCAACCACTACGCCCAGAGCTCGGGCGTGGACTTCAACCGCGGCGGCACGCCCCTCATGGAGATCGTCTCGGAGCCGGACATGGCGTCCGCCGACGAGGCGATCGCGTACCTCACCGCCCTCAAGGAGATGCTCGTCTACGCCGGCGTGAGTGACTGCAACCTCGAAGAGGGCAACATGCGCTCCGACGTGAACATCTCCATCCGTCCCGTGGGCGAGACGAAGCTCGGCACGAAGGTGGAGATCAAGAACATGAACTCCTTCCGCGGCATCCACGCCGCCCTCGAGTACGAGGCGCGCCGCCAGCGCGAGTGCATGGCCCATTCGATTCCGATCATCCAGGAAACGCGCCGGTGGGACGGCGAGGCCCTTGAGACCGCCTCGATGCGCTCGAAGGAGAACGCCCACGACTACCGCTACTTCCCCGAACCCGACCTCGTGCCCGTGGCCCTCTCCGAGGAGCAGATCGAGGAATGGCGCAAGCTCCTCCCCGAGCAGCCCAAGGCCCGCCGCGCGCGCATGATCGAGGAGTACGGCATTGCCGAATACGACGCGGACGTCCTCTCCCAGCACAAGGCGAACGCCGACTACTTCGAGGCCGCCGCCAAGGGGCTCGACAAGAAAGTGGCCAAGCAGCTCTGCAACCTCTACATGAGCGACGTGATGGCCCTTCTCAACGCGAGCGGCAAAGAGATCGGCGACTGCGCGATGACGCCGCAGGCGCTCGCCGCCCTCGTGAAGATGGCCGCCGCCGGCACGATCAACGGCCCCACGCTCAAGGAGCTCCTCCCCGAGATCTTTGAGAAAGGCGGCGACCCGGAGGCGATCGTGAAGGAACGCGGGCTCGGCGCCGTTAGCGACACCGCCGCCCTCGAGGCGTTCGTGGACCAGGCCATCGCCGCCAATCCCGGACCCGTCGCCGACTTCAAGGCCGGCAAGAAGGCCGCCGCCGGCTTCTTCGTGGGCCAGGTGATGAAGCTCTCCAAGGGCAAGGCCGACCCGAAGATCGTCGGCAAGCTCGTCGCCCAGAAACTCGCCGCCTGCTGACACCGCGCGCGACAATCCGCATCCAAGCAGCACCGTCACCCGTCTCCCCGCTGCGGGGGATGGCGCGGAGACGGTCTGTTGTGGTATCATATCCGCGAGCAACAGAAAGGATCAAAACAGATGACTCTCCCACTTCTCCTCGCTTCCGCCCTCGCGGTGACGGCCCCCGACGGCGCCGCCGTGTGCCGCGTGACGCCGCCCGACCTCGGCGCGGACGCCCGCCTCGAGACCACCAACATGCCCGGAGGCGTGGCGTGGCGCATCCGCTATGACGGCACCGGCCCGCGCACTGTCGCGCGCGAGGAATGGACGTTCGATTTCGGGAAGGACCTCCGCTGCTGGCCCGTGAGCCACGCGCAGGGCGAGTACGTGCCCCGGACGCTCTCCGCGATTGCCTCCCTCAAGCCCAACCGCCGCGGCACGGCGGAGTGTCCGCTCGTGGTGGAGGGCGACGGCTGGACGGCCGCCCTCGGCGACGCGGCCGTGACCGACTACGCCCGCCTCCGCTTCGCCTCGGGCGAGCGCCCCGGACAGCTCAAGGCCGTCCTCGAAGGCCCGGCGTCCTTCACCGCCCCGTTCGTCACGCCATGGCGCTACGTCCACGTGGCGAAGGACTGCGTGGCCCTCGCGAACGCCCAGCCCGCGTTCCTGGACGCGCTGAACGCGCCGTCCCGGATCGCCGACACCACGGACGCGCCTGCGTGGACTTCGCGAAGCGCAACAACTTCCAGTACGTCGAGCTCGACGCCGGCTGGTACGGTCCCGAGCGCACGGGCGACCCGCTGAAGCCGAACGCCTACGTGAAGCCTGTCATCGACTACGCGAACGCCAACGGCGTGGGCGTGATCCTCTACGTGAACGACATCCCGCTCCACAAGAACCGCGACGCCATCCTCGACCAGCTCGCCGCGTGGGGCGTGAAGGGCGTGAAGTACGGGTTCGTGCAGGTGGGCGGACAGGCGGCGCGCAAGTGGGTGCTGGACGCGATCCGGGCCGCGGCGGACCGCCGCCTGCTCGTGGACATCCACGACGAGTACCGCCTCACCGGCATCCAGAAGACCTATCCCAACGTGCTGACGGTGGAGGGGATCCGCGGCAACGAGGAGATGCCCCCCGCCGCCCACGACGCCGCGCTGCCGTTCACGCGCTTCCTGGACGGCCCCGGCGACTACACGCCGTGCTGGAACTTCCCCCGCGTCAAGAACACGCTCGCCCACCAGCTCGCGCTCCCGTGCGTCTATTCGAGCGGCTTCCAGTTCCTCTTCTGGTACCAGCGTCCGTCGCAGATCAAGGAACAGGACCCCGCGCTCGACTTCTGGCGCGAGATTCCCTGCGCGTTCGACGAGACG
>ONRL01000246.1 GCA_900320225.1 uncultured Lentisphaerota bacterium
GCGCTTCACGCTTACCGTCCCCCGCCGCCAGATGGTGTCCGGCATCTACGACATCATGAGCCACATCCTGGAGCAGTACTTCAGCGGGACGGACGACAATACCAGCGACTACATCGCCGAGGGCCTCATGAAGTCGCTGATAGTCTCGTCACGCGCGGCGGTGAAGAACCCCGAAGACTACGAGGCGCGCAGCAACATCATGTGGACCGCGACCTGGGCGCTCAACACGCTCATCGCAATGGGCAAGTCCACGGACTGGGAGGTGCACATGCTCGGGCAGGCCGTGAGCGCGCTCACGGACGCGACGCACGGTATGACGCTCGCCGCGGTGTCGCTTCCGTACTACCGCCTCATCAAGCCGTACGGACTCAAGAAGTTCGTCCGCTTTGCGACGAACGTCTGGGGCGTCGCGGCGGAAGGCAAGATCGAGACCCAAGTCGCGGACGAAGGACTCGCCGCGCTTGAGGCGTGGATGCGCGAGATCGGCGTCGCGATGAACATCACGGAACTCGGCGCGAACGAGGCGATGATTCCGCAGCTCGTGAAGGCGACATTCCGCCTCGACGGCGGCTACAAGCAGCTCACGACCGAGGAAGTTGCCGAAATCTTCCGCCAAAGCTTGTAATTGTTAAAGGGTACAAGAGATGGAAATAGATGCAGCAACAATGAAAGGACAAAATCATGAACACACGCAAACTCGCAAACTTCGAAGTGTCGTCCGTCGGTATTGGCTGTATGGGTTTCAGCCACGGCTACGGCGCCCTGCCGCCGGAGGAGGAGTCGATCCGGCTCATGCGCAAGGCATTCGACATGGGCTGCACGCTCTTCGACACGGCGGAGGTCTATGGCCCGTTCGTGAACGAGACGCTTGTCGGAAAGGCGGTCAAGCCGTTCCGCGACAAGATCGTCCTGACGACCAAGTTCACGCCGTGCAGGGTGGGCGACCAGGACATCACGGACTCGGAAAAGCTGACGGCCAAGGGCATACGCAAGGCGCTCGAAGATTCCCTGCGGCGCCTCGGCACGGACTACGTCGACTGCTACTACGAGCACCGCGTTCCGCTGGCAAGCCGTCCGGAAGAGGTCGCGGAGGTCATGGGCGAACTCATCAAGGAAGGGAAGATTCGCGGTTGGGGACAGAGCCAGTCCACGCCGGAACAGATTCGGAGGGCGCATGCCGTCACGCCGCTTTCGATGGTACAGAGCGAGTATTCGATGATGGAGCGGATGTTCGAGGCAGAGGTGATCCCTCTCTGCCGTGAGCTGGGAATCGGCTTCGTTGCATTTTCTCCGATGGCGAGCGGTTTCCTGAGCGGCAAGTACACAGCCTCGATGACTTACGTCGGAGATGACGTGCGCCGCGCGATCACGCGGTTCGCGAAGGAAAACGTCATCGCCAACCAGCCGCTTCTCGACGCGCTGGAGAGACTTTCGCAGACCAAGGGTTGCACAAAGGCGCAGCTCGCCCTGGCGTGGATGCTCGCCAAGTGGCCGCATGTCGTACCGATTCCCGGAATGCGCTCAGACGCGCGCATCGAGGAAAACCTCGGCGCGGCGGACGTGTCCCTCTCGCCCGACGAACTTGCAGAAGTGGAGGAAGCACTTTCGCACATCGTCATCCACGGCAACCGCACGGACGAGGACATCCAGCGCATGGGCTACGTCAAGCCGCAGTGATTCCACCGTAAAAAGAGAACAGGGATGAACAGAAAAGAATTCATCAAGCCGTGTACCTGTGGTACGGGCGGGGGGGCGGCGGGGACACTTCCGGGTCGGGTTCTCGGCTCTGGACGCGCGGCGATGTCCGTATCCACGCTCGGCTTCGGCTGCATGGGCCTCACGTACAACCGTTCGCAGCATCCCGACAAGAAGCAGATGTCGAGGCTTCTGGCCCGGGCCGTGGACTGCGGCGTGACGCTGTTCGACACGGCCATCGTGTACGGTCCGCTCGAAAACGAATTGTTTGTGGGCGAGGCCCTCGCGCCGTACAAAGGACGGATCAACATCACGACGAAGTTCGGGCACGAGATCGTGGACGGCAAGGCAACGGGACGTCAGACGAGCCGCCCGGACGTCGTGCGCCGCTACTGCGAGGAATCCCTGCGCCGTCTGCGCCTCGACTCGATTCCGCTCTTCTACCAGCACCGCTTCGACCGCGACACGCCCATCGAGGACGTGGCCGGGTGCATAGCCGACCTGATCCGCGAGGGGAAGGTGCAGCGGTGGGGGCTCTGCGAAGTGTCGGCGGACATCATCCGCCGCGCCCACGCGGTCTGTCCGCTCACGGCGATCCAGAGCGAATACCACCTCATGCACCGCTTGGTGGAAAAGAATGGCGTCCTGGACGTCTGCCGCGAGCTGGGCATCGGATTCGTCCCTTACAGCCCGATCAACCGCGGCTTCCTCGGCGGCGACATCAACGAATACACGCAGTTCGACCCCGCGAACGACAATCGCCAGACGCTTCCGCGCTTCCAGCCGGAGGCGCTGCGCCTCAACACGCGCATCGTGAACGTGTTGCAGAGGTTTGGGCGCACGCGCGGCATGACATCCGCACAGGTCGCTCTCGCGTGGCTTCTTGCCAAGGCGCCGTTCGTCGTCCCGATTCCTGGCACGACGAAACCGGCGCACCTCTACGAGAACCTGCACACGCTCGATTTCACGCTTTCCGCCGGCGACATCGCCGAACTGGAGCGCGCGGTCGAGGCCATTCCCGTCATCGGTGACCGCTACGATGCCGAACAGCAGAAGCGCGTACTTGGGTGAACGGTAAAACTACCTTTGCGAATTTGGTATAAGACAAAGAAACAAGAAAGGAAATAGACAATGAAAGAAATCAAGACAACGGCGGACATCGCCAATGCGACGGCGATCGACCTTGGCCCGCTTGCGGAGATCAAGGACTATGTACTTGAGCTTGGCCCAGATGTGAAGATTCCGGGCAAGGTGTTCGGCGGAACTGCAGTCAAGGCTGGCGGCGCGGACTTCTCGCTGCAAGTGTTCGCCCCCGGCACGGAGGGCGGATTCTACCATACGCACAAGGAACACGAAGAGCTGTACTTCTTCCTTTCCGGAGAGGGCGAATATCAGGTCGATGGCACGAACATCCCCGTCAAAGAGGGTTCTGTCGTGCGTGTCTCTCCCGCAGGCAAGCGCGCCGTCCGCAACACGGGTTCGACGCCGCTCACAATGCTCTGCGTTCAGTACAGGGCAGCCGCGCCGGGCAGCGTCACGCCAGCCGACGGAACGATTCTCGCCGATCCGGTAAAGTGGTAGTCGAGTCGGACAAGGGCAAAGGCACGAAGGAGGTCGGAGTTGAACAAACTCATCATAGGAGGAATGGCAATGGCCAGTGCAATCATGGCAAATGCCGCAGAATTGACGGCAAAGGAAAACACGATCGTCGATATCGGCGCGTGGACGGCGCGGGGCGAGCAGGACAAGCTCGGCGCGGCGTTCAAGGCGGGGTTCGACGCGGGGCTCACGCTCAACGAGGCGAAGGAACTTGTCGGGCAGCTCTATGCCTACTGCGGCTTTCCGCGCGCGCTCAACGCGGCGGGAACGCTGATGAAGGTCTGGGAGGGTCGCGCTCCTGCGCGACCGAATAAGGCAGCGGACGCGCAGGAGCGCGTCCCTCCCGCCTGGACTGAAGGCCCCGCCGCGTCCATGCCGCGCGGCTCGCTCGGCGGCAAGGCGCTGGAGCTAGGCACGGCGAACCAGACGAAGCTCTGCGGCGGACCGGTCAAGGGTGCCCTTTTCGACTTCCATCCGCAACTCGACGAGTATCTTAAGACGCACCTATTCGGCGACATCTTCGCGCGCGACGTGCTTGACTGGCGGACGCGCGAGATCGTCACGATAGCTGCGCTCGCGGCGCGTCCCGAGACTGAACCGCAGATGAAGGCGCACATCGCGATTGGCAAGGTGAACGGCATCACCGACGCACAGGCGAAGATAATTGTCGGGAGGGTCGCAGTCCTCTGCGACCGTGATCCTTCGCGCCTCCCGTCTGACTGGTCGCCGATTCCCGTGGGCGAGCCGAACACGGCGTACGCCAAGTACTTCATCGGCAACAGCTATCTCCACAAGCTCACGCTCGACCAGGTGCCGGCGTTCGGCGTCACGTTCGAGCCGGGCTGCCGCAACAACTGGCACATCCACCACGCGAAGATGGGCGGCGGACAGATGCTCATCGTCACTGCGGGCGAGGGCTTCTACCAGGAATGGGGCAAGCCGGCGCGTCGGCTCAACAAAGGCGATACGGTGAACATCCCGGCGAACGTCAAGCACTGGCACGGCGCCGCGCCTGATTCGTGGTTCCAGCACATCGCGCTCGAAGTGCCCGGCACGGAGCAGTCCAACGAATGGTGCGAACCCGTGGACGACAAGGCGTACGCCGAGGCGACGAAGTAGGCGAAAATTGAGTCTGTTTAATGTCTCTCCGCGCCTCTGCGTGATATAATATACGGTACGATTGTTAGAAACAACTCAACAAAAGGAAAAAGACAAATGAAAGTACTCATACTTCAAGGTTCGCCGAGGGCGAACGGTAACACGGCGTGGATGGCCGAGGAATGCCGCAAAGCTGCGGAGGCGGCGGGGCACGAAGTCACGCTCGTCGATGTCGCGCACAAGAAGATCGCGGGCTGCCTTGCCTGCGAATACTGCCACGGCAAGGGCAACGGCGCGTGCATCCAGAAGGACGACATGCAGGAGCTCTATCCGCTGTTGGCGGAGGCGGAGGTGCTTGTGCTTGCCGCACCGATCTACTACTTCACGATGTCCGCGCAGATCCAGGCGCCGATCCAGCGCATCTACAACATGAACAAGCCGCCAAAGGTGAAGAAGATGGCGATGTTGCTCTCGTCCTATTCGCCCAACGTGTACGACGGCGCAATCGGGGAGTATCACGGCATCCAGAGTTACTGGGGCGTTCAGGACGCCGGCATTGTCACCGCGAAGATCGACGAGCAGAAGACTGACGCCACCCGCGACAAGATTCTCCAACTCGTCAGTCAGCTTTGATTCATTCTGAGGTAGTTGCAAGATCTGGTAGGGACGGCGAAGTGGTTTTTGCGCGACATGATCAGACCGAGCTTGGATAGTCGGCTGATTTCCGCTGAAAGCGCGCTTCTCTCGACGCAGAGGAAATCCGCGAGCTGCTGTCGGTCGAAGGGAATGTCGAATTCGTCAGTTCCTTTCTGCTGTGCCACAGAACGCAGATAGGCCATCAACCGGTCTTGCGTGGAGCGGTGTGACAGGATTTCGATCTTGCGGTTCAGCTCGATTGTCTTGATGGCGAGTGCTCGCATCAGGTTGCGGACGAGCCGCGCGTGGAACACACAGGCGTTCTCGCAGGGCGAAAGAATGCGGTCGGTCTTGACGAGCAGAACGTCGCTGTCCTCGTCCGCCTCCACGTCGACGCTCATTGTCTCGGCCCCGGACAACGACTGAGCGGCGGCAACGATTTCCGCCGGGCCGATGCGCTTGATGATGGTGCGGCGTCCTTCAAGGTCGTATGTCGAAACCGAAAGCGCGCCCGAAAGAAGGACGCCGATTCGGTCGGCCCGCTCACCGGTTCTCATCAGCGCCTCGCCTTTCACAAGGCGCTGGCGCTTCGCGCCGAGGCAGGCAAGAAGTGCGGAAAGCCTCTCGATTCCGATTCCGTCGAAGATTGCTGACCGTTTCGCCTGAACAGCCAGATATGTGTTTCCCTGTTGCATAGGTTGATAGTCTATCATTTATCGACCGCCTGCACAATGTTGGCGAGACAACATATTTCACATCCATGAAATGATATACTGTGCGGCGTCAACACGAAAGTAGGAGGTCAAAACCATGAAAAGAAAGATTGTCGAGATAGACGAAGCGAAATGCACGGGCTGCGGGCTGTGCGCGAACGCCTGCCACGAGGGCGCGATTGCGATGGTGGACGGCAAGGCGAAGCTCGTCAAGGACGACTACTGCGACGGCATGGGCGACTGCCTGCCGGA
>ONRL01000191.1 GCA_900320225.1 uncultured Lentisphaerota bacterium
GCCGGATGAAGCGCTCTTTGGAGCCGGATAGTGCGGCGTGGTGTACCCGGCCTTGCCGGTCCGGCGCCAGTCTTTTAGCTGGCGTTCGGCGTGGTATATTTTCACAAGCTCGTCAAAATACGGGCGCGCGGACTCTGGAGCCGCTTCGCGCGAGGCCAGAATCTCGCGGTCGATCATCGCGCGCAGGAAGAGAAGCCGCCAGCGCCACGACTGGCTGAACGGCTGAAACATCCTGTGGTTCATGCGCAAGACGATCCGGCATGCGTCATCGGCGCGCTGTCGGTAGGCAGCAAGCTCTGCATCACCTTCCGGCACGTTCTCAAAACGCGGACGGGAATGATTGCCCAGAAACCTGTGGTTCGCCTCGAAGATGTCGCAGAGCTTCACGAAGTCTTCGGGGTCCGCCCCGGGCAGGTAGTATTCCGCATAGGAACGCAGCAGGTCGTCCACCGAGGCGGAAGGATCGATGTAGAGGCCGTTGACGACCTCCTTGTTTACGTCCTCGTACAGTCCTTCCGAATAGCACATGAACCCGCCGGAGATGCGTTCGGCCTGACGAAAGAGACGTTCAAAACGCCGCGGCATCGCAATTGCCCCGTAACCTCCCCAGGGCGAACGTCCCCACATGCTGATCTCGGGGAAAGTGATCACGGGTATGTTCTTCGGGACACGATGCTCCAGCGGATATTTCGGGAAGTCCGTGTGGGAATCGGCGAGTATGTAATCGACCCCGTCGTGCGTCTCGAGCCACTTGTAGAGTCCGGCCCAGTCGTCATCGTGGAACACCCAGGTGCTGATAATGGTCTTCGCGCCGGGAGAAGCGGCCTTGTTCAGGGTCTCATAGCGCTCGATCAACCTGAGGAATCCGTTGCCGCCCCATGGCTTGCACTGTTCGCACTCGCATCCGCCCTCGTCAAACGGCCAGTAGATGAAATAATCCACATTGCCGCCCGCCATCTCCTTCAGCTGGCGCTTCCGGTATTCGCACAGATACTCCATGCCGCCCGGCTTGGACGGACACACGTTGAATCCGAGGTTGCCGCGCTTGGGATCCGAGTTGGGAACGCCTCGCAGCGCCTCTGGCGAATCAAGCGGTGCCTGGTTGTTGCAGCCGCTTCCGCAGAAACCGCAATCCAGCGCCTTCACGCGGGCAAGCGCCTTCGCGGAAACATCGGCGAACAACCGTTTTTCGGACTCCGTGTCCGCTGCCCGGTCCGCCGTTGGATACCCGTACTGGAACTTGAACGCATTGTGCCCCGAAAGCGCGAGGTCGTCAATGTATTCCGTCAGCTCCTTCGCAGCGGCATGGTGGTACCAGTTGTGGAAGTGCCGTGCGAAATACGCCATGCGCAGCCCCTTCTTCGGCGCAAACACATACGTGCCGTCGTCAATGCGGAACGAGTCCGCCCCATACCGTATGCGCCTCAGCAGCAACCCCGCGCCATGCACAAGGCCGAGGAAGCGCGCCGCCGAAATGTCCGCCCGTCCGCCAGCGACCTTGACCATGGCATTCCCGTCCGGGACCGCCGCGTCCAGCACGAAACGCACGGTCAAGGTCCGGGCCTTGTCCGAGGGAACCGTACGCGCTTCGATGCGGTCGGACAGCAACTCCGCCACGAACTTCCGTTCCGGCGGCAATGCGCCGACATCGCAGACAATGCGCGAGAACAGATTCGCCACGCACTCGTCCACGGCTGGCGGATTGGCGGCGTATTCAAGGTCCGGCACCTCATGCGGATGGTCTGTCGTTCCGGCTACGGGGATGAACGTGCCGACCCAGCGATGGCGCGTCTTCTCCTTCGCCGACGGGTTGGGCAGCGTGAGCTTCACATGGTTCCATCCCTTGCGCAGATGGATCGGCGTTGGCTCGCGCATCACGTATTCCTGATCCGTGAACGGCTCCTCGTCTGCCTCCCAAAGCGTCCACGCTGGCGTCCAGTCCGCAATCGGATTGCCCTTCTTGAGTCCCGGCCGTTTCCACTTCGGCGGCGCGATCTTCTCACCATTCAGCTCGATAGTGGCTCCAAAGCGGTTCCATTCCCCGACGTCCGGTAGCGGCGCCGAATACACCAGGCCGTGGTCGCGCGAGATGTTGGTGAAGCCGATCCACGCGCCGACGGTCTGCTCCTTCGGCGACTTGATCCACGTCTCGGCCACAACCGTTCCATTGGACGCGCCGCAGCCTTCGCGTCCTGGGGAAATGGTCGCCTGCGCAATGTCGGTTGCAATCAGCGTACCGTCCGCCTGCGTCAACCGCCAGCGCATGTCCGTCTGGCGGAGGAAGTGGAACGGGTGCTTCAGGTCGCGCAGCGCGCGGTCGCGCTGCGCCACAACGCGACGCTCGACGTCCGCGGCCTCGGCGAGCAGCGGATCGCCGCCGCGGGGCAGGCGCTTGCGGAATTGCGGAATGTCGCCGTCGCGTCCGCGCCAGTAGGCGTCGCCGAAGAGGACACACGACGGGAACACGGGCTGGTTGCGCAGCAGGTTCTCATACGGCAGCCCGACAAACCCGTCGTGCCACGCGCAGAAGATCGCGCCCTGGTTGAGATCGCCCGCGTCATGCCAGCGCGCGGCCTTGTGGTAGACGGCCACGGAAAGCAGCTCGAACGGATCGAAGTCCTCGATGTACATGCCGATCGCGTCGAAGTAGGCGCCGGGGTTCTTCTCCGGCGAAACCTTGTCCGTCCACAGCATGTTGATGCGCGGCCCGGGACTGTCGTATGTCTCGCCCGGCACCCAGCTCACCATCGTGCGGCCGCAGTCGGAGATGGCCTTCGCCATGCGCTCCAACGTCTCGCGCGGCGCCCCTTCGACGTCGCGCCTGAACACCTCGTCCGTTCCCATGTGGATGAACGGCATCTTCTCCCGTGGCGCGAGCGCGCACAGTTCCTCGAAGAGCGCGGCGGCCTTTTCCGCCACGCCCGGGTCGGACATCGTCTTGAACCCGAACGCGCGGCGGAACGCCAGCGCGTGCCCAGGGAAGTCGAACTCGGGCATCACGCGCACGCCTCGCGCGTAGGCGTAATCGACGATTTCCCTGAACTCCTCCTGCGTGTAGAACTTGCCCTTGTGCCGATGCAGGAACGCCCGCTCCGACTGCAGCTCCGGGAAGCGCTTCGACTCCAGGCGCCAGGCGTAGTTCTCGGTGAGATGCCAGTGGAAGAGGTTGAGCTTGTAGCGCGACATCATGTCGATGACGTCCTTCACGCCCTGCGGCGGCAGGTAGTTGCGCACCGAATCGAGCATGAACCCGCGCCACTTGAGACGCGGCCAATCGACGATGCGACAGCACGGTAGGGTCACGCGTCCCGCGTGACCGCCCTCCACACCTCCCGAGAGCCGCACGATCCGGTCCAACGTCACGCGCGCCCAGCATTCGCCGAATGAACTTTGCGCCGTGATCTTCGCACCATTGGATCCGATCTCCAAAATATACGCCTCGTCCGCCGTCGCCGCAGGTGCCCCTGGCACCGGTCCCCGAATCACGGTCACGTTCGCAAGCGCCGCCGCTGGGACAACGGGCGTCTCGCCCGTTACCGCCGTCTCCACCTTCACCGGCCGCGGCATCAGCTCGTCAAGGACGGACGGATTGGATGGCGCCGCGCCAAATCCCGCCAGCACAAGAAAACAAACCGTGACCAGATGCGCCGTTACAGTTGCTTGTCGGAAATCGTGCATTCTTTTTTACCGTTTCTTCTCGTTGCGGAAGCTGATGTAACGCGTGATGTCATTGATCTTCCCGTCCTTCAGCTCAGCGTATCTGAAGAGATTCTGCGACGGAGCCGGGTCGAGCTTCTGCTTGCTCGCCTGCGACCAGCAGTTGATCGTGAGGGCATAGATGAGCCTCACCGCGCCCGGCTCGCCGCCGCCGACGAGGTCAAGGCCGTGACGCCATCCAAAGACGTGCGACTGCAGCACGTTGAAGTCCTTGTCGAACACGAAGAAGCAGGGATAGTCCTCTTCCGGCGTGTAGAAGTTGACGTAGAGCCTCTCGCCGTCCGTCGCGATGTTCTGGACGCCGGCGGTCACGTCGAAGCCGTGGTCGACGAGGAACGGCTCGCAGAGCGGCTGGAGCGTCTCGACGTCGAACTTGCCGAAATAGTTGCCGCGGAACGGCTTGTCCGGATCGCGCGCCGGGCCGAGGCCCACGTACAGCACGCCGTCCATGCACGCGATGCCGTCGGCGGAACGCACGAACTCGGTCGTGCCGATCTTCTTCAGGTTCTCGTCCCACACGTCGATGCGCCCGCGCTTCGGCACGTCCTTCGGGATGCACACCGCCGTGTAGAGCTTGCCGTTCCAGTAGCAGATGTCGCCCTGGTGCTTGTCGGCCGAAACGTGCATCAGCAGATGCCCGTACCAGTCGAACTTGTACAGCCCGTCGTGGAGCGTCGCGTAGATCGCATTGGACGTCACGCAGAAGCCCTGCACGTGCCCGCTGCCCTTCGCGAGCGCGCCGGGGCGCGTCAAGATCGGCTCCCAGTTCGGCGGGATCGGCGGCGCCGGCTGCGCCGCGCCCAGGTTGAACGCCGTGGCCGCGAGGGCCATTCCGAAGATAATCCTTTTCATGTTCTTCTCTCTCCTGTATCGAATCTTTCCGGACCGGGTTGCGTGCGATACACCGGCGCCTACCGGATCATGATCGTGACCCCCATCGGCGCATACTCCACCTCCGCGGTGACGGGATCGCCCTTGACCGTTTCGTTGAAGACCGTGTAGACCGGGACGACGGAATAGGTGCAGGAGGACGCCGTCCTCGTACCACTCGTAGGACTGCGCGCCCGCGGCGAGGCAGGTCAGCGTGGCGGTGTTTCTGCCGCTGCTGCTCGTGAGCTTCGCAGGCTGCGGCGCGATCTGGAACGCCTCGCCCTTCAGCGTCGCCCCGCTCACCTTGCCGCCAAGGACCTGGAGGAACTTGTTCCCGCATGTCTCGTAGAGGCCGGCGGCTCCGTTCCTCACGCAGGGAACGTAGTTTCGGTCAAGCACGCCTTTCTTGTAGATCCTGAAGCTGTAGAGACGCATCGAAGCGGCGGCGGTCGCTCCGCCATAGCTGCCGCCGATCCAGAGGTTCGTGACGCCGGTCTCCCATGTGCGGGAAGTCGTTATCGCCTGGTTGTACACCTCCACGCCGGCGTTCGTGACGGCAAGTCTGCTGTTGTAGCTGTCGATCGTGAACTTCAGGCGATTGTTGTCTATTGGAACCGTCACTATGCCACTGGGTGCCGATGCATGGTTGTCGCCATACATCACCGACCAACCCCAAGCTGAATTGATGTACAGGCGAGCCAGAATGCAGTTGGAGCGGTTGGCGGTTGACTGATCGAAGATGCGCTGAGCGGGGCTGCTTGTACTGTTGGGTTTAGTGTTCCACAGCGAGAAATCCACGTCAACGCGCGAATCCTTCGTGAGAATGTAGTCGGTAAGGACGTAGTGCCCGCGCGTGTTCGTGCCGTCGAATTCAAGATACGCCTCGTCGCTGCCATCCGTACACACAATGTTTCCACCAACATCGAATACGACATTCGTCTTCACGCCGTCGCTGACCGTGCCCGAATAGCTTGTCCTGGTCTTGGAAAGTAGAACATCCGAAGCGTCGAGGCTGTTCTTGAGCCCGCCGACGCCATTCTCGATGAACGGCACATAATTCTTGACGAGATTGTTCGACTCATAGATTTTGAGCCCGTATACCTTCATTGGAAGATAGCGGCCATCTCCAGCGAAGTTCGCTCCGATCTTAAGCGACCTGACCCCCGTATCGACGCCCGACGGCATTCCGTACTGACCGGCGCTGAGCGTCGTGTTCGTCCAGCCCGCAGTCACGAAACTGACGGTGTTGCTGTCCATTACGACCGTGCGCCTGATGTCGAAAGCGTTCGTTATCGTGAAATAAGTGATAGGCCTCAATGCCGTTTCGCCGAGCCTGTAAACCATGCAACCGGGGGTTATGACTGTCGATCCAACCGTCGTGTTCGCCACGCACAATGCCACGTTGTAGTTCTTGCTACCGCCATTCTCCTTGCTCTGTGCACTGATGAGATACGGACAGTAGCTGTCAGCCCACGTGATTCCTTCCACGCTATTCGTCATCATCGCGTAGTCAAGTTCAATGCGCGTCGTAGGCAACACTGTGTAGCCCGTGTCGATGAAGATGTTCTTTTCGGCACCTGTGCCAAGAACGTTTCGGGGCGACCAGATGTAAGGGTCGTCCTTGATCGTCATGACGTCGCCGCCGGCGGAAATCGCGTCGTAGGTTTCGCCTTGGTGGAAAAGACCGGAATGCGACTCGTAGAGGCCCGCGCATCCGCCCTTCACGCACGGAACGAAGTTCTTCTCCTCCAATCCGTTCTCGTATATCTTGAGCCCGTACACTTTCATTTTCACCGGCTGGTAGAACGTCGAACCTGAAGGCGTGGACGAAAGGCCGCCGTACGTGGATCGGTTTTCGGCGAAAAGCCCTATCGGATATTGGGAGGTGTTCTTCGGGAAGGAGACAAATTCGGTGCCGGAGTCGACGGCCTCGCCGTCCGTCACGATCTTGAACTGCTTGGAAGAGGCGGCGTAGTCCATGATCAGCGTATGACGCCTTGTGTCGGCGACGGCTTCCTTGAGATTGCAGCCCTTTTCGGTGCCGTCAGCCTTTGACGTGGTGAACGAAAAGCAGACAGTTCCGCCGCTGGCCGTGCCGACATAGAATCGGCAGCGCGGATTCGAGGCGTCTCCCACAGACCCCAACATCCGAATGCCATTGGACACCTCGACCATCTGGAAGTCAAGTTCGATCTTTGTTTTGGGGCCTACGCAATGGCCCAGGTTGATGAACGTCGTACCGTCCGATTCGATGTAGGCATCCTCGGCGAAAGCAGGCAGGGCGAACGCCAGCGCGGCGGCGACGCACCCCAGAACCTTCGACTTCGTTGTCATGGCTACTTCTCCTCTGTTTCTGCTTGTGGTTTGTTATTCGGTTCAGTTTTCGGCGATGACGAACGAATACGGCGGCATCACCACGGGATCTCCGGAAACAAAGGGATCTATCGGCGAAGGCACGGGGCTCGTCTCATGCACGATCCGGCCCGCGAACGTGCCTCCCACGCCTTTGGGCAGCGTGATGGAAGGACGCACGATCTTGCGCTCCCCGGTGTTGTTCACGAGCAGCAACACCCGTTTCGAGCCGTCCGTGGCGGCGCACGCATGCACGCCGGCCTCGTCCGATTTCGTTTCCGCGCACCGTCCCAGCACAAACAGCCTGTTGTACGCCACGAACGCCTCGTAGCACGGCGTGGTGCGTTCGCTCGGCCAGTAGAACAGGCCGCAATACCTGCGCTGCGGATAGGCGTCGTAGTACATCGCCTTGTCCACCGGCGCGCGCTGCATCACGCAGAACGAGGCGGCCACGCAGGCGGCGCCCACGTTCCCCTTCATCTCGTCCCAGAAATGCCGGGGACGCCAGTTCCACTCGTCAAGGATGCTTTCCGTCTTTTCCATGCCGTGCGCGTCCAGCGCCTTTCGCGCCAGTTCGGCGTGGCGCGCGATCAGCTCCGGACCGGTGCCGGACCCCTCGCGCAGGTAGAGGTGCCACGAGAAGAAGTCGACGGGCGCGCGCGTTTCGGGCGCGGAGACGTAATCGCAGAACGCCTCGAACCAGTCGAGCCACCGCTTCGTCATCCGCTCGCGGTCCGGCGTCCATTCCGCGATGCCCTCGTGGTCGGCGTACAGGAAACCGGTCGATCCGTAGCCGCCCACCTTGATGCCCGGGAACTTCGCCTTGAGATGGAGTGCCGTAGTGCGGTAGAGCTCGAAGAAGGCCTCGCGCGTGCTGCCGCGCCACATCGTGTTGCTCTCCGGCTCGTTCCAGATCTCCCAGTACTCGATCCCCCAGCGGAATCCTTTCGCCCAGCCTTCGTTGTAGTGGCGGATGATGTGTTCGCAGATTCTCGCCCACTTCGCGAAATCCTTCGGCGGATAGACGTTGTACGCCTTGAGCCCGGCGGAGTTCTCGATGGTCACGCCGAGACGGTAGAACGGCTTGCAGCCCGAGGCGACGATGGGCTTGAGGTATGCGTCCGTGAACGCGAAGTCGTATGACTTCGGGTCGTTCTCGTCCGCGTCGAAATCCGGGAACACGTTGGGCACGTCCACGTAATGCGCCCCGCCGAACGGACCGCACGTGTCGTGCAGGCGCGCGTAGGGGATCCCGGCGACGGCGAATTCAGGCAACGCGCCCTTCAGCCTGTTCGGGGAATTGTTGACGCCGTGCAGGGGCTTCATCGCACCGACATCGCACGTAAAGTCGACGGTCACCGCGCCGTAGAGGGGCGAAACCGAAACGAGGCCGGCCACCACGCAAAACAGAATCAATCTTATTCTCATCGCTTTTCTCCTGAAGTTCAACCGTCACAGATGACGCCGCCCTGTTTGAGGAAATAGTTTCATTCCACAACACCAGAACGTGCAAAAAGTATACCAAAAAACCATCTTGTTGTGCGGGCGAAGCACACCGTAAGAGAAAGAATGCCCGCCCAGTTCAATTTTCCACTTGTTTCACGTAACGTGATTTGGTACAATGCACGCCGAACCCCTTGATGGGTTGTTAACCGACCGCTGAGCCTCGGCAATGCGGTGCAGGGCCGGGCGAGAGTCCGGCCCTTGCCTTTTTGGTAGATGATGATGAAAAAGACTATCGTGTATATTGATGGATTCAACCTGTACTACGGGTTGCTTCGATTCTCGCAGAACAAATGGCTGGATGTCGTCATGTTCGCCAAATCCCTTCTGCCCCGTCTGGCTGAACATGAAATCATGGCCGTCAAGTATTTCACGGCCCGCGTCAACTACGACCCTGCGGAACCGACCGCACAAATGCGACAGTCCGTTTACCTCTCCGCCCTTGCGGCGTATCATCCAGAACTGAAGATCATCGAAGGCTACTACAAACGTTTCCGCGCCCGCTATCCTTTTGCGAAAGAGCCCTGCAAATCCTGTGGGAAGGTTCCGTGCGCAACCGTATGGAAAACCGAGGAGAAGCGCTCTGACGTGAACATCGCCTCCCAAATGTTCATCGACCACATCGAGACCGACTACGATTGCATCGTACTCATCTCCGGCGATACCGACCTCATTGCGCCGCTGCACTATCTCAAGAAGCGCACGGGCAAGTCCATCATCGTGTTTAATCCCCATGAACGCCCCAGCGAAGAGCTTCGAGCTGTGTCAACCTACTACAAGCACATCCCACGCGACCTTCCGACGAAATGTCAGCTTCCCGATGTGATCCCCGTCGGAATGCATGGCCGAACGATCCACCGCCCGGCGGCATGGGCCGCGCCCGCAACCGCCTGACAATCCCGCGCCGCCGCATAGGGAACCGCCGTTTCGGCGGCGTCATCCACCATGAACCGCGTTTGTCATCGAACTTGCTCTCATCGCTTTTCTCCTTCTTCTCGTTGCGGAAGGTGATGTCGCGCGTGATGTCGTGAATCTTCCCGTCCTTCATTCGAGTAGCGTTCGACGAGGAAGTCGACAATAACCGGCACGAAATCGTCGAGTGTCTTGTATTTCTTTCGATCCGCCTCGTACTTGTCCAGCAGGTTGTAGAGCGGACGCACCAGCGCAAACCCCCTCGCTTCAAAGGACTCGAGCCGATACATCACCATGTCCGTAAACTTAACGACAACGTATTTCGTCGACCTGTCTTCATACTCCGGCAAGTACGAACGGAAGTAACGCAACTCGTTCGCGCGGTTGAACGTCTCGCCCCACCAGGTGTGGAAGTTGCCATAGGACTGCCGGCTCATCTTCCCCTTCACCTTCTCGAACTCCTTTTTCAGGCCAGCGAGCGCTTGGGGGCTTTTCCTCTCGACTTCACGGAGAATTCGCCTGTCAGGAGCACAGTTGAACGGGTGCGAGAACTCGTGAGGCAATACCTGGACAATTCCCCATTCGCTGTGTCCCACAATGGGAGTGTACAAGGTTTCTTCGTCTGAAAGATCAATTGAGCATCCGTAATTGCCGCCACTCGTCATCAACGACAAGACGACTCGCAACGACATCCTGCGTTTCTGCGGACCGTAGTATCTGCCAAGCCATTCGGGCAAATGCATATCACTGATCTTCTTGATGGCCTCGCCAACAATCGTCCTATTCGCCTCAGCCCGCGCCACATACCATTCGTCAAATCGTGATGCAGACCTAAAATCAACCAGCTGCCGCCTGACTTCTTCAAGGTCAATCTTCTTCCACCTGGTGTCAAGCCTTTGCGGCCAGGGATCAAGAGGGACGAGGTATCCTGAAAGGTCTGGCTTGAGATGGACGGACAGAGATGCGGGCGCGTCATACGAGATCCCCGCTTTCTTCCGATAGTTTTTAAACGCCTTTACGGCCGGATGGTTCGTCAACGAACCGAACCTGTCCTTGATGAGTTTCCGGTCCTTTTCCTTGTGGAGTGACAAGGCGTATTCCTCGTATCCGGCCAGATGACAGACCATTGCGATCAGCTCAAAGTTCGGGTCGACACGCACTTCGATCGGGCCGGCCTTTTCCGCCACGACAGGAATCGCCCCATCTCCCTCATTTGCAATCACCACGCCTGCGAGTAGCGCGGCGATTGACATTACGATGTCCTTCGCGCCGTAAAGGCGCCACACTTTCGCTTTCATCTTTCTTTCTCCTTCAAATCGACCGACGGCAAAATCTTGCCGTTTCTTCGCGCATATCATACCACACGGGCGGCGATTGCGGCGATTACAATATTTCAACGTCGTTCGCGCAGGCGCGGCGGTAGGACGGCACGTCGCGCGGACCGAGCGCCGA
>ONRL01000024.1 GCA_900320225.1 uncultured Lentisphaerota bacterium
CGTCTCGCCCGACGGCGCGGCGATGAAGAACTCCCGCGCGATCATGCCGCGCTTCAAGGAACTCTGCGGCGGCGCGACCATCTGCCGCGACCTCAAGGGTATCGATACGGGCAAAGTTCTCTGTAGCTGCGAGAACTGTGTCCGCAACGCCGTCCGCGCCGCAGTGGAAGCGTTGACAGAATAGAAAAATCCGAACATTACATAATGGAATATGGGCACATGAACATTAAGGTACAAACACAAGACGATGATTTGTTTTCGGCTGCGGCATACGACACTAGCCCTGTGCGGGTGCGTTCCGATGCGCAGGTGCTGGCATCAGAGCTGATCGCGGGACGGACACTTTCCATCGGCAACGTCCTCGCGAGCGACAATGTGCCGTTCTATGTGGCCATCCTTTCCGCCCTCGCCGACTTCCGTGCGGGGCACGAATTCGAGCCGTTGTTCGAAGACTTGCGGGATATCGTTCTCAGCGAATCTCCGTCTCAGCGCCAGATTGACGAATTCAACGCCGATTTGACGCAGCTTGAGGAATGGAAACTGGTCGAGCGCCGTATCGAGAAGATGCGTGTGAGGGGCTATCGTGACAACCGCAGGCGCAAGTTCCGCTTTCGCATCTGCGACGACGCCGCTTCGCTCGTCGAATGGCTGCGCGCCCGTCGCGAGGAAGAGCTCAACCCGCGCGTCACTGCCACGGACAATCTCCTTGGCGCGCTGAAGTCCGCGCTTGCCGAGATTCAGCGCACGCTCAACCGCATGAAAGCTGGGGAGACCGATGTGAACGCGGCACGCGACGTGATGTACGGCATACAACGCGCGGACGACCTGACCGATGAGGTGGCGTCCAGCCTCCAGAAGCTCGACAAGCACCTCGACGATTTCACTCGTTCCGCATACGACATCAAGGAGGCGCGCGATGTCATTGCGGAACTGTCAATCTTCCGCGACCGTTTCATGAACCGAATCGGCCGTCTTCGCCAGGAGATTGTCCCTGAGATCGACAAACTGCGCGCGCCGCGCCAACTTGAGCGCCTTTCCCGCTGCGAGGTCGCGTTCCGCGAGGAGACTGGCAAGATGCGTCACATCGTAAGCGGACGCATTCCCGCGCCGCGCGATGTCCTCGACATGCTCATGCGCTTCTACGGTACGGACGGCAAGCTGCAGGAACTGATGCGCCGCGTGTCGGATTCCGCGCGCAACGTCTGGAAGAAGCTCAGCGCCCGCCTCCGCGAACTGGAACGCCGCAACAGGCGGCTGGAGGACGTCGGATGTCGTGCCGAGCGCATGGTTTCGCGCGCTTCTCCAGCCGGCGTCGATGTTCGGCGACATGCACATCTATCCGGGCGACAAGTCGCGTCCGCCGCAGCCGAATCTTTCCAAGGGCGGCGTCGTGGATCGGATGAAAGCGTGGATTGACGAGCGGAGGGATCCGCCGGGTGCACCACGCGCGACGTCAATGGACGAGGCGAGGCTCCGCGATCTTGACGCCTGGCTTGCTACGCGCGGACTCAAGCCGACAAAGCCAGGCGATAACGTTCCGCTTTCGTCCTGCCCGTTGGAAGAGGACGGAGATTTCCGCAAGGTCATCGAGCTTGCGCGGAGCGCGATCCTCGGAAACGGCGCGCGCGCGGCGCGAATCGGCGTGAAGGGGACCGTTCTCGCAGGCGTCGATGCGGAACTCCGACTGGACGGGCGCTGCCTTGAATTCGAGGAACTTGAACTTTCGTTGACAGGAGGGAAGAAATGAGTGTCAAAGAGTCAAAGCTCGAGGAAATCATGTCCGAAAGCGGACAGAACGAACAGAAGGTGCAGAAGATTCTGAACATCCTTCTGGAGGCTCCGTACTTCTACCGAGACGACGACCTGTCGCTCTTCCTCTTCCTCTCGAAATACAAGCGGGCGTTTGCCGGATTCTTCAAGAAGTTCTACGGCTGGGAACTGATTGTCGAGTACAAGTGCGCGCGTCTCTACAAGCAGGTGTGGTACAACGAGAAGGTGACGGAAGTGAACCGCGACATGTTCAACTTCACGAAACGCGACGAGTGCGTGGCGTTTCTTCTGCTGCTGGAGTTCTTTGAACGCGAGCTGCAGGAGCAGGCGGTCTCGACGGACGACAAGGAGAATCTTCGTTTCCTTTTCGGCTCGTTTCTCAATTTCGCGGGCGGCAGGTTTCGCGAGGTGTTCCCAGAGCGGACGGACTACTACACCGACGAACAAGTGCGGCGGGTCGTCCGCGCCATCATGCCGACGCTCCTCAAGTACCGGTTCCTGCGCGAGCTGCCGCGTGGCGACGATGACGGCGAAGGCGGCGATACGATCTACGAATGTCTCCCCGCCCTCTGGCTCTACAAGGGTGAACGCCTTGCGACAAGCGTGACGGCAACGCCGGATGGAGATGTGAGCATCAAGAACGAGGAGGGCGAGTAAAATGTCCGTCCGAAGAGATTCTTTCAGAATCGTCAAGATTCGCTTCGTGAATTTCCACAATCTGGGCACTGGTGTCGTTGATTTGCCGGGCGGCGGGCATCTGTTCCTGCTCGGGGACAACGGTTCTGGCAAGACAACGCTTCTTGACGCGATTCACTACGTTCTCTCCGCAGGCGACATCGAGTTCAATGCCGCCGCGCGCGTCGCCGGGGCGAAGAACGTCGGCGGACGCAAGGTGCAGGGCGTTGTGATGCGTTACAACGTCGAGGCGGGCGGCCCCATGAACAAGGACGGCGGCATAGCGTATGCAGCTCTTGAACTGGCGTCGGTGGAGACGGGCCGGACGGTGTCCATCTGCGTGGGACTTTCTGCGACGAGCATGGACGTGGCCTACGACAGCTGGGGAGGTATGGCCGACGCGCCCGTTGCCGATCTGCCGCTGGCGGTTGAGGATGGCGATCGCTCCCGCGCCGCCTTCCGCGACGAGTTCGCGAAGCGGATAAAGGCACTCCCTGTTGGACACTACTTCGCGAAGATCGGACAGTACGCGACCGCCGTGGCGGAGCGTTTCTTCGACGATGCCGAAACATACCGCAACGTCTGCCGTATCCTGGCGATCGGCAAGGCGTACCGCGAAATCGCATCCAAGGCGGGAAATCTCAACGAGCTTTTCCGCCAGCTTCTCGAAGAGCCAAATCGCGAAACATTCACCAGTCTTGTCGATGGGCTTAGATCCATCGACGAGAGCCGCGACCGCCTCGATCGCATCGAGACGCGGCTCGGATTCCTCCGCAAGCTGAAGCGCGGGCGCGACGCGCTGGTGCAAACGAAGGAGAACCTTGTCTGTGCGGCATGGAAGCGGGCGGACATCGATTTCTCCGAGGCTGCTGCAAAGGAGCGCGAACTTGAGGAAGAGCGGACGAAAGTTGTTGCTGAAATCAATGTTGCCAACGGCGGCCTTGACGTCCTCAAGCGTGAACGCGACGCCCGGCAGGCGGAACTCCAGGACTTGAAGGCGAAGGACGCTTCCGGACTCCTTCAGCGCGAAAAGCAGCTCGCGCAGGAAGCCGCCGCGCTGGAAGGGGAGTGCCGTGCCAAGGATGACGCGCGAGCGCGTTGCTGAATCGCACCGCGCGCTTGCTGCAAGTGCTGCGAAACGTGCTGTGGAACTTCATAGGCTCGGACAGGACGCGCCCGTTTCCGTCATGCCGCTTGTTTCCGCGCTTGATGCCGCCGCGAAAGCAGGCGCGCCGGAAGAATCGGCGTTGGAAACGGATGCGGTACGCTCTGCGGTCGCGTTGGCCTGCGAAGACGCGGCTGGCGCTGTTCGTGCGTGTACGGACGAAGCCGCGAGGTCAGAGTCGGAGGTGTCTCGGATTGGGAAGGAGCTCGCGGCACTTGAGGCGCAGGCGGAACCGGAGCCGGAAGTCCCCGGTTTCGCAGTGGCGCGGACTGCCGTGGCGGAACGTCTCTTCAAGGCCGTCCCGCTCTATCTCCATGTTGAACCGCGCGCCGGGTTGAAGTCTGCGGAAATCGCCGCTTTCGAGCAGGTCGTTGGCGACGCGCTTCTCGGAACGTGGCTTGTGCCGCAGGACGAGGCGGACGCCGTGCGCATGGAGTTCTTCCGCAACCACCGGGAGCAGTCGATTTTCGTGCGGACGGAAGACTTCGACGTGCCGTCAGAAACGGAATGGGTTGCGCGCTACATAGATGTCGCGGAATCGGACCCCGATGCGGTACTGGCGCTCAAGGCGGCGCTCGCGGCGCGCGGCGGACTGCGTGTCCTTGACGAGGTCGAGACGAAGGTGGTCGCGTTTCGCGGACGCGAGCAGCCGCTCGCCAACGTGAAACCGCGCCTTCTTGGAGCCAGACAGCGCCACGACGAACAGGCGCGGCGCGTTCGCATGAAGCGCGACGAGCTCTCCGCCGCCGAGAAGGCGCGCGATGCGGCGGCGCGGCGCGTGCGCGAGGCGGAATCGGCGCGCACGCATATGCGCGAAATCGCATCGACCGTGGATGGTCTGCGGACGTGGTGGCAGGAAGGACGCGAAAGGGTACGGCACCTCCGGCAGGAGCAGATGTTCCGCGAAGAGAACGCGGCAGGGGCGTCGAGGGTTGCAGAAGAAGCGCGCAACAGGCTCGCGCGAGCGAAAGAGCAGCTTGAGTCTGTCCGCCTCAAGATGGCGAACGAAGGCGTAAGCGCGGCGCTCGAAAGGCGTATCAGGTCTGTCGAGAACCGAATCCGCGAGATCGAGGAAAAGATCTCGTTTGTGGATCGTGACATCGGGGCTAAAAGCCAGCGGGTCGTGAATATCGACTTGGGGCTTGTCGCCTCGCGGGAACGCCAGCGGATTGTGGAGGCGAACCGTATCGCGGCGGAGAAACTGCTGCCCGGAATCGCTGCGCTTGCGCATGAACGTCTGGGCGAGGCAGGGAACTCGCGAGAGTCGCTTGCGGCGTTTGTCGAGGAGGCGAAGCGCAAGGAGACGGAAGGCGAGACCACGCTGCGGCGCGACATCTGCGAGCCGATTGGATTCGACTATGCGTTCCAGTTCGACGCGGCGGCGTGTTCGCTCGTCGATCAGCGCGGCGAGGCCATCGATGCGGTGCTGGAGAAGGAAAACGCGGACTACGAGGAGCAGAGGGGCGTCATCAACGAGCAGACGCAGCGGCTGTTCCGTGATATCTTCGTTTCCGAAGTCCTGCGCAAGCTCTACGAGGACGACCAGCGGCTCACGCAGCTTTCGGTGCGGGTGAATAGGATGCTGAAGGATCGCTTCTTCGGTTCGAGTCGGTATTCGTTCGGGCTGAAGCCCGTGCCTGAATACGAATCGCTTCTGGCGCTTATACGCAAGTTCAGCGCATACGGTGCGGGCGAGGATGGCGAGGAGATTTCCGATTTCGTGGAGACCCACAAGGACGCGATCCTCTCGGCGCAGCCGGGCGAAATACCTGAGATGTTCGACTACCGCCACTGGTACGAGTTCCAGCTGAAGATGGTGACGCGCGACAACGAGGGGAAGATCATCGACCGCTCTGTTAAGGCCGTCGGATCCGGCGGCGAGCAGGCCGTTCCGAACTACCTCTTGATCCTAACTGTTGCGGCGTTCCTCTATCAGGGGCGCTCGGGCAACCAGTCACTGCGGCTCCAACCGCTTCTCTTCGATGAGGCATTTTACGGAATCGACGCGGCGCGGCGGGACCAACTCTTGGCTTTTGCGAACGACCTTGGACTCCAGCTTTTCGTGGCCTCTCCTGACCAGGATGGCGTGAAGAAGGAACTGCCGCGCACTACGTCGCTCTTCGTTGTCAAGGACGAAAAGTTCGACGTGCATCTCTATCACTACACACAGGACATTACAGCTAAGCAGGGAGACCTGTTCGCTGTGCCTGTACCGAACAGACCGGACACGCCGGAATTCACTTCTATTGACATGGACGCCAAGGGGGTAGGCGATGAGTCTTGACGAGGAACTGTGCGCAGACAGACGCATAAAGGGACTTGCGAGGAAACTCGTGCGGAGGATCAATGGTGAAGGACCATTGCCGCCCGAGATTGAGGTGCTTGCCACGTCCGAAGAGTGGGCGGTCATCCCCGATGTCGGGCGCATTCTTGGTGTCGCTGCCTATCAAAAGGGGCGCAAGGCCGTGTTCCGCATCCCGATTGAACGTCGCAATCCGTCCGAATGGGGTGACATTCGCGCAGTTTTTGCGACGAAGGTGACTGGTGACGATCCGATCGAAGAAGCTTTTCGCCGTGTACGGTTGACCGCCGGTGCAGATGTGGTCGAGACGTTAAAGGCAGATACGACAGTCGTGCGATTCCTGCGACGCGACAAAGGGGCAATTCGCGATTTCATCAGGATGCTCGAATGGTCCGTTGGACGCATCGCGCATGATACGACAATATCGCCTGTTACACTTTCGCAGTTGGGGACCGACATCCTCGGCGATAGCAAATCTCTACGAGCGGGGGCACGGCGCAAGGTGCTCGAGCGGATTCTTTGTGCTGTTGTCGGGATGGACACGGATGAAAGTGGGCGAGAGGTATCTGCTCGGTTCGGTATTGAGGAGAATCCATTTACAAGCTTCGTGACGGTCTTCGCGCCGTTCTCCTTTACGCTCGACACGGGTGAGATGTTCCGATATCCAGGAGAGATGTTCCGCACGGGGCTCGCTGTGCAGTTGCCTCGCCAAACAGTCATGCGAATACGCGACGTGCGGTTTGACGTGGGCCACATCGTCACGAGCGAGAATGCCGCGCCTTTCGAAGCGCTTGTCCGCGATGGCGTGCCGTGCCTCTACACCGAGGGGTATCCCAATGCTGCTGTCATTCGACTGCTGGAGTTGTTCGCGGCGCAGGGGATGACGGTGGATCATGCCGGCGACGGAGACTTGGACGGCTTCCTCATCGCCGACAGAATTTCCAATGCGATCCGCGTCCAGCGTGTCATCGCTGACGAAGTCGCTGCTGACGAGATACTTCCGCGACGCCCGGTCTCGTCGCAGGCGCGAAGACGCTGGGAGGCACATCTCGCCACACACCTGGATTTCGCGCATGCTTCTTCGCTTCGTATTGCCATCGAACGGGGTTGGATTGAGCAAGAAAACATGTCGATTGATGGTTGATTATCCGTGTGGGGTTAGGCCATGTTGTGCACTGTTCTGCCTAGAATAGTGCAGAAAAGGACTTCTAGAATAGTGCAAAAATGGACATAAAGATGATGAACCCGTTCAAGCACGAATGCGTTGTGAACGGGGATGATTTCGAATGGGGTGCCAAGCAGGATAATGAGTCAAATTGATGGCGATTTCTGGATCAATTTGACATGCATTGTGCAAAATCGGCTTGCAAGGAGTCTAGGAATCGTGTAAATTCGGCTTGCGAGGGGTCTAGGAATCGTGAAACATTCGCCTACATGCCAGTCTGCATGACTCCTTGGCTTACTGGTGTGAGCCCTGCGTAGCGGGTAGCTACAGCGTTTCCAGCGAGCGGGGGTCGAGAAGGAATGGCACGATGCCCATGAAGGTGATGCCGTTCTTGTCGGTCCAGGGCTTTTCGTAGGGGTTGCCGGTCACGACTACTTTCCTGAAGTTGTCGCCGATGTGGCGGAGCGAGAATGTTTCCTGATCGCGCTTCTCGTTGTCGGGGATGTCCCAGGCGGACTGAATGTAAAAGCGCATGTCGCCCTTGTTTACGACAAAATCGACTTCGTAGCGTTTGCGGCAACGCTTGCCGTCGATGGTTGCGAACATTTCTACGGCGCCGACGTCCACCGCGTAGTCTCGGCGGATGAGTTCGTTGTAGATGACGTTCTCCATGAGGTGCGTGTTTTCGTCCTGACGGAAGTTGAGCCGCGAATTGCGGATGCCGGTATCGACGGCATAGTACTTGGAAGGGTAGTCGAGATAACGGTTCCCTCGCAAATCGAAGAGGCGCGCATTTTGGATGAGGAAGGCCGATTCAAGGTAGCCAAGATATTTGCGAATGGTCGTTTCGTTGCAGGAAAGCTTCCCGGTGGAGTTGATAGCGTTGCTGAGCTTCGTGGGATTGGAAAGGCAGCCAATGTTGCTCATGGCCGTGTCGGCTACGATTTCAAGCAGGGTGTCGTTCTTGAGGCTGTACCGCTGGATGATGTCGCGGAGGTAGATGGTCGCGTTGAGGTTGTCAAGATAGCGACGCTTTTCGGATTCGGTTTCAAGAAGGGTGCATTCGGGGAGTCCGCCGAAAGTGAGGTAGGCGTCGCGGATCTGGAAAAAATCCCGTGCATTGGGCATTGTTTCGGCGAACTCTGCGAGCGAAAGCGGGGATACCGTGATGGTCTCGCCGCGTCCTCGGAACTCCGTGGCTACATCTTTCGAGAGCAGATCGGCGTTGGATCCGGTGACGTATGTGGAGACGTTCTTCCGCTTGAGAAGCCCATTGAGAACATGGTAGAAGGTGATGTAGGCTTTTTTGCGGTCTTCTGGGCGCAGGCGCGAGAGATCGGTGCCTTCAGGCAGTATAGGTTCCGCATGTTGGATTTCATCGATGAGTACGAAACAGGGAGCGTCATCAGCGGGAAGTCGTGCACGGATTTCTTTGCCGAGGGTGATTGCATCTCGGCAGAAAAGAAATTCATCCGATTCAAGGTCGATTTCAACAATATGGTCTGTGGGAACGCCACTGTCAAACAGATGTTGCTTGAAAAGATTAAAGAGAAGAAAACTCTTACCACAACGCCTCATTCCAACTAGAATCTTGATGAGATTGTGGTTCTTTGCTCTTATGAGCTTGTTCAGAAGTATGTCTCGTTTGATGATCATCGTCAAGTCTCCGCTTTGAAGTTCAAAACGGGAATAGTGTACCATAGCGCCTCGTTCCAGTCAATGGCTGTTTTGAACTTTTGTGCTGCCGCACGGAAGTTCAAAGCAGAAGCGGGTGGGCGAATGTTTTTGAGGGGGCTAGGAATCGTGTAAATTCGGCTTGCGAGGGGTCTAGGAATCGTGAAACATTCGCCGTAGTACCGTAAAAGATGTACGACTACACGACGCCGTCCCTCGATAAATTCAGGCGGAAGTTCGGTCAGTCCATATGCGCAGCGTACATCGTCCATCCAGGCGACTGCCTAGCGGGTGGCTACAGCGTTTCCAGAATTTTCTTTGGGTTGTCCAAAGTGCCGCATTTTTGCTATGCTATTGCCGTGACAGTTTGCGATAGAATCTTCGGCGAGGCAATAGAGATCTATGGCCTTGTCACAACCCCGATGACCCGAAAAATGAGATTCGCATCGGGGATCCTTGTGTACCTAACGGAGGATGGTCATGCGCATCATGGCGACATCGGATTTGCACGGGAACCTTGACGGGCTTGACCCGACGGGGGCGGACGTCGTTGTCCTTGCCGGCGACGTCGCGCCGCTGCGGGGACGCGGCCCTTGGCACATCAACGACCAGAAGAAGTGGATCAACAAGCGCTTCCGCGAATGGACGGCGTCGTATCCCGACATCCAGTTCGTCGTCATTCCCGGCAACCACGACTTCTATCCGATTGCACATATCCTCTTCAAGGGACACGACATCGACTGGACGTTCGGATTCTCGCCCAACGTCCATTTCCTCGGGGACTGCGCGGCCGAAATCAACGGCATTCGCTTCTACGGTACGCCATGGGTGCCGATCATCTCCTATTCGTGGGCGTTCGAGGGCGAACACGACACGCTGAGGCAATGGTTCTCGAAGATACCATCTGGTCTTGATGTCCTTGTCACGCACGCGCCGCCGCGCATCCCCGGCAGCGACGTGGACCGTTCGCTTCAGACGGATTCCGAGCATTTCGGATCGTCCGAGCTGGCGGAGGCGATTGCGGAGAAATGTCCCCGCTTCGTCTTCTGCGGACACATTCACACGGGCCAGCACGGAGGCGTCGATTTCGAGTCCAGCCGCATCTACAACGTCTCGCGCCTCGACGAGCGATACGAAATCGCCTACGAGCCGACATGGCTGGATGTGTGATGGACAGCATTGTGAAAAACTAAGAAAGGAAACTGCGAAATGAAGAAGAACCTTGGAAAGAAGAACTGGATGTTCCCGATGCCGGTGCTGATGATCGGCACCTACGGCGCGGACGGCACGCCCGACGTGATGAACGCCGCGTGGGGCGGGATCACGCTCGAGGACGAAATCACGATCTGCATCGACACCGGACACAAGACGTGGGCGAACATCGCCGCGCGGAAGGCGTTCACCGTCGCCTTCGGGACGGCAGACGCCGTGAAGGCCTGCGACTACCTCGGCATCGCGAGCGGCAACAAGACGCCCGACAAGGTGGCGAAGAGCGGCTTCACCGTGACGAAGAGCGCGTTCGTGGATGCGCCCGTCGTCAACGAGCTGCCGCTTGTCCTCGAATGCGAGCTTGTCTCGATGAACGAGGAGAACTGCAACGTCGTCGGAAGAATCCTCAACTGCGCGGTGGAGGAGTCCGCGCTGACGGACGGCAAGCCCGACGCGGACAAGATGAAGCCCATCTGCTTCGACACCTGCCAGCACGTCTACCGCCTCATGGGCGCGCCCGTCGCCCCCGCGTTCTCCTGCGGCAAAGAACTGATGTGATTCACGGCGGAGACTCGAAAACGGAATGAGGGGACACTACGAGGTTCGAAAAAATGAATCCGTTCAAGAAGATTTCCTCAAGACCATTCATGCTCCTGAGCATCAGATCCGACATGTTCAAAATAGGAAACATGTAGATTATTTTTCTGATTACAAAAATAGGGATTGGTAAGAGATCTGTAATCATCACGGCGCAATCGCCTCGGCGCGGCGGATGTAGGCGTCCTGTTGTTCGCGCGGGAGGTCGTTCCAGCGCACGTTCCAGCCGCAGATGCGCACCTGCAGGTTCTCGTAATCGCGCGGGTGCGCCTGGGCGTCGCGGAGCGTAGCCGCGTCGAACACGTTGAACTGGATGAGCGTGAGTCCGCTTGCGTGGTATTCCTCCACGAGGGCGCGCATCACGTCGAGGCCCTTGTCGCCGGCGACGGCGGAGGGATGCAGCATCACGTCAAGCGGCATGTCCATCGGCAGGTCGGCGGGATCGAGCGCGGCGAGCGTGCGGATGAGCGCGGTGACGCCCTCGGTGTCCGCGCCGGGCGCGGGCGAGAGGTTCTTCGACATCTCCTCGCCTTTCTTCCGGCCGTCCGGCGTCGCGCCCGTGCGCTTGCCGAAGTCGACGAACCGGCGCGAGCTGTGTCCGCCTGCGACGAACCGACCGCCGCGCGAGTTGGGGATGTTGTTCGCCTGGCGCGCGAAGTGCTTGGCGATGTCGTGGCCGAGCGCGTTCGCCTCGGGGTCGTTGTTGCCCCACTTGCGCTTCGAGCGGAGGACGCGTTCGCGGAGCGCCTCGTGTCCTTTCCAGTTCGCGGCCATCGCCTGGCCGAGTTCGGGAAGGGTGAGGAGGCGCTCCTTGTAGACGAGGTCCTCCACGGCGAGGAGGGCGTCGACGGCGGAGCCGATGCCGACCATCAGGAGATGGGAGTTGTTTCCGTGCGCCGTGCCGTCGTGGAAGGCGTCGCGTCCGGTCTTCACGCTGTGCGCGATAGAGAGGGAGAAGAGCATGGAGGGGTTGACCTCGTGGACCCACTTCTCCGTCTCGAACGCAAGTTCGCGCGCCTCGCGGGTGGAGTCCTCGAGCAGCTGGAGGTAGGCGGCGCGGAAGGCGGGGTAGTCGGGGGCGTCGAACGTGCCGGCGCGGGCGCGCGCGAGGAGCTTCTCGACGGGCTTGAGGACGCTGACGTAGGAGGGGATCGTGTCGTTGCAGCTGTCGCGGATGCCCCATTCGTAGCAGCCCCAGATGGCGCAGGTGCGCGCCTGCTCGGGCGTGTAGCCGAGGCCGATGATCGCGCGGGCGAGGGGCTCCTCGCCGCAGAAGGTGACGGAGCGCTGGCGGCGGGCGAGGTCGAGCGTGGTGCGCCACACCCAGTCGGGCGTGGAGGGGCCGGTCTTGATGTGCACCTTGGGCGTGGGGAGGCCGAGTTCGTCGTGCACCTCGAGGAGGATGCGGGAGACTTCGTTGTACTCGGTGGTGCCGTCGGCCTTCGTGCCGCCGAAGTAGACGGGTTGTCCGAAGTAGTTGTCGATGGAGCCCCACTGCCACCAGAAGTGGCGCAGCTGGTCGCGGAACTCGGCCTCGGTGGCGCGTCCGGCGGCGAGGTCGGCATGGTAGTAGGGCGTGAGGATGCGGTCGAGGTTGGAGAGCGTGCGCACTTGGAAGCCGTCGAAGTTCTCTCCCATCACCCATTCGAGGTAGATGAACATCAGCGCCTCGTAGGCGGTGCGGGGCGAGCCGTGGCAGAGGCTCGCGAGGGCGGCGGCCTCGGCGGCGAGGCGGGGACTGGGCGCGGACTCGTTCGCGCGGCGCGCGTGGTCGGCGAGGCGTCCGACGAGGCGGATCGTCGCGTCGGCGGCGATCCGCCGCGCGTGGTAGTAGGGCGCGTCCTTCCAGTTCGCGAGGAGCCGGTCGCGCATGCCGGGGAAGCCGAGCGCAAGGATGTCGTCCCAGTCGGGCGCGCAGTGGGAGTAGTCCTTCCACACCACCCAGCTGCCGTCCTTCGTGCCGGCGGCGATCTTCTTCGCGAGGCCGGGCGAGCGGAGGTTGTCTACCTCGTTGGCGCGCCGCGGCAGGATCTTCCAGAGCGGGTGGCCGCGGTGGAACGACCACGGCGCGAACGCGGGGAACCAGTCGTGCGGCGACACGCCGATCGCGGTGCGGTCGCATCCGAAGGCAAAGATCTTCGCCTTGGTGGTCTCCCATGGCTCGTCGCCGCGCGCGGACACGATTTCCTGCCACCCGGCGAGGACGCCGCCGGTGTCGAGTCCGGTGCCGGCGTCCGTCACGTCGGCGCGCCATTTGCGCTTCAGGTACGGGAGGTCGTTCGTGAATGCGTCGTCCGCGGCCGCCGCGGCGACGAGCGCGGCGGCGAACAGCACCGCGCCACGCGCGGAAAACGATCGAGATGTTGCCATGCGGGTAGTATATCAAAATGTACGACGGACTGGACATCGGCGGCGCATTCTGATACACTTTTACCGTTGATTTCACAGCAAGAAAGGAAATGCAATGGCCTGTTTCACAGCTCCTCTCGCCGGTGCCGCCGTGGCGGCCGTCGTCCAGAAGACGGCGGGCGGCAAGTCGCACAATCCGTTTCTCCGCAAGCTCCACTGGCTTGTGAAGATGGCGCTGGGAGGTTCGTTCCTCCTCGCGATCGAGCACATCTACCACGGCGAGATCACGTTCTGTCCGCCGTTCCTCACCAAGATGCAGAACCCGGCGGACACGCAGGAGATGGTCCACGAGATCATGACGGTGGGCGTGTCGATGGCCGTTCTCCTCTTCTTCGTGTGGATCGGCATGGTCGTGGTGAGCGAAATCGCCGATCGTCGGCAGGTGGCCGCCCATGTGTGAGCTCATGACCATCGCCGCCGCGATCGTCTTCACGGTCCTCTACTTCCGCGTGCGCCGCACGCCCGCCGTGCTCACCACGACGCTCATGTTCTGGGGCGCGGCGCTCATGTGGTCCGTCGACTGCGTGCATTCCGCGATGGAGGGCGGGCTGTCGGAGATGTTCGACCTGAGCCTGAAGGACACCCTGCTCGGCTGCATCATCCTCGCGGCGGGACTCGCCGTGTTCGGCGTGCTGTCGTTCTTCGAACGTCGCCGCACGCCCGTCGCCGCCTGACGGAATGAAGACGCTCTACCTCGAATGCACGATGGGCGCGGCCGGTGACATGCTCACCGCCGCGCTTTTGGAACTTGTCTCCGACCGTGCGGCCGCGCTCGCGCGCATCAACGCGCTCGGCGTTCCGGGCGTGCACGTGCATGCGGATCCCGCGACCGTGTGCGGGCTCGTCGGTACGCGCGTGGACGTGCACGTCCACGGTCACGTCGAGGAAGAGCACCACCATCACCATCATCACGACCACGGCGACCACGACCACGGAACGGTGGATGCGGACGCGCAGGAGCGCGTCCCTCCCCATCACCACGCCTCGCGGGCGGACATCGCCGCGCAGATCTCGGCGCTCAACGCGTCCGACGCCGTGAAGGCGCACGTACAGGCGGTGTACGATTTGATCGCCGATGCCGAGGCGAAGGCGCACGGGCGCCCCGTCTCGGAGATTCACTTTCACGAAGTCGGGATGGCAGATGCCCTTAGCGACATCGCCGCGGTGGCATTGCTCCTGGAGGAGCTTGGCCCTGTGCGCGTGGTCGCGAGCCGTCCCGAGGTGGGCGGCGGGTTCGTGCACTGCGCGCATGGTACCCTGCCCGTCCCCGCGCCGGCCACGGCGCACATCCTCATGGGCGTGCCGTACACCTCGGGCGCGGCCAACTGCGAGCTGCTCACGCCCACGGGCGCGGCGTTGCTCGTCCATTTCGCCGAATCGTTCGGACCGATGCCGCCGCTGGCGGTGGAGCGGACCGGTCTCGGCCTCGGCCACCGCGAGGTGCCGGGGCGCCTGAACGGCGTCCGCGCCTTCCTCGGCAAAGAGGCGGGAGGGACGCGCTCCTGCGCGTCCGCCACGGGTCCGAACGGACGCGTCGTTGAACTGCGCGCCAACATCGACGACATGACGGGCGAAGACCTCGCGTTCGCCTGCGACCGCCTGCGCGCAGCCGGCGCGCTAGACGTGTCGCTCGCGCCGCTTGCGATGAAGAAGGGGCGTCCGGGCCATCTTCTCATCGTTCTTGCGCCGCCCGAGCAGGCCGATGCCTTGGCTGCCGCGATCCTCCGCGAGACGTCCACGTTCGGCGTGCGCCGCGTCGACTGCGCGCGTTATGAACTTGACCGCGAGATCGTTCCGGGAGACGTCCGCGTGAAGGTCGGTCACGGTTACGGCGTGGAGAAGTCAAAGCCGGAATTCGCCGACCGCACGAAGCATTAAGCACTCCGCACCCCGCACTAAATATGATATACTGTGCGGCATGGCAACTACACATATTGGCAGGCGCGGTTTTTTGGCGGGCGTGGCTGGCGCGGCCGCGTGGAGCGGATGGCGCGCGGCGTTCGCCGGCGTCGGCGCGTCGGCGCGCCGCCCGAAACCCTCCGACCGCATCAACCTCGGCATCATCGGCTGCGGCACGCAGGCCTACGCGAACGTGCCCGCGTTTCTCCGCGACGAGCGCGTGCAGATCACCGTCGTGTGCGATCCCGTCCTTGAGGCGGGCGGCTACAGCTACGACGGGAAGCATCCCGGCGGGCGCAAGGTGTTCAAGGAAAAGGTGGACGCGCACTACGGAAACGCGTCGTGCCGCATGACGGCCGACTGGCGCGAGGTGGTGGCGGACCCGACGGTGGACGCAGTCGTGGTGATCACGCCCGACCACTGGCACGCCCTCGTCGCGATTGCCGCGATGAAGGCCGGCAAGCACGTCTACTGCCAGAAGCCGATGTCCCTCGGCGTGCGCGAGGGACAGGAGATGGTGCGCGTGGCGAAGGCGAGCGGCGTCACGTTCCAGGTGGGCAGCCAGCACCGGCAGGACAGCAGCTTCCGCCAGGCGGGCGAGCTCGTGGCGAGCGGCTACATCGGCGCCGTCAAGTACGCCGAGGTGGGCCTTCCCGGCGCGAACGGCGGCCAGTGGGGGCACGGACGCGACACGTCGCGCCAGGCGCGCCCCGGCTACTTCACGAAGGAGGGCTGGGACATGTGGCTCGGGCCCTCGCGCCACTGGGAGAACGACGCCTTCATCCCCGCGATCCACGAGCCGATGTGCTGGCGCTGGAACTCCCGCACGGGCGGCGGCATGATCACGGACTGGGGCGCGCACTGGATCGACATCCTCCAGTGGACGATCGGCGCGGAGCGCACGGGCCCCGTGGCGGTCGAAAACATGACGACCAACCTCTCCGACGACCCGTGCCTCAACTGGGCGGACAAGTACGCCTTCGACCTCGTCTACGCCGACGGCTTCCGCGCGCACGTCTCCGATGCCGCGCGCTGTGGCATCACGTGGCACGGCGAGAAGGGCGACATCTTCGTGGACTGGACGAAGATCGAGCGTCCCGATTTCTTGAAGAAGTGGCGTGAGAAGACCGACCTCAAGCCCGGCGACAAGCACTTCTACCGCGCGGCGAACGGCCATTCGCACGAAAGCGACTTCATCGACGGCATCTACGAGAACCGTCCGATCGCGACGGACTGCGAGATCGGCCACCGCTCGATCAGCGCGTGCCACATCGCGAACATCTGCGAGCGCCTGCGTCTCGCGAAGCTCACGTGGGACCCGCAGGCGGAGTCGTTCACAGGCGCGCATGCCGAAGAGGCGAACCGTCTCCTCGAGACGCCGCACCTCAACGGCTGGACGTTGTGAGGAAAGCAACATGAAGAAAGAAGCGAAGAAGTACGTTGACGGTTACAAGGCGTTCCTCGCCGAGGCGAAGACGGAGCGGCGCGCGTACGCCGAGGCCGTGCGCCTGCTGGAGAAGGCTGGCTTCCGCGAGCTGAAAGGCGCCAAGCGCCTCAAGGCGGGCGACAAGGTGTGGCGCGGCTACCACGGGAAGACCCTCTTCGCCGCCGTCGTCGGCCGCGCGGGGACGTCCGCCGGCGTGCGCGTGGTGGGCGGCCACACGGACGCGCCGCGTCTCGACCTCAAGCCGAAGCCGATCTACGAGAAGGGCGGCATCACCTACTTCGACACCCACATCTACGGCGGCATCAAGAAGTACCAGTGGCTCGTGCTGCCCCTCGCGCTCTACGGGACCGTCGCGAAGAAGGACGGCACGCGCGTGGACGTCGCGGTCGGCGACGCGCCCGGCGACCCCGCGTTCATGATCTCCGACATCCTGCCCCACTTCGGCAAGGAGCAGCTTGAGAAGAAGGTGAAGGACGCCGTGGCGGCCGAGGACATGGACGTGATCGCCGGCCTCGGCAAGATTGAGGATGTCCTCAAGAAGAAGTTCGGCGTGGAGAAGGACGACCTCCTGAGCGCCGAGCTCGAGATCGTCCCAGCCGGCGCCCCGCGCGACGTGGGTCTCGACCGCGCGCTCGTGGCCGCCTACGGACACGACGACCGCGTGTGCGCGTACGCGGGCCTCGCCGCGCTGGTCGACGTGGCGCGCGCGAAGGCCGCGCCCGCGCGCACCTGCGCCGTGGTGCTCTGCGACAAGGAGGAGATCGGCAGCGTGGGCGCAAGCGGCATGGAGAGTTCGTTCTTCGAAAACTCCGTGGCGGAACTCCTCGACCGCGAGGGCGGCGGCGCGCGCGACATCGACGTGCGCCGCGCGCTCGAGGCGTCGCAGATGCTCAGCGCGGACGTCTGCGCCGCGAGCGACCCGCATTTCCCCGACGCCGACTCCGTCGGCAACGAGGCGCACCTCGGCAAGGGCCCCTGCATCATCAAGTACACCGGTCCCGCCACGAAGAGCGGCGCAAGCGACGCGCGCGCGGAGTTCATCGCCGCGCTCCGGCGTGTCCTCGACGACGCGGGCGTCACGTGGCAGATGGGCGAGCTCGGGCGCGCCGAGAAGGGCGGCGGCGGCACGATCGCGAAGTTCATGGCGCGCTTCGGCATGGACGTGGTCGACTTCGGCACGCCCCTCCTGAACATGCACGCGCCGTGGGAACTGGCTTCCGCGGAGGACTGCTGGAACACGAACCGCGCCTACCACGCCTTCTTCACGGCCTCCGCCGCGGCACTGAAGGTCGATTGAACCGTTTTCAACAATCAACAACCCCAAAGAGGAGATACGGAATGAAGAAAATACTGATCGTTTTCGCAGCGGCGCTTGCCGTGCTCGCGGTGGAAGCCCAGGGACAGCGCCGTCCGTCCGGCGCCGGTCCCGCGCAACAGCCGCGCGGCCAGATGGCACGGCCGTCGGGCAGGGGCGGCGACAGGGGACCGCGTGCGCGCCACAACGGTGAAGGTGGACAGCTCAGCAAGCAAGATCAGCGACTGATTGAGGACATCGAATCCGCTGGGTCGTCGCAGGAACTCCGTCGCTACCTGCAGGCCGCGATTTCCTCGCGTTCCGAAGATGTGCGCATGGCCATGGTGAATGCGCTTGAAAGCGAGGAGGGGAAACGTTCGCTGGCCGATCTTGCCTATTTCATCGCCGATCCAAGCGAAGATGTGGCAGAAGCCGCGTTCTCGGCTTGGACGATGGCCTTGTCGGATGTTCGCGGTGACCGGCGCGTCCGTGCGATTCTCGAGGCGGCCCAGATTCTGCAAGGGCATTCAAACGGTCAGTGGCAGGGACATGGTTATGGTGCATCGCGTGTTCCCATGACTGCACCTGGCGCAGTTCCGCCTTCGGCCGGTCCCATGGCGATGCCCGGCGCGGTTCCGCTGCAGCCCGTGCCCGTCGCGCCGATGGGCGTGAGGTAATCCGTCGGTACAGGGAGAACGGCCATGGACAGACGTGTGATCGCCATCGACGGCCCCAGCGGCGCAGGCAAGAGTTCCGTCTCGAAGCGGGTGGGGAAGGAACTGGGGTTTCTTCACGTGGACTCCGGCGCGCTCTATCGCATCATGACATGGCAATGCCTCGTGCGCGGCGTGGACACGTCTGATCCTGCCGCCGTCGCCGCCTGCGCGGCGGCGGTGGAGGTGGAGTGCCGCCCCGAGAACGGCGCCATCGCCTACTACGTGGGCGGCGAGCCGCCCGGTGACCGCATCCGCACGCCGGAGATCAACGCGCACGCCTCGCCCGTCGCCACGGTCAAGGAGGTGCGCGACCGCATCACGGCGCTCCTGCGCGGCATGACGCAGTACGGCGACCTCGTGGTGGAGGGCCGCGACATCACGACGGCGGTGTTTCCCGATTCGCCCGCCCGCTTCTACCTCACCGCCTCCGCCGAGGCGCGCGCGGCGCGCCGCCAGAAGGAGGAGGTGGAGAAGGGAATCGCGAACCAGTCGGCCGAGGCCGTGAAGGCCTCGCTCCTCGCGCGCGACGCGATTGACTCGACGCGCAAGTATGCGCCGCTCAAAAAGGCGGACGGCGCGCTGGAGATCGACTCCACGAACCTCACGCTCGACCAGGTGGTCGAGACCGTCCTCAACGCCCTGCCGGAGGGCTGGCGATGAGGGCGCGCGCATGGGCGTGCGCGGCGGTTACGTCCCTGATGGCCGCCGTGTATGGGGATGGGGCGATTTTCAAGGGTGGGCTGTGGAAGGAGATCACGTACGACAAGCCGTCGAAGGCGCCGGTCTTCTTCAGCGGCGTGAGCCGCAGCGAGAATGCCTGCGCGCCCGACTACTGCATCTACCTCGACTTATGGTACGACGACGGCCAGCCCGAATGGGGCGTGCGCGCGGACTGGACGCAGGGGACGCACGGGTGGGAGCGGACGGCCGGCGCGTTCGTGCCGAAGAAGCCGATCAAGAAGATCCAGATGTTCGTGTTCCTGCGCAAGGGGACGGGGAAGGCCGAGTTCAAGGACCTTGTGCTTGAACGCCGCGAGGGGAACGGCGACGTGCTGGGCGCCACGCGCATGACGGACGCGCCGTATTCGGCCAGCGACCAGCTCACGCTTAAGCTCTTCATCGGGCGCAAGGTCGTCACGAAGATCGTCGACGTGCCGGGCCCCGCGAGCCCCGTGGCGAGTCCGCTGCGTCCGGACGAGGTGGCCGTGTGGCCGTGCGACTCGATGCGCCGCGTGACGCCGCTCATGTTCCCGTCCGCCGCCGACCGCGCCGCGAAGACCGTCTCGCTGGAGCTCGCGCGCCGCGAGCGCGAGAGCTTCCAGATTCAGATATCGACCGGCACCGGCGTCGAGTGGAAGGCGGGCGGCGTGAAACTGCCCGTCCTCCGCAACGCGAAGGGCGAGGCGCTGAAGGGCGCGTTCACGTGGCAGCGCGTGGGCTACGTGGCGCGCGAGCCGGGCTACTTCAAGCATCCCGACGGCGTGCCGCAGATGGAAAAGTGGCTGCCCGATCCGCTCCTGCCGCCCGCGCCGTACCGCGTGCGCGCCGGCGCCACGCAGGGACTGTGGTTCACGGTCCACGCCGCGCCCGACGCCGCGCCGGGCGAGTACGCGGGCGACGTGACGCTCACCGAGGCGGGGCATCCGCAGGCGACCGTGCGCGTGACCGTGCGCGTGCGCGGCTTCGCGCAGCCGGAGACGTTCGGCATGCCCACGGCGTTCTGCGTGATGGACGGCTTCACGCGCCACCAGTCCGGACGACATCTCGCGCACCTCCCCGCCGCCGATCGCCGACCTCCTCCACGCCCGCGCGCGCGGGATGAACCGCTTCAACATCCTCAACATCGTGCCGCCGCCGAAGGACCCGCGCGCGCTCTGGGTGTGCTACACGCCGCCGGCCGCCACTGAGGATCCCGCGTTCTATCCGGCGTTCAAGGCGCGGCTTGATCCGTATGTGGCCGAGCTGCGCAAGCATGGGCTCCAGAAATTCGCCTACCTCTACGGCTTCGACGAGCGGCAGAAGGAATACTACAAGGGCATCGACGACCTCTGGCGCAAGCTGAAGGCGGATTTCCCCGACATCCCCGTGATGACGACGGCGATGATGTACCGCGACATGGCGAAGAACCCCACGAACCCGCCGCCGTACACGCTCACGACGGACTGGTACTGTCCGCTCACGAGCGTCTACAAGCCCGAACTCTCGGAGAAGCTCCGCCAGCAGGGCAAGCAGGTGTGGTGGTACACGTGCTGCGGCCCCACGTACCCCTACGCGAACATGGCCTCGCTCGAATATCCGTGGATCGAGGGGCGCATCCTCGGCTGGATGACGCACCTCTACCGTGCGGACGGATTCCTCTTCTGGCACGTCAACTACTGGCACGGCAACCCGTGTCTCGACGAGTCCGACACGTTCTTCCCGGACTGGCACACGTACAGCGGCCTGCACATGCCGGGCGACGGCATCTTCCTCTACCCCGGCAAGGATCACGTCCTGCCTTCAATCCGCCTCGCGCAGGTGCGTGACGGCGTGGAGGACTATGAATGGCTCCAGCTCGCAGCGGCGAAGGCTGGCGCGGCGAAGGCCGACGCCGAGAGCCGCACGCTGATCGAATCGATGACGAAGTACACGCGTGACCCGGCGGCGCTCCGCGCCGCCCGCACGCGCCTCGCCGCTCTCATCGACCGCAAATGATTCGTCAGACGACGGCGAGCATCGCCTCGATCGCGCGGCGGGCGCGCGTGGCGATGTCCTCCGGCACGGTGACGCGCGTCTCGAGGTTGGCGAGGGAGTCGCGCACCTTGTCGAGCGTGGTCTTCTTCATGTTGGGGCACACGAGTTCGGCGGCGGGGTAGAAGTTCTTGCCGGGGTTCTCCTTGCGCAGGCGGTGGAGGATGCCGAGCTCGGTGCCGACGATGAACTCCGTGTCAGAAGATCTGCGCGCGTAGGCGCACATGCCGCCGGTGGAGAGGCGCTGGTCGGCGGCGTCGCGCACTTCGCGCGTGCACTCCGGGTGGACCATCACGGTGGCGCCCGGGTGCGCGGCGCGCGCGTCGGCGATCTGCTTGGCGGTGAGGCGTGCGTGCGTGGGGCAGTAGCCGGGCCAGAGGACGTACTTCACGCCGAACTTGTCGGCGATGTGCGAGCCGAGGTGCTGGTCGGGCACGAACAGGATCTCGCGGTCCTTCGGGAACTGCGCCATCACCTTCTCGGCGTTGCCCGAGGTGACGCAGATGTCGCACTCGGCCTTCACCTCGGCGGTGGAGTTCACGTAGCAGACGGCGGCGGCGCCGGGGTGCTGCGCCTTGAGCGCGCGGAGCTGCTCGCCCGTGATCATGTCCGCCATCGGGCAGCCGGCCGTGGGGTCGGGGATGAGCACGGTCTTGCGGGGATTGAGGATGGCGGCGGTTTCGGCCATGAAGTAGACGCCGCAGAACACGATCACGTCCGCCTCGACCGTGGCGGCCTTGCGCGCGAGCTCGAGCGAGTCGCCCGTGAAGTCTGCGATGTCCTGCACCTCGTCGCGCTCGTAGTTGTGCGCGAGGATGACGGCGTTGCGGGCTTTCTTCAGCTCCGCGATCTGTTCGGCTAGGTTGTCCATGGCGCGTATTATACCACAGTTTGAGTTTAGTGCTTAGTGCATAGTGCATGGTGCGTAGTGCATGGTGCTTAGTGCTTAGTGCATGGTGCTGAGTGGTTAGGGTTACTGGTTTTAAGAAATTGGTTTGATTTCTGTGTTTACTATCAGGCGGAATTTTCGTATCATATCGCCGTCGACAGATTGGAGGTTGACATGAACAAGAACGAAGAAATTGTACAGGATGATGATTTCTCCCCAGATGAGCTGATCATCCGCAAGAAGAAGACGCCCGAGCAGCGCACGGGCGTAACGGCGGAGTCCGTCTTGAAGACGGCGGCCGATGCGCTGGAGGCGCTGCGCGCGAAGAACCCCTTGGTCGAATGCATCACGAGTCTCGCGGGCGCGTCGCAGGCCGCGAACGCGCTGTTCGCCGCCGGCGCGTCGCCGATGGTGGTGGAGGACATGGGCGAGGCTACGGGCCTCGCGCGCACGGCGGACGGCTTGCTCGTCAACATGGGCACGGTGACGAAGGCGCAGACGGACGCGATGCGCGCGGCCGTGTCGCACGCGAACAGCGCGGCGCGTCCGTGGGTGCTCGTGCCGTCGGGCATCGGCGCGCTGCCGCTGCGCACGTTCGCCACGAAGGAGCTCATGCGCCGCTTCCCCGCGGTGATCCGCGGCAACGGGTCGGAGATCATGTTCCTCGCGGGCGCGCCCACGGGCGGGCGCGGCAGCGAGTCGCTCATCCCGAGCGAGGACGCCGTGCAGGGCGCGCAGCGCCTCGCGGGCGTGACGCACGCGGCGGTGCTCGTGGCGGGTGCGACGGACTACGTGGCCGCCGAGGGCGCGCCCGTGGTGGCCGTGCTGCACGCGGCGCGTCCGCGCTTCGCGGGCGAAGGCTGCATCCAGGGCGCGCTCTGCGCCGCGTTCCTCGGCGCGCTCGGCACGCGTGCGCGCTGGGAGGCGGCGCTCGCCGCGTCCATCGTGATGGCCGTCGCAACGGAGAAGGCGCTGAAGGCCGCAAAGGGACCGGGATCGTTTTCGATCGTGCTCGTGGACGCGCTGGCCGCGCTCACGCCGGCCGAGGTGCTGAAGCTCGGCAAGGTCAAGGTCGCGAAGGACTAACGCACGGCGCGGACCGGGAAGGCGGCGTCGGTGAGACGCGCGGCCAACTCCGGCGTCGCCAGGATTTCGGGATTCGCCGGGGAATCCGGAATCCAGAGCGCCTGTGCGGCGCCGTACGCTTCCGCATGTTCACGCAGGAAGCGCGCGCCTTCTTTGGGCCCCAGCACGAACAGCGTGGTGGAGAGTCCGTCCGCAAGCGTCGCGCCGAGCGCGGGGGGCGTGACCACCGTGACGCCGGCGATGCCCGTGACGGGTTCGCCGGTGCGTCCGTCGAGGATGTGCGAGTAGCGCACGCCGTCGCGTTCGACGAACCGCTCGTAGTTGCCGCTCGTCGCCACGGACTCGCCCTCCGCGAGCGTGACCACGGCCGCGTAGCCGTCGCCGAACGGGTTGCGCACGCCCGTGCGCCAGGTGCCGCGCACGGCGCGGAGGTTGCCGCCGAGGTCCACGAGCAGGCCCGCGAAGGGGATGTTCTGCGGAAGGGCGCGGCAGGCGGCGTCCACGGCGAAGCCCTTGGCGATCGCGCCGAGGTCGAAGTCGCAGAAGTGCTGTCCGTGGCTGAAGCCGAGTTCGCGCAGCCGTGCGCCCACGCGCGGGTTGAAGGCGTTGCCGGACGCCGCGGCGAGGTCGAGCGCCGCCTGGTAGCAGGGACGCGTCTCCGGGGAGGCGCGGTCAAAGGCGTTCGTTTCGCCCGCGCGCGCGAGGCGGCAGAGCTCCGAATCGGGGTCCCAGGCGGAAAGCAGGCCCTCCAGCCGCGCGTAGGTGCGCTGCACCGATTCGCGGACGGCGTCCTGCGCAACGGCGTCCTCGCCGCGGAACGTGAGGCCGGCGACCGTGCCCATCACGGGCCATTCGACGCGCCGCGGCGCGGGCCGCGCGCTGGAGCGCGCGAGCAGGATCGGCACGCCCACGGCGAGCGCGGCGATGAGGACGTAGGCGATGAGGCGATGTGTGCGCATGGCGCATATTATACCATACTTGCCGCCGGATTTTTTTTGAAGTTTACCCCTTGCGCGCGGGGCGGAGAAGTGCTATACTACACGCCGTTTTCCGATGAGGGCCTGTAGCTCAACTGGATAGAGCATCAGACTACGAATCTGAGGGTTGTAGGTTCGACTCCTGTCAGGCCCGCCATTCGGAGGACGCCAGATTGCGGGGTGGAGCAGCCTGGTAGCTCGTCAGGCTCATAACCTGAAGGTCGTTGGTTCAAATCCAGCCCCCGCTACCAATTTACAATATGGCAAAAGACGACGATAAGGCAATAGAGGTCACGGGAACCGTAACAAAGGTTCTCCCGGCCACTATGTACAAGGTCCAGTTGGACAACGGGCACGAAGTGCTCGCCCACATCTCCGGCAAGATGCGGAAGTTTTTCATTAAAATCGCGATTGGCGACAAGGTGACGGTCGAAATCTCCCCGTACGACCTTGGCAAGGGGCGCATCACCTATCGCCACAAGGAGCCGCCGCGCCCGCAGGCCTGAGGGGCCCATGGCACGGCATCTTCTTTCCCTGCACGACGTTTCGCTTGCATTTGGAGGGGACCCCGTTCTGGACGGGGTCTCTTTGAATGTTGAGAGCGGCGTGCGCGCGTGCGTGACCGGACGCAACGGCGAGGGGAAGTCCACGCTGCTGAAGGTCATCGCCGGACGGATCGAGCCCGACACGGGCGAGATCATCCGCGCACCGGGACTGAAGGTCGCCTTCCTTGAACAGGAGGTTCCGTCAGACCGTCCCGGCACCGTCAAGGAGATCGCCCAGTCCGACCGCCTCATCTCGCAGATGGGGCTTGACCCCGCCGCCGTGTTCAACGCGCTTTCGGGCGGCCTGCGCCGGCGCGTGCTCCTCGCGCGCGTGCTCGCCGACGAACCCGACCTCGTGCTCCTCGACGAGCCGACGAACCACCTCGACGTCGCGTCGATCGAGTGGCTGGAGGCGTTCATCCGCCGCCAGACCGAGACGGCTTTCCTTTTCGTCACGCACGACCGCGCGTTCCTGAAGTCGGTCGCCACCTACGTCTACGACCTCGACCGCGGCACGCTCGCCGGCTGGAACTGCGACTACCGCACGTTTCTCCAGCGGAAGGCCGACCTGCAGGCGGACGAGGCGGCCCTCTGGGAAAAGAAGGCGAAGAAGCTCGCGCAGGAGGAGGCGTGGATCCGCCAGGGCGTGAAGGCGCGCCGCACGCGCAACCAGGGGCGCGTGGAGGCGCTGCGCCAGCTGCGCCTCGAATTCGCGAACCGTCGCATGGCTTCCGGCACGGCCACGCTGCGCGTGGACACGGCCGCCGCGTCCGGCGACCGCGTGATCAAGATCGAGAATCTTTGCTTCGCCTACGGCGCGGAACGTCCGATCGTGACCGATTTCACGGCGGACGTCCTGAAGGGCGAGCGCATCGGCGTGGTGGGCGAGAACGGCACGGGCAAGACCACGCTCCTGAAGCTGCTGACGGGCGCGCTTGCGCCCACGTCTGGCGCGGTGACGGTCGGCACGCGCGTGGAGATGGCGTTCTTCGACCAGCTGCACGCCCAGCTCGACCCCGAGTCGACCGTGAAGGAGGTCGTCGCGCGCGACCGCGACACGGTTACCGTGGGCGGCGTGCAGAAGCACGTGTTCGCGTACCTCGCGGACTTCCTCTTCACGCCGGAGCGCGCGCGCACGCCCGTGAAGGCGCTCTCCGGCGGCGAGAAGGCGCGCCTGCTCCTGGCGCGGCTGTTCCTGAAGCCGTCGAACCTGCTCGTGATGGACGAGCCCACGAACGATCTCGACGTGGAGACGCTGGAGCTGCTGGAGGAACAGCTGCTCAACTACAAGGGCACGCTGCTCGTCGTGTCGCACGACCGCACGTTTCTCGATAACGTGACGACGAGCTGCTATGTGCTCGCGGGGGACGGCGTGGTGCGTCCGTGCGCGGGCGGCTACGCCGAGGCGGCGCGGTTGCTGAAGCAGGTGAGGGAGAATGAAGCGGCGGGAAGCGGCAAGAGCGCCGCTTCCCCGACGGAGGACAATTCGGGGACGCGACACTCCTGTCGCGTCTCGGATCGTCCCCGCAAGCTCACGTACAAGGAGCAACGGGAGCTGGAGGCGTTGCCGGGGCGGATCGAGGCGCTGGAAGGAGAAATCGCGGAGATCGAGGCGGCGCTCGGCGATCCCGCGCTCTACGCGAAGGACGCGGCGCGCGTCGCCGCGCTGACGGCGCGTCTGGGTCCGGCGAAAGAGGAGCTGGACGCCGCCGAGACGCTTTGGCTCGAACTTTCGATGCGGTGACGTGAAGAGGGAGGTCGGCGTATGCGGAAAGGAATGATCGTTTGGGCGCTGGTCGCGATACGCGCGATTCTTCCGGCGGCGGAAAAGCCGCAGGTGCTTGCCTTTGGCAGCAGCGACGCCTGCGAGTGGTGCAACGTGCTCAAGCAACGCGTGTTCGCGAGCGCGGCGTGGCGGGAGTGGGCGGCTGGGCATATCGAGTTCGTGTACGTAGACCTGCCGCGCGGCGACGGCGTGCTCGCGCCGGAGGAGCGCGAACGCAACAACGCGCTGGCGGACCGGTTGGGCGTGAAGGGCATCCCGACGTTCGTCATGATGGCGCCGGACGGCAAGATGGAACTCGGCCGTGTGAAGGTGCCGGACTCCGCGCGCGGGCTCGGGCGCAACATGACGCCGGAGGCGTTCATCGCCGCACTGGAGGAGGTCGCGCAGCAGCGCGACCCTCCCGGCGGTCGCGCAGCAACGCGACCCTCCCGACGGTCGCGCGGGAGCGCGACCCTCCCGGCGTGGCGCGTTTGGCGGTTCATTCCCGTGGTGGCGCTCCTAGGCATTGCGGCGTACCTGCTTGTCGACAAGTCGAAACTGCCGCTCGCCCTGCGCGGGTTGAAGAAGGTCCTCGGCAATGCCGCGTCCGACGCGGCGCGTGGCGCGCCGCCCGTGCCCGCGTGGAAGCGGTGGCTGGCGTTCGTGCTGATTCTCGTTGCCTTCCTTCTTGCCGTGATTTGAGCCGCGCGGGGGCTTGCGTGCGGGCGGGGAAACGGCTATAATATAGGCATCGTTTCTCAAGAAAGGGTCTAGCGACATGACTATCTCACGCAGAGCGTTTCTCGCGGGCGCGTCGGCCTTCTCCATCATGGAGGGCTTGGCGTCGGCCGCGGCGGACAAGCGCATCTTCGCGCCGAACGGCGGCCAAGCGGCCGACTTCCTCATCTGCCGCCGCCTCTACCTCGACATCTGCGGGCGCATCCCCACGCCCGAGGAGGTGACCGAGTACGTCAACTCCCGCGACATCAAGAAGCGCGAGAAGCTCGTCGACGCATTGCTTGAATCGGACGATTTCGCCGACTACTACGCGATGCGCTACTGCGACTTCCTGCGCGTCAAGAGCGAGTTCCCGATCAACCTGTGGCCGAACGCCGTCTACGTGTACCACCACTGGATCCGCGAGACGATCCGGCACGACATGCCGTGGAACGACTTCGCGCGCACGCTCCTCTACTCGCGCGGCAGCAACTTCCGCGTGCCGCAGGTGAACTTCCTGCGCGCGACGGCGCGCCGCACGCCGGAGGGGCTCTCCGAGGCGGTCGCGACGAGCCTCCTGCTGGACCCCACCGAGAAGTACGCGAAGTACTTCACGCGCGTCCGGTGGAAGAAGACGCGCGAGTGGAAGGAGGAGATCGTGTACCTGGACGACGGTCCGGCCGACGCCACGCCCGAGGCGTTCATGGCGCAGCTGGAGGGTCCGCTCGCGAAGCAGTTCTACGCCACGCCCGTGCAGCGCGTCCACTGGTGGATCTACGGCTCGCTCGCGCCCAAGTCGAAGTGCGAGAAGTGGGTGAACGCCTTCCGGAACGGCGGCTACCGCCTGAAGCCGCTGCTGCGGCACGTGTTCGCGCAGACCGAGTACCGCCAGGGACCGGGCAAGGGCGGGTTCCCCGCGCGGCGCATGGACGCGGAGGTGCTCGACGACGTGCTCTGCACGCTCACCGGCGCGCGCCGCGATTTCGGGTCGATCGCCCCGGAACCCTACTCGTTCCTGCCGCCCACGCGGAAGTCCGTGCTCGTGGAGGACGGTTCGATCTCGAGCGCGTTCCTCATCCTCTTCGGCCGGCCCGCGCGCGACTCCGGCCTCCTGGACGAGCGCAACAACCGCATCACGGCGAAGCAGCGCCTCTACCTCTACAACTCCAGCAAGCTGTGGCGCGACCTCGGCCGGATGGTGGGGACGTCCGAGTTCAAGGCGCTCTCGCACGCCGACCAGATCAAGGAGCTGTACATGCGCTTCCTTTCGCGTCCGCCCGTGAAGGACGAATTGTTCTACTTCGACCAGAAGAACAACATCAACGCCCGCGACGTCGCGTGGTTCCTCCTCAACTCCCGTGAATTCCTCTACCGCATATGAGCACGAACACACCCAAACCCGCCGCGAAGCCGACTGCACGGAAGTTCGCGAAGAGCGTCATCGAGATCTGGCTGTGGGGCGGCCCGAGCCAGCTGGAGACCTTCGACCCGAAGCCCGACGCGCCGCATGACTACAACAACGGCTTGAAGTCCATCAAGTCGGCGAATGGCTACGAACTGCACGAGTGGCTGCCCGAGCTCGCGAAATGCTCGAACCTCTACTCGATCATCCGCTCGATGACCCATCCCTTTCCGGGCCACGAGACGGCCACCTACCTCATGCAGACGGGGCGCAACCCCGGCGGTGGCGTGACGTTCCCCGCGCTTGGCGCGCTGATTTCCTCGTCGCGCGTGAAGGGACCCGGCAAGAAGAACTCCGTTCAGAGCGACCTCCTCTACGAAGGCGACCTGCCGCCGTTCGTGATCCTCACGCACGCCAAGGGACGCTTCTCCGAAGTCGGGTTCCTCGGCGAGGAGTACGCGCCGCTCGTGACGGGCGGAAGCGCGTCCGCGAAGCGCTTCGAGGTGGACGGCATCGTGCCGCCCGGCGGTCTCACGAAGGAGCAGATCATGGACCGCTTCAACCGCGCCTCGCGGATCGACCGCCTGCCGCCGGACGCCGAGTTCGAGGCGGCCGGCGCGGCCGCGCGCGAGATCATCCTCGGCAAGGCCGCCGAGACGTTCGACCTCACGCGCGAGAAGGAGCAGACGCGCAAGCGCTACGGCGTGAAGGCGAACGGCACCACCTACACCGAGATCGGCCAGCAGCTCCTCGCCGCCCGCCGCCTCGTGGAGTACGGCGTGCCGTACATCTCCATCAACTACAGCGGGTGGGACTCGCACAAGCGCCACTTCGAGACGATGAAGCAGCCCACGTTCGAGATGGACATGGCCGTCTCCGCGCTGCTCACGGACCTCAACGAGCGCGGACTCCTCGACTCGACGATCGTCTGGCTCAGCGGCGAGTTCGGCCGCGTGCCGAAGGTGGACCGCCAGCCGCCGTGGAACGGCGGGCGCAACCACTTCCCGCGCTGCTTCTCCGCGCTCGTGGCCGGCGGCGGCTTCAAGGGCGGACAGGTGGTCGGCAAGAGCGACGAGACGACCGACCACTGGAAGGAGCGCCCCGTCACGCCGCAGGACTTCCTCGGTTCGATCATGGAACTCGCGGGCGTCGATCCCGACGACCGCCTGCCCAACCCGAAGTGGCTGAAGGAATACGGCCCCGTCATGAGCCCGACCGTGAAGTCCCAGTGCGGACGCCTGAAGGAGATCTATGTCTGACGCGCGCATCGGAATCGTCGCGGCGCTCGGTCTCTGCGCCGCCGCCGCGCTGGCCATCCCCAAGCCGGGCTACTACCATCCGTCCAGCGTGCAGGTGGGCACGAAGACGCGCGTGATCATGGGCGGCGACACCGTCTCCGGCGTGCAGGGCGCGTGGATATCCGGGGAGGGCGCGCGGGTGACGCGTCTCGTCGTGGTGCCGGGCCAGCCCCGCGCCCCGGGCAAGACGCAGCACGCCTTCGTGATGAACTGGCTGTACGACATCCTCGAGGAGAAGCCCATCATCAAGAAGGAGCCGCATCGTCCGCTCCCGCCCGAGGCGCTGGCGGAGGAGACCGACTGGCAGGAGTGCAACTGGTGGCACTTCCTCGACGACCACGACAACCTGGAGCTGCAGACCGTCGCCCGCTTCATCCTCACGCCCGAGCGCTATCCGCAGCCCACGCCCGCCCTGGACCATTTGGTGATTCTCGACGTGGAGGTGGACGCGAACGCGCAGCCCGGCCGCCGCGACCTCATCCTCTACGACCGCAACAGCGCGAGCGCGCCGCACCCGTTCTACATCACGCGCGAGCCGCACGTCGCCGAACCCTACTTCGTGATCCCGCCGCGCGGCTTCCCGCGCAACCCGCTGAGCATCTCGCTCCACCTGGATCCGAAGATTCCGCCTCAGTCCCTGCCCATCCACCTCGACGGGCAGATCTGGCCGGGCGAGGTGGACGTCTACACGCTCCGCCTCGAGGAGGGGCAGCAGCTCGTCTGCTCGCTCATCGGCCGCGAGCTGTTCCCGTACCTCGGCGACGCCGTGCCGGGCTTCTTCAACCCCGTGCTGAGCCTCTGCGACCGGAACGGGCACGAGGTGGCCTTCGCCGACGACTTCTACTACCTCCCCGACCCCGTGCTCACCTACAAGGTGCCGATGGACGGCTTCTACACGCTCAAGGTCTACGACAACCTCTACCGCGGCGGTCCGAACTTCGTCTACACGGTGTTCTGCCGCGACGCGCAGACGGACCGTCCTCTCTACACGCCGAAGGAGCGCGCGTTCGACTGCTATCCGCAGCCGGCCGCCTTCATCCCGCCCAAGCCGAACTCGGACTCCAACCTGATCGTCCGCACCGGCTCGCTCGACGTGCCCGGACGCAAGGACCGCCACTTCTTCGAGATCAAGGATCCGGGCACCTGGCACTTCGAGCTGTACGCCCGCCGCGAGGGTTCGCCGCTCGACGGCGTGATCAGCCTGTACGGCCCGATGGGCAACCTCCCGCTTTCCGTCGCGCCGCGCCTCGCCACGTGGGACGACAATCCCGGCCGCCTCTACGAGGTGAAGAACGTCGGCAGCGAAGACCTGCCCATCATCAAGACGAACATGCTCTACGAGGGCACCATCCCGCAGGCCGAGTGCGACCCGTCCGGGACATTCACCATCAAGGAGCCGGGGAAGTACTGCGTCACCGTGGCCGACCGGTCCGGCCTTGGCGGCGAGCACTACGACTACACGCTCTGCATCTCGCCGGCCGAACCGTCGTTCGAGGTGTTCTCGCTCATCTCGGCGTGCCGCGTCAACGGCGGGAGCGCGCGGTTCACGGCGTGCGTGCTGCGCAAGGACGGCTATGACGGAGAGATCACCTTCGACAGCACGCCCGACTACGACGTGAGCGGCAGCTTCAGCGGCGACGAGCTCGAGACGGACGTGACCATCAACTTCAAGAAGGAGTGGAAGGGCCTGAAGCGCTTCGACCTGACCGCGTCCGGCGAGCTGCCGAACGGGAAGAAGCTCCGCGTGCGCGTAACGCCGACCGACCCCGGCGAGCAGGCGTTCGCCTACTCGCACCTTCTGCCCGCGCAGGGATTCTACTTCGGCGTGGCGGGCGAGCCCACGCGCGAGCCCGCGCGCCACGTCGGCCCGCAGCTGAAGGGCAAGAAGCAGACGAAGTCGCACAGCAACGGGCAGAACTGCTCGGCCTGTCACTTGAAGAAGCCGCAGCACACGAAGGGCAAGTCCTGCGCCGAGTGCCACAAGGACAAGAAGTAACATGACGGCGCCATCCCATTCGACGTCGAGGAGGGGGTCTGCGCTGCCGGCCGTCCTGGTGGTGATCATCCTCTGCGTCATCGGCTTCTTCGGCTGGAAGGCGTACGAGAGCCGTCAGGCGGCGAAGCGTGCGCAGCAGGAGGAATACAGGCGGAAGCTGGCGGAGCGCGACCGTCTGCTGTTCGCGGGCGTACCGGAGACGAACGAGGTGAAGAAGGCGGAGGTGGTGGTGGAGGCGCCGCCGATTGAGCTGCCGCCGGAGCCGCCGAAGAAGTCGGAGGCGGAGATCCTGCGCGAGGAAGAGACGCATCGGAAGGCCGTGTGGGCGCAGATCGAGGAGGCGCGGAAGAAGAGTGACGCGAAGCCGCTGGAGAGCTTCGCCGGCATTCGGTTCGGCGAGCCGTTCGCGGCGGGCGCGCCCGTGAAGTGGGGGACCGCGTTCGAGGAGTCGGCGGGCGACTCCGTGACGGCGCGCGGCGTGGCGTTCGCCGTGTACGGGCCGAAGCCCACGAAGCCGTTCGGAACGAAGCCGCTTGTATGGGTGACGCCGAAGGAGCGCCGTCCGTACCGCATCGAGTTCTCCCGCCCGTTGGCTGCGAAGGCCGCGACGAAGCACGACCCGGAGACGACGAACCTCGTGGCGCAGATCCAGTCGCGGTTCAAGGTCGAGCCGTTCACGCCGCGTCCCTGCGTGCCCGGCCGCGCGGGCTGCGAGTTTGTCTTCCCGCTGGGGACTGCCACCGTGACGATTGGCGAGTATGACGGCAGCCTGTGCTTCGCCGTGGAACGCGAGGACGTCCGGGAGTCGGCCCGTGCCGAGACGGAGTCCCTGCGGCAGGACATGCGCGTCGTGTCCGCAGACGGCGAGCGTCTGGACTCCAAGCGCTATCCGAACGGGGGCCTCGACCAGAAAAAGTACCGCGGCCTGCGTCTCAAGGACGAGACGCCGCGCGCGTTCTGCGGCGTCGTGTTCGGGAGCTTGCCGCCCGAGGGCACGACGATCCTGGTGCCGCAGAAGGGCGCGAAGGGCTTCTTCCTCAACTACAGAATGGCGAAATGCCCTCCGTTCCGCGGGTTCGTCTACGGCCGGGCCGACATCGATCCCGTGCGCGGCGGCGTGTACGCCGTCCACCTCAGCAGCGAGGGGGGCGCGTACGGGCAGGACGACAAGGACTACTACGAGTCGGTGAAGGCGTCCCTTTCCGAACACTACAAGGTGACGCCGGTGGAGAAGAAGGGCGACGGCATGTTCCCGGACCTGGCCTATCAAGTTGGCGACCTCGTCGTGACGTTCGGCCCCGATCCCCGCGGCGGCTTCTACCTGAACGCCGTGAACGCCGTGCTCGCGGCGATGGCCAGCACGCCGCCGCCCACCCCCGCCCCCGCCAAGCCCCGCAAACGCTGACGATATGAAAGAAAATATCTTGCTGATCCTAAACGTCGTCGTCACCGTCGCGGGCGGGTTGGGCGTGTTTTTGCTGGGAATGAAGCACCTCTCCGAAGGCCTGCAGGCCGTGGCGGGGCGCGAACTGCGGCGGTTCATGGCGCTGGCGACGACGCACCGCGCGGCGGGCGTGGGCACGGGCATCGTCTCGACCATCCTCGTGCAGTCGTCGTCGATCATCACCGTCATGCTCGTGGGGTTCGTGTCGTCGGGGCTCATGACGCTCACGCAGGCGATCAACGTGATCATCGGCGCGAACGTGGGCACCACGGCCACGGTGTGGATCGTGGCGTTCGCGCCCGACCCGCAGGTGCTCGGCCTCGTGGGCCTCGGGCTGGGCGGCATGATCTACTTTTTCCTGCGCGGCGAGCGCGTGCACGACCTCGGCCTCGCCATCCTCGGGCTCGGGCTCGTGTTCCTCGGCATGTACTTCATGTCGAAGGGCGTGCTGCCCATCCGGCAGAACCCGTCCATCCAGGCGGCGTTCACGCGGATGGAGGCCACGACGCTCGGCGGCGTGGCGCTCGTCGCCCTCGTGGCGGCGCTCTTCACCGCCGTGATCCAGAGCTCGGCCGCCTCCATCGCCATCGCGATGACGCTCGCCGCCCAGCAGCTCATCACCTACGAGATGGCGATCGCCGTCCTCTTCGGCGCGAACATCGGCACCACCATGACCGCATGGCTCGCCGCGTTCAGCGGCTCGGCGGCCGCCAAGCGCACTGCGCTCGCGCACACGCTCTCGAACGTCATCGGCTCGCTCATCTTCCTCCCGTTCGTGCTGCCCGCCCTCGTGCCGCTCGGGAAGGCCCTCTTTCCCCACTGGAACGCCGTCACGGAGACCGCCAAGGGACCGGTGCTGCTGGGCATCATGGCGCCCATCGCCGTCACCGACACGATCTTCTCCGTGCTGCGCGGCGTGATCACCTTCCCGTTCGTGAAGCCCTTCGCCCGTCTCATCGAACGGCTCATCCCGCAGAGTGAGGACGAGAAGCCGCACCTCAGCCCGCTGAAGGTGGGCACCAGCCTCTCGCCCGTCCTCGCGTGCGACCAGGCACTCCTCGAGGTGCAGTTCATGCGCGACAGCGATATCGAGCTCCTCGCGTGCGCGCGCCGCGTGGTGGCGGAGCAGGACGACCCGGACGCGGAGAACGAGGCGCACATCCTCCACCGCGAGGGCATCCTCGACAACGTCCAGCGCGAAGTCACCGAGTTCCTCGCCTCAATCATGTCGAAGCGCCTCGCCGCGGACGTCTCGGCGCGCGCGCAGCGCCTCCTGCGCCTCACGGACGAGCTGGAGAGCGTGTCGGACGAGGCGGCCACGATCCTGAAGGTGGTGAGGCGCCTGCGGAAGAACCGGCAGCGCATCTCCGACGTGTCTACCGCGATGGTGCTCTCCGTCCACGACCGCGTGTACGCCTTCGCGGAGAAGGTGTCGCCTTGGGTGCGCTCGCCGCGTCCCGTGATCGACGTGGAGGCGGTGCAGGCCGAGTCGCGCGAGATACACGATTTCATCCGCGACTGCCGCCGCACGCAGCTCGGGCGCGTGGGGCCGGACGACCCCGACTCGCCACTGCGCGTGCTCGGCGAGCTCGACATCATCAACGCCTACGAGCGCGTGCGTGCGTATTACCTGAACATCGCCGAGACCCTCGCCGGCGGCAAGGCGAACGTGAAATGAGAAGTTTAAACTGAAAAAGGAGAAAAACATGGCGTTCATTAACGACGATTTCCTGCTGACCACGAAGGCGGCGAAGGAACTCTACCACGGCTATGCGGAGCAGATGCCGATCATCGACTACCACTGCCATCTGCCGCCGGCGGAGATCGCGGAGGACAAGCGCTGGGAGAACATCGCGCAGGTGTGGCTGGGCGGCGACCACTACAAGTGGCGTCAGATGCGCTCGAACGGCGTGGACGAGAAGTACGTGACGGGCAACGCGTCCTGGGAGGAGAAGTTCAACGCCTTCGCCGCCACGATGGAGCGCCTTCTCAAGAACCCGCTCTTCGACTGGTCCCACCTCGAGCTCGCGCGCTACTTCGGCGTGACGGAGCGCCTGTCGTCCGCGACCGCGGCGAAGATCTGGAAGAAGTGCAACGCGAAGCTGCGCGGGAAGGACTTCTCGGCGCGCGGGCTCATGAAGAAGTCGAACGTGAAGGTGGTCTGCACGACGGACGACCCGATCGACTCGCTCGAGCACCACCTTGCGATCGCCAAGAAGCCGTTCGGCACGAAGATCCTCCCCGCGTGGCGTAGCGACAAGGCGTCGAAGATCGAGGATGCGAAGGCGTGGAACGCGTGGATGGACAGGCTCGCCGCCGCCGCGAAGGCCCCCGTGAAGAGCTGGGACGACTTCCTCGCCGCGATGGCCGCGCGCCATGCGTTCTTCGCGAAGGCCGGCTGCGTGGTGAGCGACTACGGCATCACCGAGGTGTTCGCCGCGCCCTACACGGAGGCCGAGGTGCGCCGCATCTTCAAGAAGGCGCGTTCCGGCAAGGCCGTGACGGCCGAGGAGGCGCTCAAGTTCAAGAGCGCGTGGCTCTACGAGGGCCTGAAGGCGGACGCCGCGGCGAACTGGACCGCGCAGCTCCACTTCGGCTGCCTCCGCAACGCCAACACGCGGATGTTCCGCCTGCTTGGCCCCGACACCGGCTACGACTGCATCGGCGAGTGGAACTCCTGCGAGTCCCTCGCGCGCCTCTTCGACCGCCTCGAGCTCGAGGACGCGCTTCCGCGCACGATCCTCTACTCCCTCAACCCGAAGGACACGGAGATGCTCGCCACGCTCATGGGCTCGTTCCAGAAGGGGCCCGACCGCGGCAAGATCCAGCTCGGCGCGGCGTGGTGGTTCCTCGACCAGAAGGACGGCATGAAGAAGCAGGTGGAGGCCCTCGCGGCGCTCGGCTGCCTCGGCAACTTCGTGGGCATGCTCACGGACTCGCGCTCCTTCCTCAGCTACACGCGCCACGAGTACTTCCGCCGCATCCTCTGCGCGAAGCTCGGCGAGGAGATCGCGCGCGGCGAGCTGCCGAACGACGTCAAGTGGATCGGCGGCCTCGTCTCGGACATTTCCTACAACAACGCGAACCGCTATTTCTTCGGCGGGAAGTAACCCCGCGAAGTGAAAAATTCCGCCCCGGCGGGATTGCGCGACGGGGCGGAAAATGGTAAACTATGCGCCGTTTTTTCACCCAAGAGAAGAGTAGTGGTTCATGGACAAGAAGAGCAATGAGGAAAAAGAGGCGCGGTTTTCGGAGATCATGCAGCAGCCTCCCTACCCCGTGGACGAGGTTTTCGGCCTGATCGCCGACGCAACGGGGGCGAAGAAGGACGAATGGATACTGGCGGCGCTGCAGGCGTTTGCGGAAACGGAGGATTTCAACGCCGCGTACCGGCTGGTGAGCGAGTTCAAGTCCGAACTGGGGGCGAAGCCGAAGGGGGACGCCGTGCGGGAACTCCTGAAGAAGTCCACGAAGGACCGGCTCGTCACGTCGTTCATCAACTCGGTCGGCTTCGGCGTGCGTCCGTTCGCGGAGTCCGTCGGGCGCCTCGGCCGATTGCTGTCCTTCCAGCCCGGCACGCGCGTCCTCAACGCGGCCTGGGGATTGGGCAAGATCACGGAACTCGACGCCTTCTACCGTCGCGTGAAGGTCGACTTCCGCACGCGCCGCAACCACCAGCTCACGTTCGACGCGGCGTGCGAGACGCTCGTGCTGGCCCCCGAAGACCACATCCTCGTGACGGCGGACGCCGATCGTCCGCGCGTGCAGGAGATGCTCGACAAGCGGCCCGGCGAGTTCGTGAAGGAGATGCTCAGGAGTTTCGGCAACATGCCCGTCACGCGCCTTGAGGAGCTCAGCGCGCAGCACGGTTTCGTGAAGGCGGCCAACTGGAAGTCCTTCTGGGATCGCGCCCGCGCCGACCTGCGCCGCGACAAGCTCGTGGAGATCCCCACGCGTCGCGCCGAGCCGCTGGTGCTCAAGGCCGCGGCCGAGTCGTACGGCGACGGCTGGTTCACGGCGTTTGGGCAGATGACCGATCCGAAGTCGATTCTCGCGGCCGTGCGCGAGTTCGTGGGCGCCGGCAAGTTCAAGGGACTTGACGACGACGGCCGCGCGAAGATCGCCGATCGCCTCGCCTTCGCCCTCAAGGGCGCGCGCAAGGTGGACGACGCGCTCTACGCGCGCCTCGCGGCCTGTCTCGCCGAACTCAAGCTCGACGCCGCCATCGCGGCGAAGGCCCGCGCCTATCTCTGGGCCGAGTCGCGCTACCTCGCCGCAGCACGCGACCTGCCCGCCAGCGAGGTGGCCCGCTTCGTATCGTTCCTCGTGGCCGAGAACGAGGAGGAGGCGAAGAAGAACCTCTTCGCGGCGTTGCCGCAGATGTGCTTCTCGCTCCTCTCCGCCACATTGGAGCACTACCGCGCCGACGCGGCGTGCGAGGCCGCGGTGGCCGACCTGCTCAAGAGCCCCCATGCGCCCGCGACGCTCGTGGTGCTCGTGCTCGGTCGTTACCACGAGGTGAAGAAGGCGAAGTCCGGGCAGGGCGAGGGCGCCCTGCCTACGGGGGCCCAGCCCGGCGGGAAGGTGGAAGTGGAGGTGGAGACCGGCTTCAAGAACTGGTCGAAGCTGCCGCCGCTCGTCGTGATCCTCACGCACGCCATCGCCATCGGCGAGGGGCGCCAGAGCGGCGAGACGCTCAAGATGCAGAACACGGTGCGCCGCCTCTTCGCCGACCAGAAGTGGCTCAAGGACATCTTCGGTCTGCTGCAGTTCGACGACCAGGTGCTCTTCTTCGAGCGTTTCCAGGCCTCGACGACGTGGGACCCGTCGACGCACCACACGATCGTCGTGCGCATGACGCACATCGCGCCGCAGCTCGCCGCGCGCCAGGCCAAGGTGGCCGCGCCCGAGGTCGTGGAGCGCATCACGTCGCTCCGCAGCTACGCCGAGCGCAAGGCCGCCTACCAGAAACTCATCAACGTGGAGATGCCGGCGAACGCCAAGCGCATCGAGTTCGCCCGCAGCTACGGCGACCTCAGCGAAAACGCGGAATACCAGTACGCGAAGGACGAGCAGCGCGCACTCATGCAGAAGCAGACGCTCATGCAGGAGGAGATCGAGGCCGTCAAGCCGACCGACTTCGCGAACGTCGCGACGGATCTGGTGCGCCCCGGCACGACGGTCACGATCACGACCGCCGACGGAACCGACAAGACGTACACCGTGCTCGGCGAGTGGGACAACGACCTTGACCGTGGCATCATCGCGAACAAGACGCGCCTCGCGCAGAACATGCTCGGCAAGAAGCCGGGCGACACGTTCGAATTGCCGGACGCCGAGGGCAACGTGTCCGTGGCGACCATCAAGTCCATCGTGCCGATGTCGGACGACCTGCGCGCGTGGGTGCAGGTCCCGGCCGGCCTGAGCCTGTAACGTATATACGCAGAAAGGGAGGATTGCATGAGCACGAAGTCCAAGAAGCCTGAGGCGAAGAAACCAGCCGTAAAAAAACCGGTTGCGAAGAAGCCGGCGGCTAAGAAGCCTGTCGCGAAGAAGTCCGCCACGAAAAACCCGATTGACAAGAAGCCGGCCGCCAAGCCCGCCGTGAAAAAGCCCGTGGCGAAGAAACCGGCCGCCAAGCCCGTCGAGAAGACGTCGGCCAAGGCGAAGAAGGAGATCGTGCGCAAGCCGATCACCGTGGTGAAAAAGGTTCCCCGTCCGCCGCTGCGGAAGGCGGAAGTGCCGATCGTGTTCGAGAACCAGAGCCAGTCGGTCGCCTTCACCTTCGCCGAGATGATGAAAAAGCGCCAGCGGGAGCTCGACACCTCGCGTCAGGAGGCGTCCGACGCCAACGCCGTCAAGCTTTCACGTCGTCCCACCTCGCGCACGCGGGGCGAAAATTCGCAGCAGTTCCCGGCCGCGGACCTCGCCGATTTCCGCAAGCGGCTCATCCTGCTCCGCCAAGAGGCCATGGGGCAGTCCGCCACGCTCAGGACGAACGCGCTGGAGCACACGGATGACCGCGGGAGCGAGGATGACGACGGTTCCGACGCGTTCATCCGTCTGCAGAACCTCAGTCAGGTCGATTCGCAGAACAAGGTCATCCAGCAGATCGACGAGGCGCTCGCGCGCATTCAGGATGGCACTTACGGCATCTGCGAGATGTGCGGCCAGCTCATCCGCAAGCCGCGCCTCCTGAACCTGCCGTTCGTCCACACGTGCATGGAATGCCAGTCGGCAATGGAAGAGAACCGCCTGGGACCGCGCTGATGCTCAGGCGTATCGTCCTGTTCTCCGCCGCCGTCGCGAACCTGCTCCTCGTGGACCAGCTCGTGAAGGCGGCGTCCGTTTCCTCGTTGCAGGGGCGTCCGCCCGTCGAGGTCATCCACAACCTGTTCGACCTCGCCTACGTCGAAAACCGCGGATGTGCCTGGGGAATGCTTCAGGGACATGTGTGGCCGCTCGCGGTTTTCGGCATCGCCGTGATGGGGCTGTTGATCTGGAAGCGGAAGAGCGTGTTCCCGCGCGGGGGCTGGGGCGTGCTGAGCGAGATTCTCCTCTACGCGGGAATCCTCGGCAATCTCATTGATCGGCTCACGCGCGGGTGCGTGATCGACATGTTCGACTTCCACTGGGGCGTACATCACTTCCCCGTCTTCAACGTGGCGGATTCCTACATCACGGTCGCCGCCGCCTTGCTGCTGATCCTCGGTTTCTTCCAGAAGGACGGGGGGAAGGACGCGGAGAAGGGCCGTGGCGCGGCGTGACGCCTACCTCCTCGCCGGCGCCACCGCGAGCGGCAAGTCGGCCGTGGCGGCCCTCTTGGCCCGCGAAATGGGCGCGGCGATCCTGAACGCGGACTCCATGCTCGTCTACAAGGGCATGGACATCGGCACCGCCAAGCCGTCCCCCGCCGAGCGCGCCGAGTTCCGCATGGGCGGCATCGACCTCGTCACGCCCGCCGAGGAGTTCTCCGCCGGCGCCTGGCTGCGCGCCGCCGCCGCATGGGCCGAGACGCTCCCCGCCGAAACGCCGATCGTGATCGTCGGCGGCACGGGACTCTACTTCTCCGCGCTGCTGCGCGGTCTTGACCGCGCCTGGACGAAGCCGCCGCCCGCATACCCCGTGCTCCAGATCGACCGCGCCGTCGTGCGCGCGCGCATCGCGGCTCGGCTCGACGACATGTTCCTCGCCGGCCTCGAGCGCGAAAAGGCCGAACTGCACCGGCTTTACCCGGTTTGGTCCCGCACGGCCTCTCTCGCGATCGGCTACCGCGACGGCGACGACCGAGAAAAGATTTTCGTGCGTACCTGCCAGCTCGCGAAGCGGCAGGACACCTGGTTCCGCCACCAGGCGACGGCGATCTACGTCCCCGTGGGCGCGACGGCCGAGGAGACCGCCGACCGCGTCCGCGCCGTCTGGCGCGCCCGCGGCCCCTGGTCCGTGACGTTGTAGGTTGCTCCAAGGAGGTCATGGAAATGAAGTGCAAAGAGATCCTTGCCGCCGTGTTGTCGCTCACGATGTTGCTTGCCTCCGCTGCGGGAGCTGCAGCAGGAACGGAGGCAGACAAGGGGAGATTTGGCAGCCTTTTTTACAAAGAGGTGAAAATTGCCGATTCCGAAATATCAGCCCGCCGACTGGATCTTGCCTGGGAGTTTATCCTTGGACGAATGCCGAAATGCGAATTGCATGGACAGCGTTTTGGATGGTGTCCGTATTTTGCCGTGCCAGGGACGCCTTTGTCCGTATTTTGCCTTGGGCATTGGCCAGAGATAGAATGGTTTGACAGGAATTTCGACAGGGAGTCCGGATTCATCGAAATCGTCTATGCGCGAACATTGCGAGCTGGGGCGCAGGCCTTCGTGGTGGCCTGGAACAACAGGAACGAAGTGCGTTTCGAAGGATATTTCGGCGAGAAAGGGTGGACAACGCCGCCAGATGCCGAGACGGAGATGTATTGCCGTCGTCTGACGCAAGCGGTCTTGGACAAATGCACGTCGCCTGATTGGCGGCTGGATCGGCATGTCGTCGACAGGCGCAAAGTGAAGCAGCGTTACCTGGACAGGTTGTTTGACCCTGCCAGCTCGCTCGCTCTTCCAAACGGGCGACGTGTCTTGAAGACGGACATTACCGGCCATCGCGGGGATTGCCGCTCCCTGCCTGAAAACACGCTTCTCGCCTTTCGGCACGCGCTTGACAACGGTTTCAGTTTCGAGTGCGACTTTTACATGTCCACTGACGGCGAGGTTTTCTGTTCCCACGACATGTGGCTCAAGCGCTGTTTCGGCCTGTCGAAATACGCGACGAACGTCTGCTGGAAGGGCGAGTTGGAGAACGTGGACGTCGGAGCCTTCAAGGGTGCCGCGTTTGCGGGGCGACCCGACTGCCGCGTGCCGCGCATCGACGAGGTCTTCGCCCTTGTCCCCGAAGACCGCGTGGTGACGTTGGAGGTGAAGGATCCCCGCCCCGAGATCGTGAAGCTCATTCGCGCGGCCTGGAACCGCCACCCGCACATGAAGGAGGAGAACGTGATCTTCCTCGCGCACAAGGCGACGCGCGCCGCCCTCGTGAAGGAGTTCCCCCGCGCCACCTACCAGCACTGCGTGAATTGCTATTCCGACGGCTGGAAGAAGGGCTGCTCGCCCATCCCCGTGAAAAAGCAGCTGGAGGCGCTCGACGCGCGGCCGGAATGCAGGAACTACTCCACGATGCACGACATGGACTTGCTGACGACCGACTATGTCGACGCAGTCCACGCGCGGGGATGCGCGTTCTTCACCTGGTGCGTGGACGACCCTGCCGAGGCCATCGAGGTGTTTCAACGCGGGGTCGACGGCATTTGCACGAACTGCCCCAAAGAACTCTGGGACGGCATGGCTCGCCTCCTAGGCGAATAACGCTCCGCCGTGTTGGATTGCCGCCGTGGATTGCCGCTTGCCATCGGCGCGGGGATTTGGTATCTTTGTGCCATGAAAAAACAGTTCCTAGCCCTCGTGGCGCTTGGCGTCGCGTCCGCGCTGGCCGACGTTGACCAGAACGTCCAGAACGACGAGCCCGTCCTGCTGCCGCTGACGAACCTCGTGTGGCGCTGCGGACCCAACGCGCGGATCGAGAACGGCATTCTCACCGTGGACGTGCCGCCCGAGCAGGCGAAGAAAGGCGGTACGGCGTGGGCGGACCTCGACCTCGCCCCCTACCGCGGCCACGGCGTGAAGATGACGGTGCGCGCGCGCGGCGAGCGCATCGCAAAGCCGCCGCAGACCTGGCTCGGCCTCAAGTTCCAGTTCTCGTGGGTCGACGAATTCGGCCAGACGCACTGGCCGAACACGCACGGCCGCGTCGGCGACTTCGAGGAGCAGGAGATCGTGGTGACGGAGAACTTCAAGGCGCACACGCCCGCGAAGGGACGCTTCATGCTCGGCCTCCAGAAGACGAGCGGGAAGGTCGTGTTCGACCTCAACACGCTCAAGGCCGGCATCTCGGACGGCCTCTTCCGCGTCGTCAACGAGGACTGGACCTGCCGCTACCCGCCCGAGACGCTGCGCGCCGGACAGCCCAACCTGCGCGGCGTGATGCTGCCGGGCGGCCCCTGCAAGGAAGACGACTTCAAGACCCTCCGCGAATGGGGCGCCACCCTCGCGCGCTACCAGATGACGCGCTGGTTCTCCGAGAAGGGCAAGAACCGCGACCTCGCCGACTTCGACAAGTGGCTCGACGGCAAGCTCGACCACCTTGAGCGCGACGTGCTCCCCTGGGCGCGCAAGTACGGCATCCAGATCTGCATCGACCTCCACGTGCCGCCAGGCGGACGCGACGAGACGAAAGACCTCGCGATGTACTACGACAAGACCTACGCCGTGCACTTCGTCACGTGCTGGCGCCGGATCGCCACGCGCTTCAAGGGACAGTCCAACATCTACGGCTACGACCTCATCAACGAGCCCGTCCAGACCCGCCGCGCGACGGTGGCGGACTACTGGACGCTCCAGCGCCTCGCCGCCGAGGAAATCCGCAAGATCGACCCGACCACGCCTATCATCATCGAGGCCGTCCAGTGGGACAGCGCGGACGCCTTCGCCTACCTCTCCCCCCTGCGCCTCGACAACGTCATCTACCAGGTGCACATGTACCAGCCCGGCGAGTACACCCACCAGGGCGTGCACGCCAAGACGGCGGAATACGGACACTACCCGTGGCCGAACCCCGAGAAGAAGTGGGACAAGGACTACATCCGCTCGCGCCTCGCGCCCGTGCGCGCCTTCGAGAAGAAATACAACGCGAAGATCTACGTGGGCGAGTTCTCCGCGATCAACTGGGCGGAGGGGGCCGACCGCTACATCGCCGACTGCATCGACGTGTTCAACGAGTACAACTGGGACTGGACGTTCCACGCCTTCCGCGAATGGCCGGGCTGGAGCGTGGAGCACGTCGGCACGAACGCGCGCGACCTGCATCCCTCGTCTGACAACCCGCGCAAGCGCGCCCTCCTCGAAGGGCTGCGGAAAGGCATCAAATGACGGTTACCCTGAAAATCGACAAGACGGTCTACGGCGGCGACGGACTCGGCCGCCTCGGCGACGGACGCGTCGCGTTCGTGCCGGGCGCGTACGCGGGCGAGACCGTGAAGGCGGAGATCGTCGACCAGAAGAAGCGCTTCGTCAAGACGCGCCTCGTGTCCGTGGAGGAGGCGATCCCCGAACGCCTCGCCGAGACGGGGCCGACCGTGCCCGGCATGGTGTACGCCGACGTCGATTACGCCGCCGAGATCCGCTTCAAGCAGGACCAGCTCGAGAACTTTCTCTGGAAGGTCGCGCACACGGTCCTGCCGCTGGACGTCATTCCCGCCGCCGCGCCGCTCGCCTACCGCAACAAGGTGGTGTACCATACCGAGCGTTCGCACGGCAAGTGGGTGCTCGGCTACCGCGAGGAACCCGACCACCGCGTGGTGGACGTGACGCAGGACCCGCTCGCGTGTCCCGCGATCAACGCGGCGCTGCCCGCCATCCGCTCCGCCGTTTTCACGCTCCTCACGCAGGGCGCCCGCGCCGTGCGCCAGAGCGCGAAGGCGGCGGACAACGTGACGATCCGCCACACGGCGCGCGACGGCGTGAAGTGGTGGCTCGGCGAACCGCCCGCGAACCTCGAGCTGTGCGAGCAGACGGCCGGTCTCAAGTTCGCCGTGCCGGCGGACGGCTTCTACCAGGTCAATCCGCAGATGGCCGACCGGCTCGTGAAAGCCGTGCGCGACGAGTATCTTTCCGGCATCGACGTTGCCCCACACGTGCTCGATCTCTACTGCGGCGTAGGCGTGTTCGGACTCTGCTGCGCGCAGGCCGCGAAGGCGTCCGTGCCCGACCCCATCCGTCTCGTGGGCATCGAGAGCGGCCGTGCGGCGATCGCCTGCGCGAAGAAGAACGCGGCGGCGCTTGGCCTCCCCGCGAACTTCTTCTGCGAGCGCGTGGGCGGCAGCCTCACGCGCATCAAGGCGGGCGCGCACCACACGGTGATCGTGGATCCACCGCGCGGCGGACTGGAGCCGAACGTCGCCCCGTGGCTCGCGCGTCTGCCCGCCCCGCGCATCCTCTACGTGTCGTGTGACCCGGCCACGCTCACGCGCGACCTCGCCACGCTTACACGCACCTACGACATCGCACGCGTGAAGCTCTTCGACCTCTTTCCGCGCACCGCGCGCTTCGAGACGCTCGTCACGCTCGAAAGGAAGCAAAAGTCATGAAGCTGAACATTTCCGCGGCTCTCGTCGCGGCGGCCCTTGCGTCCGTCGCCGCGCCCGCCGATCCTCTGAACTCCGTGGACACGCTGATCGGCGGTTCGTACCGCGGGCATACGTTTCCGGGTGCGACGTGCCCGTTCTCGCTGGTGCAGGTGAGTCCCGACACGGGACTCTGCGACTGGGACCACTGCTCCGGCTACGTGTGGGAGGATCCCTGCATCTACGGCTTCTCGCAGACCCACCTGAGCGGCACGGGCTGTCCCGACCTCGCGGACGTGCGTCTGCTGCCGTTCACGGACGACTTCGCCTCGTCCGATCCGCGCACGTGGCGTCTCGCGAAGGACTTCCGCACGGAGAAGGGACGCCCCGGACTCTACACGGTCGCCCTTACCAACGCGGGCATGAACGTGGAGCTTACGGCGGCGCCGCGCGTGGGTGTGCACCGCTACACGTACGCCGCCGGCAAGCCCGTGAAGCTGCTCGTCGACCTCCAGTGGGTCAACGCCGGCAACAGGTCTGGCGCCGTCGTGGCGTTCTCGAACCGGCTCGACGCGGCGAACGCGGCGATCGTCGGCGGACGCCGCACGCATGCCTGGCTCAGGCGCAGCGTGTGCTGGAAGGTCGTGTTCGACCGTCCGTGGACGAACGCGCGCCTCCTGCCAAAGGCTGATCCGCATGAGAGGGGCGAGCGCTGGGTGCTGGAGTTCGCGCCCGGCGCGCCGCTCGTCGCGAAGGCGGCGATCTCCACCGTGGACGAGGACGGCGCGGCGAAGAACTACGCTGCCGAGGCGGAGGGGAAATCCTTTGAGGAAGTCTGCGAGTCGGCGCGCGCGAAGTGGCGCGAACTGCTCGGCCGCTTCGAGGTGCCTGGCGCCACGGATACGCAGCGCACCGCGTTCTACACCGCGCTCTACCACCTCTTCATCCAGCCGAACGACATCGCGGACGTCGACGGGCGCTACAGCGGCGGCGACGCGAAGGTCGCGACGGCGAAGGACGGCGTCTACTACACGGGACTCTCCCTCTGGGACACCTTCCGCGCCGCGCATCCGTTCTATACGATCGCCGTGCCCGAGCGCGTGGACGGATTCGTGAACTCGATGCTCGGCCACTACCGGGCGCTCGGGTTCCTGCCCGTCATTCCGTACTTCGGCTGGGAGTCGCACTGCATGATCGGCAACCATTCCGTCCCCGTGATCGTGGA
>ONRL01000037.1 GCA_900320225.1 uncultured Lentisphaerota bacterium
CGTCGGCTCGCCCCACGTCTTGCCCTCGTCGAAGGAGCGGCGCAGGACGGGACGGCAGTCCTTCGTGCTGTTCTTGCGGAGGTAGAAGAGCGCGATCTCGCCGCTTTGGAGACGGAGGAGGCTCACGCTCATCACGTTCATGCCGCCCTCGTTCTTGACGATGATCTCATCATTCGTCGTCCAGGTCTTGCCCTTGTCCGAGGAATAGCGCGCGGCGATGTCCGCCGTCGCGTGGTCGGAGCTCGACTTCCCGTAGTAGCGCGAGTAGGCGAACATGATGCGCCCGTCCTTGAGCGGCATGAACGCGCCCTCGCTGTTGCGCGGGTTGTTCGGGCCGGGCGGAAGCTCAAGCCCGATGTGCACCCCCTTCGCCGGTTCGGCGAAGGCGACCGTTGCGGCAACAGCCGCGCAAAAACACAGTATCTTTTTCATAGCATATTCCTCGTTTAGTAAACATTGGTATTCTACCACAATCCGCCGAAACGGTGGTTCGTAAAAATAAAAATATCAAATTACGAATATCGGCACGTTGCCCTGATCACCTCGTGCCGTTACGATGTGTCCGCCAGGCGCGGGGCGTCAGGCCCGTCTCGCGCTTGAACTGCGTGGCGAAATGCTGGGCCGACGGGAAGCCGAGCCGTTGCGCGATGTCGGAAACATGCGCATCCGACGAGGCCAGTTGCTCCTTCGCCGCCGCCATGCGGCACGAGACGAGGAACGCATGCGGCGGGATGCCCGTCTTGCGCTTGAAGAGGAGGTTGAGCTTCGGCGCGGACATCGCGGCCCGGCGCGTCATCTCGTCGATCGTCCAGTCGCGTGCGGGCTCGTTGCGCATCTCGGCCATAAGCGACTCGATCACGTCGTCGTCGCGCTCCGGACGGTTCGCGCTCGGCGAGTCGATCAGCAGCATGAGGAGGTGCAGAACCGCCTCGCGCAGGAGCAGCCGACGCGACGTGCGCTCCTTCGCCGTGTCGTAGACCTGCCAAAGGTGGCGGAAGGCGCGGCCGACCTCGGCGCCGCCCGCAAGGCGCACGGGCAGCGCACGCAGGCGCGCGACCAGCCAGCGCGTCTCGGCGGGAGAGAGTCCCGCCACCGTCTCCCTCGCGCGCGGAAGGCGGATCCACAGCCAGTGCATCGCGAGGCTTTTGGGGTACTTCCGCAGGAAATGCGGCGTCTCCGGCTGCGCCACGAACACGTCGCCCACCCGGAACGGCACCACCTCGCCCGCGCAGTCGAAGGACAGCTCCTCGCCGCGCCGGCAGAAGAGGATCTCGATCATGCCGGGATGGACATGCGGAACTGTGCCGTCGCCGGGACGGCTGTAGTGCGCATCGCCGAGAACGGGGATGAACGGCAGGCCGTCCTTCGTCAGATCGACGACCATCACCTCGGAATCAACCGGGTACGTCGGCAGCGACACGAACGGGATTATCGTCTTTTGCGGCATGGCTGGGACACCTACGTCGTCTGTTCGTGGAACACCTCTTTGACGCGCGCGAGCACTTTTGGGGCCGTGCCGACGCCGTAGCGCTCGCCGACGGTCAGGATGTCGTCGTCCGTGATGCGGGAGAACTTGCCGTTGACGGCCAATGCGTGCTGGTTCTGCCAATCGCTCCAGTTCGGATCGTCTGCGGAGAAATGGCAGCCCGTCAGGTCGTAGGCCGGGGCCAGTTCCCACCGGCCGCCCTCGCGCATCATGAACGAGAAATTCTTCGTATGGTCGTCCATCTCCTTGTTGTACACGTTGAACGCCATCCGCCGGAAAATCTCCTCCCTCGCCTCATAGCCCAGCCCCAGCGCGTCTGCCGTCTCAAACAGGACGTCATACGAGTAGAGTTCGCGCGGTCCGCCCGACGGCAGGTGCTGGAGGGCGCACAGCGTCTGCACCAGATACCGTCGGCTTCCCTCCCGGTCGAACCGCCTCGTCATGAAATGCTTGACGCCGTCCAGTTCGTAAAGGCGGCACTCGCTCATCTGAATGCCCGCCGCGCGCGCCTTGAGATAGACCGCATACTCCTCCTCGCCGGCGGAGGGGATCGCGCGCGGCGTGAACTTGATGAGCCAATGCTCGTAGCCGGGCGGGAGCTCGCCGTCTCCTGTCAGGAACGAGTCGGTCTCCCGGTTCCAGCCAATCACCGCCTTTGCCTGCGCCCCGCCGGCGGATATTCCAATCCTCAGTATCTGCCGCAAGGCATCTGGTCCCGTATCCGCCAACAGCTGACCGTTCAGCGCCCTTCGGGCCTCCTCGACGAGCTGACGCATCTCGATGGCAGAGGGGTTGTCCGCATTCGGCCCCTTGCTGGGCTCGTAAGTCAAGGCGCCCATGCCGCGTTTCCCCACATAGGCCAGACGGTCAAGCGTCGAGACGATGGATTTCGGAATTTTCTGCTCGTCCATCCACTTGTCGATGAGCGCATTTCCGAACGAATCCGGAAGCGAATCGGCGAACACACCAGGCATTCCGTTAAAGGTTCCTTTGGGGAGGTCAAAAAGAGAGGCTTTGTAAATGTCGGTGGACAACGGCATCATGATGGGCGCGATCTGGATGCCGGAACGGACGAAATCGGCATCATACTGGAACTGGTAGTACGAACCGAAGTCGGGCGCAATCTTGCCGACATGCCGTCCCCACAGAAACACATCCACGGCCATCACGCGTTTATACATGGCTTCCCTCCTTTTTGACGCGCGACGCCCGTTTGCGTTCCGTGTGCGTGATGAGCGCAATCTGATGGTCGATCTGTTCTTCGGGCGCCAGCTCATGAACCCAGTTCGTGTGTCCGTACGTGCGGCAAAGCGACACCAACGCCCACATGGAACCGCCACGTCCGCTTTCAATGTTCTTGACCGTTGAAACGGAAATGCCGCTCTGCGCGGCGGCGACCTCGCGCGTGAGGTTGAGGAAGAGCCGCCGCGCCCGCAACGACTCGCCCATCTTCTTCAAGATTTCTTTCTTGGTACCTCGCAACATAATCAAGTCTCTCCGTACCGAACGACGAGAGTTTACCAAAACATATTAGCCAAGTCAACTGGCTAGATTTTATCTGTTAGATGTTTACAGATGATTTAACGGGCAATATCTGACCACTTATTAGACTGTCAGCTCCCAGCCCTTACGGTAGGTCGTGGTGAGGAAGGCGTTTGCGGCGGCATCGTTCGTGATGCGCGTGCCGTCCCAGAGGAGTTTCTTCCCCACGCCCGCACGCGGCGCGACGTTGCCGAGAAGGACCGTTTCCGCGAGCGGGGCGGAATACTCGAAGTTGCAGCCGCAGTTCCGCTCGGGGTTGCGGATTGCGCGGATCCAGTCCGCCTGGTGCGTCATCTTCTTCTCGCGCGGGAAGAGCTTCGGCGGGCGGTGTTTGTAGATCTCCTTCGGGCCGAACACGAGTCCGTCGCCGTGCGGCCCGATGCGGATCATCCCCTTCTCGCCGATGAAGAGCGAGCCAAGGCAGCCGAGGTTCTGTCCGTACTTGCGCTCCATCTCCTCGACCATCGGCGGCAGGTGCTGGAACTCGCGCTTCAGGCACACGCCGATCTTGTTGACGTGCTTGTTGTCGTAAGGGATGCCCGGCTTCGTGCCGTCGAACCAATGGAGCGTCACGGGGTCCATGCCCGGGCGCGCGGGGTATTTCCACTCCACCTCGGTGGACCACGTCCAGCTACCCGGGCAGCCCCACTCCGCGCGCTTCGCCTCGACGCTCTCGGGATGGACCGTGTCGAGCGCGAGCGCCCAGAACACGGGGTCGATGATGTGCGTGCCCATGTTGCCGATCGACCCGTTGCCGTAGCCGATCCAGTCGTGCCAGTCGTGCGGATGCATCCCGTGGTGATGTTCGTCCGGCGCGTAGTAGTCGCACACGGGCGCGGGACCGCACCAGGCGTCCCAGTCCATGCCCGCGGGCGGCTCGGCCTTCGGCGGACGCGCCAGCATCGCGTTGAGGCGGTCGTCGAAGCTCCACACCTCGCGCACCTGCCCGATCGCGCCGGCGCGGATGTACTCCACGAGACGGCGCATGCCCTCCTCGGAGTGCCCGTGGTTGCCCACCTGGCCGATCACGCCGTACTTCTTGGCGGCAGCGCGCATGAGCTTCACCTCCGCCACGGTGAGCGCCATCGGCTTCTCCACGTACACGTGCAGGCCCTTCCGCATTGCGAGCAGCGCGGCCGGCGCGTGGTGGTGGTTGGGTGTCGCGATCGCCACGGCGTCGAGCGAGCCGCCGAACTTCTCCAGCATCTCGCGGTAATCGTAGAAAGTCGCAATCTTCGAGACGTCCGTCGCGGGCTGGTGCGCCTTCACCACGGCGCGGATCTTGTCCCAGCGCGAGGGATCGGGCTCGGCCATGCAGACGATCTCGCAATCGTCGCAGAAGCCGTTGAGGATGCCGTAGCGCGTGGAGAGTCCCATGCGCCCGCCGCAGCCGATGAGTCCGAGCCGTATCTTGCGGTCGGTCGCGCAGGAGCGCGACCCTCCCGTGGCGGCCGTACCGCCGATGGTGAAGAGCGGTGCCGCAGCAGCGGCCGCCGAGAACTTGAGGAATGAGCGTCTCTGCATGTTTTTCATGCTCCCATTTTAGCATTTTCCCGTTCGCCGAATCAAGCGCGAACTGCGGATCAAACGGCGCCAGCGTCGCGGTAGATGCGTTCGATGAGGTCCACGGACTTCCGCGCCTCATGTCCGTCGATCGGATACGGCGCGCCGCCGTCAAGCGACTCGACGAACGCGGCAATCGCGCGGCGGTGGTGTTCGACGGGGATGGCACCTGCGTTGGAGCTGCCGCAGACGGCATCCTCAATGACGATGGTGCCCTTCGTGCCCGTCAGCTCAATACGCTTCGGACGGCCCGGATAGGATGCGGTGGTGGCGTACACGCCGCCGAGCGCGCCACCCTCGAAGCGGAGTGCCGCGCTCACGGTGTCCTCCGTCTCGATCGGATGCGCGAGCGCGCCCGCGAACGCCTTCACCTCCGCGACGGGCGGCGTGAGCGCCACGAGCCAGTCCACCATGTGAATCGCCTGGTTGATGAGCGCGCCGCCACCGTCCATCTCCTTCGTGCCGTGCCAGTCGGATTTGGTGTAGTATTCGTCGTCGCGCCACCAGGGCACCTGCACGGCCGCGTAGGTGAGACGCCCCAGCTCGCCGGAATCAACGGCCTTGCGCAGGCGCGCGAACTCGTCGCTCCAGCGTGTCTGGAAGATGCATCCGAGCGGCACCTTCGCCGCCTCGCACGCGGCGATCATCGCGTCGACGCGCGCCGTGGTGATGGCGATCGGCTTCTCCACGAGCACCGGCACGCCGTGGCGCGCCGCGGCGAACACGGCCGCGTCGTGCGCGCCGCTCGCGTTCGCCACGAGGCAGAGCCCCACGCCGGGCTGCGCCAGCGCGGCGTCCCAGTCGTCCGTGCGACGGCACTTCGCCACCACGCGCAGACCCGGAATCTGCGCCACGGCCTCCTCGTGGAACCGGGCGATGAGCCCGGTGCCGATGATCACGACCCCGCGCTCAGCGGCCATAGCGCCTCCTGTACATGGAGGCTGCCACGTCGCGCGCGGCCTGCACGAGCTCGGGATACGGCACGTCGGCCACGTTCAGGAAGCCGATCTGGTAGTTTTCGCCGTCGCTGCGGCCGGTGAGCGCCTGGTCCTGCCACTGGAACCAGTGCGTGCCCACGAAGCGCGGATGGTCGAGGCAGGCGTTCACGAAGTCGCGGTAGCACTGCGCGCGCTCGTCCTGGTGAACTCGCCGTTGATCATCGGCTTGTCCTCGGCGTCGGGCGGGAGGTCCTTGACGGGACGCCGGTTGTAGATGTTCACGCTCACCACGTCGCAGTGGCGCGCGGCCGCGCGGTAGATCACGTCCGTGCCCCACGCGATGCGGCAGCCGAGGTAGAGGTGGTTGGGCAATTCCTCCTTGAGCACGCGGCGGATGGTGCTGAAGTATTTCTCGGCAACGTCCTTCATGCGCTCCTCGCCGTTCCAGGAGAGTTCGTTATCCACGAACACGCCCACGCACCACGGGTCGTCGCGCATGGTCTTCGCGGCGTTGCGGGCACGTTCGCGGAATTTCTTCTCGAACTCCGGGTTGAACGGGTCGGGCAGCGCGCCCCACCAGCCCTTGGAGTCCTTCAGACGCGGCGTGCCGTACGTGCCGAGGCAGAGCGTGTACGGCGTGCGGTCAAGCGAGTAGATCTCGGACCAGCTCCAGTTCGCAATCGTGTTAAGACCCCACGCGCGGAGACGCCGGTGTGCGCGGTCGATGTACTCGGCCTTCCACCCTTCGCCGTACTTGCGGCGCAGGTTGGCGTTCGCGAAGCTGAACGTGTCGTAGGGGATGTGCGCGGGGTCCTTGTAGAAATTGTGCGCGGCCGGCCAGGTGCACGTGCCCCAGAACCCGCCGAACGCCGGATCGTCCTTCGCGGGCAACCACGAGAAGTACTTTTCGCGGAAGCCGATGCCGGTGGTGCCGTTGCCGATCCCCACGCAGTCGACGCCGTGCGAGAAGAAGAGCCGCCCGTCGGGGTCGACGAGCCACCACTTGCCGTTCACCTTCTCCGTGCGGAAGAAGCCCGTCGCCTTGAGCTGCGGACCTCCCGCCCAGCCGCCGAAGCGGTCGGCCTCGGGGATGGGCGTGGCGCCGTTCTTCGCGAGCCAGGCGTCCTCGTCCACCTTCGTGCGCGCGAGCTCGGCCTCGTCGTGCACCTTGCCCGGCCAGTCGTCGTGCATGAACTGCCCGAAGCGGTCCACGAACGGCAGGAACGTCTTCGCGGGCAGCACCTTCGGAGGCGGCACGCCCACGCCGTCGGCCGTCACGCGCAGCACGCTGAAGCCGCTCGCCACGCCGTCCTGGCAGAAGAAGATGTGGAAGGAGGTCGTGTGGCGGATGTTGAAGCCGCCGCCGGCGTCGTCGAGCGCGGCGGGGCGTCCGTTCATGCCCTCGAGCTTCGCTGAGGTGCACGGTGCGCGTCTCCTCGGTCGTGTTGCTCACCGCCACCACGAAGCGCCCGAAGCGCGAGAGGTCGGCCTCGCCCTTCGCGAAGTCCATGCGCACGCCCGGCCAGCTGGCCTTCACGCCGGTCTTCACCGACACCGCGCCGTCGGCGAGCGTGGTGATCGACGAGTCGCTCTGCGCGCGCATCACGGTGTCCGAACCGGGCCACAGCGTCTCGGCCCACGCCCCCGCCGCCACAGCGGCCGCCAAGGCACATGCAATCTTCTTCATGTCGTTCATCCTTTCTTCGGCCAACGCGCGGTCTCCGCCTTGCGCCAGCCCTTCACGCAAATCGTTCCGTCCACGCCGAGCGAGGCCACGGCGTAGCTGTTCTCCTCCTCGCCCGTTCCCACCACGAGTGCGCGGAGCGAGTAGTAGGGGATGCCGCGGATGAGATTCACGCCGCCGAAGTGCTCGTGGCCCGTGAAGACGGCCTTCACTTTGCCGGACTTCTCGAGGACGGCGCGGACGTCCGCGGAGTTCTTCACCTCGTGCTGCGCCCAGGCCCTGGGGTCGATGCGCTGGTGGCAGAACACGATGACGGGACCGGGGGCGCGCGCGAGCTCGCCTTCGAGCCACGCAAGCTCCTCGGGCGGCACGTTCGCGTCGTCCCAGGGGTTGTTGCGCGAGTAGTGGCGCATCTGGGAGTCGTAGCAGGCGTCCAACACGATGAACGTCACGCCCTTGCGCGTGAAAGAGTAGTTCGGCAGCGTCTGCGCCTGCCCCGCGTTGTGGACGTGGGAGAGGTAGTCCTCGAGCGTGAGGCAGTCGAAGTCGTGGTTGCCGAGCACGTGGAAGCGGTCGCCGTTGAAGCCGGCGAACGTGCGCTCGATCGCGTCGAGGCAGGCGAGCGTCTGCTCGCGTCCGCCCGTGAGGTCCTTGAAGTCGCCGAGCTCGATGAAGAAGTCGGGCTTCACGCGGTTCATCACGTCCACGGCCTCCTGCAGCTTGCGACACGACTCGCGGTAGTAGCGGTCGCCCACCGGCGGCAGACACGGTCCCATCGGGATGTCCGCGTAGTGGAGGTCCGTGACCATGCCGAAGCGCACGAGCGTGCCGTCCGGGCATTCCGCGCCGAACAGCGTTTCGCTCCGGAGCAGCGGCCCCGCCGCGCATGCGCAGGCCAGTCCTTTCAAGAACGATCTTCTCTGCATCTTGTCATTCCTTCCTGTTTGGGTGTTGCAAGCATTATACCACAATCCCGGCATGTGTGGCGGCGGCGGTCGCGCAGGAGCGCGACCCTCCCGTCAGGAGTCGAGGATCGCGAGGAACTTCTCGGGCGGGGGGATGGGCCTGAAACTCGTAGTCGACACGAAGCAGTGGCGCGTGAAGCCATCCACGAGCAATTCGCCGTTCACGCGCACCTCGCAGGTGATCTCGAGGCGCACGCCCTTGTGGCTGCTGCACCAGGCCGTGACCTCCAGCAGGTCGTCGTAGCGGGCGGGGCGGTGGTAGTTCACCTCCGCGTGGGTGACGGGGAGCATCCACCCTTCCGCCTCACACTGCTTGTAGGTGTAGCCGCAGGCGCGCATCAGCTCGTTGCGCGCGCGCTCGAAGATGGTGAGGTAGTTGCCGTAGTAGACAACGCCCATCTGGTCGGTGTCCGCATACGGCACGCGGTACTGCAAAGTCGTTTTACGCATGGCGCACATAGTATACCACAAATCCGCCCCCGGGAGGGCCGCGCTCCGTCGCGGCCGTAAGGTGGGGCGAGCCGTCCCGGCGAGCCGCATGGTGGGGCGAGCCGTCCCCGGCGAGCCGCGCAATTCGCGCGCTATTCGGCGTCTCGCACAGGACGAACAGACTGCACGCCGCCGAGATCGTCGTCCGCATCGCCAAAGACCACCGCCTTGAAGAACTGCATGGTGGGGAGAGCCGTCCCCGGCGAGCCGCCGCGGCTCGGCGAGACGCCTCGCCCTACCTCCTCCGTCACCGTCCCCCACGATCCCTCCAGCGTCGCCGCGCCCTTCCACGTCACCGGCGCGTCCGGCACGTTCCACTGCGCCTTCGGCGGATCGAACGCGACGTTCGCGAAGTCCGGCGTGCCATCCGCCTTCATCGGGAACGACGCGATCCGGAAGTCGCTCGCCGCATCCTGCGGGTCAAGCCCCAGCGCGTAGCACGCCCACACCGGACGCCCGTTCGCCGCCATCGCCTTCGCGGCCGCCTCGTACGCCTCATACTCGTCGACCACGCTCGGAACGTGCGCCCGCAGCCACGCATACGGAACCGGAACCGGCGTCGTTTGCGTTTCCGAGACGGGCGGCAGGTCGTACGTGACGATGCCGAACGCGCCGTACTGCCGCGCCAGCGGCTCGCCGGGGACGGCTCGCCCCACCAGCAGCAGCAACGCCGCCACGGCCAATTTACAACTCAAAACTCTCAACTTTCTCATTGTTCTTCTCCTTTTAAATGGTGGGGTTCACTTACAGGGTGGGGCGAGCCGTCCCCGGCGAGTCGCCCAGGGTGGGGCGAGCCGTCCTCGGCGAGCCGCCCAGGGTGGGGCGAGCCGTCCTCGGCGAGCCGCGGCTCGGCGGGACGCCTCGCCCCACCTTCTCCATGCGGCTCACCCAGAGGGTTCGCCCTACCCGGCTCGGCGGGACGCCTCGCCCCACCTGTCGCCCCACCTGTCTGCCGTCCGGTCACCGGATTGAATGCAATCCAATAGCGCCATTCGTCCTGCAGGCCAACCAGCCCCTTGCGGACTGGATTCTCACGAATGTAATGCCACTTTTCGGCAAGCTCGCTCTCATTCCTGATGCGGTGCTCAAAACAATCGCTTTGAAAGCGGATGCCTGCCGTTTTCCTCAAAAACCCCTTCCACGATCCACAAGTCGCCTTGCAGTTTCCGGGCGGGAAAGTCGCAAGCATGTGCAAATGATCTGGCATGATCAGGAAAAGGTACAAAAACCATCTTCCATGTTCGTGGTAGAATTTCGCTGCGGCGAGTATCTTTTCTGCAACAGCAAGAAAAGGCTTTCCGCCTCTCTCCGCCGCATTGACCGTCACAAACTGGACAATGGGGCCCTGAACCGGAAATGGCGGCAACCCGTGCGGAAGCTTCCGACGTACCGGTAGGGCGAACCCTCCGGGTGAGCCGGGTGGGGCGAGCCGCCCAGGGTGGGGCGAGCCGTCCTCGGCGAGCCGCCGCGGCTCGGCGGGACGCCTCGCCCCACCAAGCGGCTCGCCCAGAGGGCTCGCCCCACCTTCGCCCCACTGCTCACCCGGAGGAAACTTGACGACCTGCTCTATCGACGCCATACGGGAAGAAAGAATTAAAGAACTAAAGAATTGAATGCGCTCACTTCGTTCGCTATTCGGTGAACCCTTGGACAGGACGAACAGACCGCCCGTAGTAGCGGCTGTCGTCGTACGTGTAGTGGTAGCCCGAGTAGAAGTCCAACCCGTAGGCGTAGTCGTAGTCCGAGTACGGGACGGACGACCAGTAGTAGCCGTACGAACCGGAATCGCTGAGCGAAGTCCCGCCGCCGTAGCCGACGCAGGGGAGGAAGATGCTCGCGGAGGCGTACGCACCTCGGCCCTTGACGAGATACCCTTGGACGCCGTTCTGCGTAGTCCACGTCCAGTCACATTTGCCGGCGAGGTCGGAGAGTTCCTGATACGTCGGCATGCGCCAACTGCCGCCCCAATGGACGTGCGCCGCGTCATGCGCCGGCGCGAGGACGCCGCCCTCCGTGATCCAGCCGTCGTTCTTCAGCGTGGCAATGCTCATGTCGTAGGTCGGCGTGTTGCTTCTACTAAACGAGAAGTTCGCCGATGAGCCGTCGGTAGCAACCCACTTGTTGTTCTCGCGCTTGTAGCCCACCGTGTCGCCCCACCAGAAGTAGTAGCCGTATTCCTCCGGCTTCGAAGCGCCCACGTTGCACTCCGCCCAGTACGGGCCGCCCTCCCACAGCTGCACGCCGCCGAGCCCGATTGTCACAACGAATGACGCGTTGGTGAGCAACAGCGCGCCGCCGAAAGACGAGGCGAAGTCGATCACATGCGAATTCGCGCCCGCTACAATGTTTCTCTGTGTGAAGGTCGCGCTCGCGTCATCCGTGTTGATCGTGATCTCGGCGACGGCGTTCGCGGGGAGCGTCCCGCCCACCGTGTATTCGACCGTCGCCTTGCCCGAGTAGGGATACGACTGGTGGAACTTCGTCACCTTCACGGTGTTGGTGATCTCCGCCATCGCGCCCACCGCCACCGCGGCGACGACGCCCATTATCATCAGTTTTGCTTTCATTTTGCTTTTCCTTTCAAATTGGTTCTTTCTGTTTGCGGCTCGCCCGGCTCGGCGGGACGCCTCGCCCTACCTTGCGGCTCACCCAACAGGTGGGGCGAGCCCTCCGGGCGAGCCGCTACGGCTCGGCGGGACGCCTCGCCCCACCCGGCTCGGCGGGACGCCTCGCCCTACCTGGCTTTGCACGGCCTCCCCGCCATGCTGAATCTGCCTTGTTTGAGGTTTCATGCGTTGAAAATGATACCACATTCCCCCACTCAAAACAAGTGGGGAGCTTGGGAATTGAAGTTTTGCGCGCGGTGAGAATGTGGATGCGCGGCGGTCACGTGCGCCCTTCCGGAATCGTCTCCCGTAAAACCCGTTGCGTGGCCGGACAAAACTACCAGATCGTCGGTACAGGGTATTGCGGGATTATCCTATCCCGCGTGATAATTGTCATCTTGCCGATGCACTGCTTGATGGCGATTTCCCAGAAGGAGGCGATACTGACCGCAACATATTCCGCATTGTCTATCAGGGCATGTGCCGATGCGGAAAGTTCAGGCGAATCACGCAGATACCAAAGCATTGCATGCGTGTCGAGCAAGTACATCACATGTACTCCTTGAAACATTCTAGCGGTTCATCGAAATCTGGCGCCATGTAGAACTCGCCTGTAATTCCCCCGGCATGGCGTCGTGGAGCATCTGCAGTAACATGAGATGACACTGTACCCTCCGAAGTCGTTGCCTGTTTTTGCCTAAAGATCAGGAAATCCAAAAAAGCCAGCAACTCCTCGCGATACTGCGGGGATATTTCGTCCACTTTGTCTTTTACTGCTGCATAAGGCATGGCAAATCTCCTAAACTCTTCATTGACACCTCGCAAAATGCTGCGATTGCGGTCACGCGGGACGCGTGCCCCTACCGCAGCGCGTGTAATCTGCTATCTCGCCTTTGAGAGGCTAGACGAAAATAGTATGCCACATTCCCCCACCCAACGCAAGCGTGATCTTGGGAAATTGAAGTTTTGCGCGCGGTGGGAATGTGGATGCGCGGCGTTTCCAGTTGGCGGCGGCTCGCCCGGAGGGCTCGCCCCACCACGGGAGGGCCGCGCCCCGTCGCGGCCATCTGGGGGACGGCGGCTCGGCGGGACGCCTCGCCCCACCGGTCGCGACGGAGCGCGACCCTCCCGCCCCACCTACTTGCAAAGGGAGAGCGTCAGGATCGCGAATGAAGTGACCAGCACGGGGTCGTTCTCCCAGAAGCGGTTGTTGTCGTTCACCCAGCTGCCGTCCTTCTGCTGGAGCTTCAGCAGCTTCGCCGCAAGCTCCTCCTTCCAATCCACCTTCCGCCCGTCGGGCTGCACCAGCACGTCCACGCCCGCCACGGAGAGGGCGCGGGCGAGGATGTCGTAGTAGTAATAGAGGCCCTGGCTGCCCATGCCGGGGTTCTCGTCCACGGTCCAGAACTTCGAGCAGTAGTCGAGCGCGCTCTTCACGCGCGGGTCGTTGCGCGTGAGCTTCGCGTGGCACATGGAGAGAACGGCCGCGTAGCTCATCGAGCCGTAGGCGCGGAGCTGGACGCGTCCCGTGGCGTTCGTGGCGAGTCCGCCCTGCGGCGTGCGGTCGTTGTAGGCCGCTCCGCCGGCGCGCGGGCCGTCCTTCGCCTGGAGGTGTTCGACGAAGGCGAGCGCCTTGTCCCAGTTGAGGTCGGCCTTGGCCTCGCCCTTGGGGCGGAACTCCTCCACGCCCTCGGTGCGGCGCATCGCGTCGAGCGCGTAGGAGGTGTTGGAGAGGTCGGCGTAGCGCCGGCGCGAGACGCGGTCATAGCCAAAGCCGCCGGCCATCGTGTCGTCGCCCGTCAGCTGGCTGCCGGCGATGTAGGTGCGCGCGTCGAGGATCGCGCGATTCGGCGCGAGGCCGCTCTCGTACAGCGCGCTCACGCACACGCTCGTATTGTAGTTGCCGAGCCCGCTGCCGCCGCGTCCGGGCTTCGGCACGTAGAAGCCGCCGTCGGGACGCTGCGTGCCCAGCACGAACTGCGCGGCCTTCTTCGCGGCCTCGCCCTTGCCTTCGCCGCCCTTCACGAGCGCCCAGAGCGGCAGGCCCGTGAGCGCCGGCATGTGCGGGTCGCTGAACGAGCCGTCCGCCGACTGCTGGGCGAGCAAATACTTCACGCCGCGCGCGATCGCGGCGTCAATCTCCGCCTGCGGCGCGGCCGTGACGGCACCAGCGGCCGCAAGGGCCAGGGCAAATGCGATTTTCTTCATCTCAACAATTCCTTTTCTTTCTCGTGATTGGTGGAGAGGTGGAGAGACCTGAGACATGAGACATGAGACTTGCAGGGGTGGGACCTGAGACATGAGACATGAGACTTGCAGGTCTCAGGTCTCAGGTCTCTTGTCCCGCTCGTCTCAGGTCTCTCGTCTCATGTCTCATGTCCAACCTCTTCCACTGGTCGATTCAACGTCTCTCGTGAACTTCGGGTTCGCGCCGGCGATCACAAAAGCGACTTCGCCCTTCACCTTCGCGTCCTTGAACTGCGCGGCGAGGTCCGAGAGGTAGCCGCGCGACACGCGCTCGTGCATCTTCGTGAGCTCGATGCAGACCGCCGCCTCGCGGTCGCCGAACACCTCGTAGGCCGCCTGCAGCGTGGGGCCGATGCGGAACGGCGATTCAAAGCCGATGAGCGTGTGCGGCAGTTCCTTCTCGGCCGCGAACCAGTTGCGGAGCGCGCCGGGTCCGCGCGGCGGGAAGCCCTTGAACGTGAAGGAGCTCGTGGGGAGTCCGCTCAGGACGAGCGCCACGTTCACGGCGCTTGCGCCGGGGAGGACGTCGAACGGCACGTTCTCCTGCGCGCAGAGGCGCACGAGGCGGTAGCCGGGGTCCGAAATCGCAGGGTAGCCGCCGTCCGAGACGAGCACCACCTCGCGTCCGGCGTTCACGGCGTCGATCACGGTGCGGGACACGCGGTCCTCGTTGCCCTGGCGGTAGCTGATCATCTCCGGACGCGGAATGCCGAAGTGCGAGAGGAGCTGCCAGGTGCGGCGCGTGTCCTCGCAGGCGATGAGCGAGGCGCCCTTCAGCGCCTCCTGCGCGCGCGGCGTGAGGTCCCCGAGGTTCCCGATGGGCGTGGCGACGACATGCAGCATGGCGGCTCCTAGATCATGAGGTCCTGGACGAGCGAAACGGGGACCGGATCCGCGGCGGGCGCGTCAATGGGCGCTTCGAGCACCTCCTGGGACGTGGCGGCGTCGGCCTCGGCGGTTTCGGAGTCCGTCTGGGACTGTCCGCGCGTGCCGGGCTTGCGGTCGCCGAAGCGCGTGCCCTCCTTGAAGAAGTTGAGGTCCACCTCGCCCGTCTCGCCGTTGCGGTGCTTGGCCACGTCCACGATCGCGAGCAGTTCGTCGTCGTGCCACTGGGCGGTCTTCGACCGGCACGGGCGGCGGAGAAGGAACACCACGTCGGCGTCCTGCTCGATCGCGCCGGAGTCGCGGAGGTCGGAGAGCTTCGGCGTTTCGTCCTTGTCGCCGCGCTGCTCGTTGCCGCGGGAGAGCTGGGAGAGGACGATCACCGGCACCTTGAGCTCCTTCGCCATCGCCTTGATCTGGCCGGAGATGCGCGAGGTCTCGAGCTGACGGCCCTGGCGGGCGTACTCGCGGCAGTTGCAGAGCTGGAGGTAGTCGATCACGATGAGCTCGATGCCGTGCGTGCGCTTCATGCGGCGCGCGCGGGCGCGCATGTCCGAGACGTCGAGCGCGCTCGTGTCGTCGATGAAGATCGGCGCGTCGCGGAGGGCGTTGGCGGCGGACATCAGGCGCTGGCTCGCGTCGATGCGCTCCTCGCGCGCCATGAGTCCGCGCTGGAGGCGCCACGTGTTCACGCCGGCGCGGCCGGCGAGCATGCGCTTCGCGAGCGACTCGGTGCTCATTTCGAGGGAGAAGATGAGGACGGGATGTTTCTTGCCGTTGTCGCAGCGGGTGGGCATGCCGTTGATGTCCTGGCCCATCGCGATGCACTCGGCGATGTTCATGGCGAGGGATGTCTTGCCCACGGAGGGGCGGGCCGCGACCACGATCATGTCGCCGCCCTTCAGGCCCATCAGCTTCTCGTCGAGGTACTTGAAGCCGGTGGAGAGCCCGTCGAACTGGCCGGCGCCGCCGTCGAAGAGGCGGTCCATGGCCTTGAGGGTGTTCTCGACGGCGAGCTTCCAGTCCATGCGCACGCTGCTCGCGCCGCCGATTTCAAGGAAGTTTTTCTCGACCTCGCCGAGGAGGATGTCCGCGTTCGAGGCCTGCGCCTCGTCGAAGCAGCGCGCCTCCGTCTCGCGGGAACGCTGGATCATCGTGCGCAGGAGGTGCTTCTGGCGGACGATGTCAATATAGTACTCGGCGTGCGCGGAGGTGGGCGTGTTGTCCACGAGCGCCTGGATGGCGGCCACGCCGCCGACCTGCTCGAGGCGACCGGTCGCGCGCAGGCGGTCCGTGAGCGTGACCGCGTCGATCGGCACGGACGTGCCGCTCATCTCGCGGAAGGTCTCGAAGAAAATGCGGTTGCGCGGTTCGTAGAAGGACTCGGGCGTGAGTCCGCGCGCCTGACAGAGGTCGAGCACGCGGGCGTCGTCGCCCATCGTCGTGTCGAGCAGGATCGACCCGATGATCCCGCGTTCGGCCTCCGCGCTGTGGGGAAGTGTTCTAAGTTGTTCGGACATGGGAAGAAGTATAGCAAAACGGCCGCCCACGGGAGCGGCCGCGTTGTCAACGGTTGTCTAAAGGTTGTCTACCGGTTGTGAACAGGAGGCTAATTCTCTGAGAAAAGCCCGGAAACCGCGTTTTCGTATGGTGCGTCCTGCCACGCAAGCAGAATCTCCACCTCGGACGTCTCATCTTCTTCCAGATCGTCGCCGTCAACGGTGCGCAGGATGTCGATTACGTCGGCCACGACATCATTGGACGAGGCCTTCTGGGATGCGACTTCCCGTACGGCGTCACCTTCGGACGGCAGCGGATGCGGTTGGACATGAACGGAGAAGATGCAGATGACGGCCAGTGCGGCCGCGGCCAACGCCCCGCCCCAGATGCACATGTGCAAGCGGCGCACACGCGAACGAGCGCGCGCGCACGCGGTCGCCTCGCGCAAGATCGCGTCAAGACGCGGCGGATCTCCGGAGGCATTCCCCTCCAGTCGCTTCGTCAGAAAATCAATCAACTTGCCATCTTCCTTCATTTCATGCCTCCTAGCAGATCCCTGAGCTTCCGCGTGGCCGTCCGCATCCACGTCAGCGCCGTCCCAAGCGGAATCGACATCTCCTCGGCGATTTCCTTGAACGACATGTCGCCTTCGATGCGCAGCAACAGCACCTGCCGAGGCCCCTCCGGCAGCACGCGGATCGCCTGCCGGACGTCCTCGGACGTCGAACGCGACTCGAACGCCTCGTCCGGATACGGTCCTTCGTCCACAACCGACGCCGCGGCCGCAGCGCCCTCGCCATCCTCGTCGTCAAGGCTCACCGTCATGCGCGCGCGGCGCATGTGGTCGATCGCGGCAGAACGTGCGACGGTTGCGAGATAGGGCCTCACCCGGCCGCCGCGGTAGCTGGAAGCGGCCCGGACGACCCGCATCCACGTCTCCTGAAAGACGTCGTCGACGTCCGCCGCCACGGGGAGCATGCCGCGCAAAAGGGCCTGCATCCAGGTGGCGTGGCGGCGGACGAGCGCCGCGAGAGACTGGACGTCCCCGCGGCGCGCGTATGCAAAGAGGAGCTGGGCGTCCTCCTCCATGCCGCCTTACTTCGCGTCGGCCGCGCCGCCGCCGCGGGGGCCTCTGCCCTTGCCGCCGCGATGCGGACCGCGGGGACCACGTTCCCCGAACGACTTCTTCATCTCCTCGCGCGCCTTGGCTATTTGCTCCGGCGTGAGGATCGACTTGATCTCGATCACCCGCTTGACCTGCTCCTTCGCCATCTGCTTGCGCAGATCGAAGACCTCGTCAATGGACTTCATCACGGCGGCCTCGTCGATCTTCTCCGCCTTCATCAGCTCGATCTGGCGCATCGTGGCCTCGCGGACCCTCTTCATGTTGTCGCGTCCGCCCTTCACGCGGTCGGCAACGTCTTTAAGTTTCGTCTTCTGTTCGTCGGAAAGGCCGAGCTTCTCCGCGAACTGGGGACGGCCGATGGCAAACACGATCGGATCCATGCCGATCTCGTGGTGCCGCATTCCACCATGGGGGCCTTCCGGACGGGGACCTCTGCGCTCGGACTCTTGGGCCATCGCCGCACAGCAGAGCACGGCAACAGCCATCATCATCAATTTCTTCATCTCTTTTTTCCTTTCGCGACGATTCCGCCGCTTATTCGCCGACGCCACCATGGCGTCAACACAGATAGAGACGATGCAAAGACGATATTTATTTTACAAAGTTTCAGGAAGCCAAAAATTCATCCCCTCTGTTCCTCAATTAGAAGTCGTCTGGCAGGTCGATGCGCATGGTCTTGCCCTTCTGCGCCTGGTACGAGGCCTTCGACTCCTCCTCGGCGCGGTGCTCGTCGTGGATCGAGCCGGCCTCGGAGAAGAACGGCACTTCGAAGGTAAGGCCGCAGTTGGGGCATTCGGCGGGCGTGCCCGCCATGTCCGCCGTGGCCTCGATCTCCTGATGGCAGTTGGGGCAGAAGAACGAGATGAGCTTCTCCTCCACCGGCTCCTTCTTCGCGGGAGTCGTCGGGTCGTCGAGACCGAGCGCCTCCGCGTCGATGCGAATCGTGCGGTTCTTGAGCTGCGTGGGATCCATCTCCTCGGCCTCCTTCGCGGAGACGACGGGTTCCGTGGACTTCGGTGCGTCGCCCACGGACGGACCATACATCGTGCCGGGCTCCGACTTCGCCGGCACCACGACGATGTTTCCGCACATCGGGCATTCGGCGTCGAGTCCAATTGCATCAACCGGCGCCTCGATTTCCTGTCCGCAGCCCGGGCACTTGAACGAAATCGCATCCACCTGCGGCTCCTCCTGCGCGGGCTCAGGCGCGGGAGCGGGCTCCGGTGCGGACGGCTCCGGCGCGGGTTCTGGCGCTGGTTCAGCTGCAGGTTCCGCCGTTGGAGCGGTTTTGGGTTCTTCGGCCGGGGCTTGTGCCGGAGTGGGCTCTGGTGTCGGTGCAGGGGCGGGTTCCGCCGCAGGAGCGGGTGCGGGCTCTTCGGCCGGAGCCGGTGTTGGCGTGGCCTCTTGCACCGGAATCGGCTGCTCAACGGGTTCAGATGCGGGCGCGGGTTCGACCGCTGGAGCCGGCGCGGGCGGCGTTTGGTCTACGGGCGCCGGAGCGGGAACGGATGCGGCAGCAGGCTCGGCGGCTGGCGCCGGGACGGGTACGGGAACGGCTGCGGGCGCAGGCGTCTCCTCGGCCGGCGGTACGTAGAGCGCGGCCGGGACGGCGGGAATGCGCGGCGCAATGGCGAGTTTGGCCGAGCGGGCGGCGGTGATCTTGAGCGCCTTCTGGGGCGGCATGATGAGCAACTCGCCCGTGCGCGGATTGCGGATGCGGCGGGCTTTCCGGGGCACGAGCTCAAACTTGCAGAGCCCCGGCAGGATGAACGGGCCGTTGGGCGTCTCGCGCTTGATGATCTCCGCCAACACCTCCAGAATCTGGCGGGACGCGATTTTCTTGATGCCGGCGCGGAACGCCAATTCCTTGATCAGACGGCTTTTCGTGTAGACATGGCGATGGTCGTTCATGGTCTTTTCCTCCTACTCTCTTGCATTTTCTGCTGCAACTCCAATCTGCCTTTGCTTGCGTCTCTATTCTACCATTCAATTTGGACTTTCGCAAACAGAAATTTTATGCTAAAATTATCGCGCTTTGGGAAAACGGGCGAAATGGCCGCATCATCCCGGAGCAGAGAGAGAGTCGGATGAAATTCTGGTTTGGGAAAAAGGAAGAGCCTGAGTCGGCGCCACCTGCCGCAGTCCCGCCCCGTGCGGAACCGCCGGTTACGGCACCGGCCGCCGCGCCTGCGCCCGCCGCGCCGGCGGTGGCGCCGCATCCCGCGCCGCCCCCGCTGCAGCCGGACGTGCCGAACGCGGAACGCCCCGTGTCGCCGCCGCTCGAGCCAGCCACCACGCTCATACGCCCTCAGCCGAACCAGAAGGTGCTCTACTACCAGCTGATGAACGGGCTGTACGACGCCGTGCTGATCCTGGACCAGAACGGCCACATCGTGGACTGCAACACGCGCGTGACGCCCGTGCTCGCGTACAACCGCGACGAGATGTGGGACATGCCGGTGGCGGACGTGATCAAGGGCATCGGCCCGCAGATCTTCCAGCAGATGAAGGACGCGCTCTACAACAACCACCAGGTGCTCATCAACGCGAAATGCACCCGCAAGGACGGCACGACCTTCCAGGGCGAGGTGGGCGTGTGCCTCATGCACCTCACGCGCGGCGAGAACCTCGTCTTCACGATCCGCAACGTCGAGAAGCGCATGGCCGAGGCGATGCGCAAGGCCCGCGAGCAGCTGCAGGGCACGCAGTCCACGCCGCCGCCCGCGCCGCGCGCCGTGCTGAAGGCCGTCTCTCATCCCGCCAAGTGACGCCATCCGAAAGGAACTCCTCCATGACGAACATCCCCCGCCGCAGTTTCCTGCGCCTAGGCGCCGGCGTGCTCGCCGCCGCCGAACTGCCCCGCGCCGCGTGGGCGAAGCGCGCCCCGCTCGCGCCGCTTGAGCTGAAGCCGATCGAGATCGCCGCCGGCGCGTCGAAGCCGTTCGGCGCCGTGCACGTGTCGGACACGCACATCGTGCGCGCGGACAGGCGCGACGACGCCCGCAAGATCACGCTCGCCGCGAACCGCACGTTCGCCCCATGGGGCGAGCACTACCTCGACGAGGCGATCCGCGCCGCCGAGTCCGCCGGCGAGATGCTGATCCACACCGGCGACCTCATCGACTTCGTGAGCGCCGCGAACCTCGACATGGCCGAGGGGCACTTCGCCGGACACGACTGGTTCGTGAGCTCCGGCAACCACGAGTTCAGCCAATACGTGGGCGAAGCAAAGGAGGACGCCGCGTACAAGGCGGCCAGCTACGCGCGCGTGCAGTCCGCCTACCCGAACGACCTCACGTTCGCCTCGCGCGTCGTGAACGGCGTGAACTTCGTCGCGCTCGACGACGTGTACTACAACGTCACCGCGCGCCAGCACGAGCTGTTCAAGGCGGAGGTGGAGAAAGGGCTGCCCATCGTGATGCTCTGCCACGTGCCCTTCTACGGCCCGAAGCTCTACGACTTCGTGATGAAGGCCACGAACAACAAGTGCGCCTACGTGACGGGCGCGCCGGACGAGCTCGTGGACACCTACGAGGCCGGCAAGACCTATCCCGCCGGGCAGGAATGGCGCCACCGCGCCGTGCAGCAGCGCGCGGACGCCCCCACGAAGGACTTCATCAAGTGGCAAAAACTCCTCAAGGCGATCCTCTGCGGACACCTCCACTACTTCTTCGCGGAGCGCTTCTCGCCCACGGCGATGCAGTACGTGTGCAGCGCGACTTTCAAGGGCCACGCCTACCGCGTGCGCTTCTCGTAAAGCGACGGAACGTCAGCGGCCTTCTGCGATCACGCGCACGCGCACGGACGCCGTGACGCCGTCGGCCGTGGCGCAGGAGATCACGTGCTCTCCAGGGCTTGGCTCCCATGCGAACGGCGCGCTCCCAACCGTCTCGCCCACAGGCGCGCCGTCCACGAACCACCAGAGCGCGCCGCCCTCCACGTTGCCCGCCACGGTGCAGACGATCCGCTGTTGCGCGAGACCCGGCACGAGATGGAACTCGGCGTCGTCCTGCGGCTTGCGGATCGCGAGCCGCTCGGCCTTTGCCGCCTCCCCCGTGAACGCGCGGACGAAAGCGTCGCCGCGCGTGACCACCTCGCCCCCCGCCCCGCGCCGGTGCAGCGTGCAGAGCGCGGGAGAGGAAGCGCCCTGCAGCGCACGCCCCTCCTCGCGTTTCGGACACTCCGGCGCGGCCGGAAACCCGCTTTCGGCGCAGATTTCCCGCGTGACGACCTCCGGCGGCTTCGCGTACCACGGCCCCTCGTTGCCCGGGTAGAACCCGCGCGCGAGCTCCCACGCATACGGCGCGGCGGCCACCGCCCCCACCACCGACGTGTCGCCGAAGCCGCCCTCCTTGTGTCCGCACCAGAACCCCACCACGTACTCCGGGTTCCACACGACCGTCCAAGCGTCGCGGTAGGCGGAGGACGTCCCCGTCTTCCACGCGAAGCGCGGCACCTTCACGTCGGCCGCGTGCCCGAGCGCGCGCAGGGAACGCTGGTCGCCGGAGAGGATGTCCGAGACGAGCCAGCACGCCCCCGGCGAGAACACGCGCGGCGGCGTGACGCCCTTCTGCGTCTCCACCTCGCGCGCGAGCGCGCACGGTTCGCGCCACGTGCCGCCGCGCGCCAGGCACCCGTACGCGCCTACGAGCTCCACGAGCGTCACCTCCGCGTTGCCGATTGCAAGTCCAAGGCCGAATGTCGAGTCCGGTCCGCCCAGATGGCGGCAACCGAGCGCGCGCAGGATCGACCCGAAACGCGGCACGCCAAGACGCTGCAGGAGCTGCACGAACGGCAGGTTGAGGGAGAGGACGAGCGCGTCGGAGAGCTTCACCGACCCGCGGTGCGTCGCGGAGAAGTTCGCGGGCGTGTAGCCGTGGTACGCCTTCGGCACGTCCGCGAGGCGCTCCTCCGGCGTCACGAATCCGCAGTCCATCGCGGCGGCGGTGAGGAACGGCTTGAGCGTGGAGCCCGCCGGACGCGGCGACACCGCCGTGTTCACCTGCCCCGCGTCGGGCGAGAAATAGTCGCCGGAACACGCGAGGGCGAGCACGGCCGCCGTGTCGACGCGCATCACGACGGCCGCCGCGGAGTAGCCGTTCGCGGCGGCACGGTTCACGAGCGTCGTCGCGCGGTCGCCGCTGGAAAGACCCGCGCGCGCCACGCGCGCAGCCGCCCAGTCGCAGAAGAACGGCTCGGCAAACGGACGCGGCGCGCGCTGGATCAGCGGCACGCTGGCTGCCGCGCCGTCGTGTTGCTCGTCCGTGATCATCCCGAGCGCGCGCATACGCCCGAGCACGTAGGCGCGGCGCGCGAGGGCGCGATCGAGGCGGCGGTCGGGACGAAAGCGCGTGGGACACTGCACCATGCCCGCAAGCAACGCCGCCTCGCCGATGCCGAGGTCCTTCGCGTGCTTGCCGAACCAGCCCTGCGCGGCGGCCTCCACGCCCACGAGGTTCGACCCGAACGGCGCGCGGTTGAGGTACTGCGAGACGATCCAGAGCTTGTCGTGGAGACGCTCGGTCTGCATCGCGCGGAACGCCTCCACATACTTCCACGCGAGCGTGCGCGGATGCGGGCAGATCAGGCGCGTGGCCTGCATCGTGATCGTAGAGGCCCCGCTCACGCGGCGCAGCGCGGTGATGTTCTGGATGGTCGCCCGCACCACGCTCGGCAGGTTCACGCCGGAATGCTCGAAAAAGCGCCGATCCTCCGCCGCCACGAGCGCCTTCACGATCCAGTCTTCCCTGGAGGCGACGTAGTAGGGGCGGCAGTCCGCGTCGTCCGGGCCAAGCGACACGCGCAAAACTTTGCCGGCGTTGTCGCGCAGCACAACGCCGCCCGGATATTCATCGGCCCCTTCGAGGTGCGGGTCGATGAGCCACCACGAAAGACCGAACGCCACCGCGCCGCACACGACGGCGCCGGCGGCGACCCTGGCGGCGATGCCCCATCCCCGCCGCACGTTCACCCCTCGTCGAAGATGCGGGCGAGGCTCTTCGGCGACTCGATCGAGACGGACGCCGTGGAGGCCCAGGCCGTCTCGCATGCGCGCCCGTGCGTGCCCTTGATGCGCGTGTGGTCCTGGCACGTGCGCGGCGGGAAGAATCCGCCGAAGGACAGCTCGCTCGGGTCGAAGCCGGGCTTGTTGTGGATGTCGATGTGCGTGGCCCAATCCGGCGCCTCGCGCGGATCGGTCCACCACGGATACGCGCACCAGCTCCCCTTCTTCGCGACGAGCAGGAGCTCGCCCGCCGAGGGATGCGCCCAGCCCTGGTCCGCGCGCGGCGTGCAGCTCTCGTACGCGCCGGTCGCCTCGAGCGCGGCGGCCACGGCCGGCACGTCGGCGGGGTCGCGCACGTAGACGTGGGCGATCTCGTGGTCGCACATCGCGAACGCGCGCGAGGTGTAGAAGTCGGGATACGCGCGGCCGGCCACCGGGCGCACGTTGAAGAACCCCTGCGCGCGCAGAACGGCGTTCGGGAACGCGGGCGGCGCGTCCACGGCGTGGATCGCGTAGTCGCCCGTGACGGTGAACGCGGCGTTGCGCCGCTGCGCGAAGTCGGCAAGGCGCTCCAGCTGCGCGCGGAACTCGTCCAGCGCCGCGCCGTGCGCGGCGGATTCGGGGCCCTCGCGCTGGGCGGCGTAGTCGAGCGTGGGCAGGTAGAGGAGCGCCCAGTCCGGCTCGCGCGCCTCCACCATCGCCTCGAAGTTCGCCACGACCGCGCGTCCCACCTTGGGGGAGGCGAGCGGACCCCAGTAGCGGTGCAGCGGGAACGTGCCGAGACGGCGCGCGAGCAAGTCACCCATTTCGGGCGGCTGCGTGTAGTTGCGCATGATCATCCCGCCGCCGTGCTTGTGGATCGGCGCAGGGGAGAGCACGGCGTCCACGCGCTCGCCGAGCGACTGCTGCCAGAAGTACATCCCCACCGTGCCGCCCGCCGCGCGCGCGGCGTCCCACACGCGCGGGCCCGATACAAGCGCCGCGCTCTGTTCCCAGAACGAGGGCTTCATGAGGTTTGCGAGCCACACGCCGTTCGACGTCATGCCGTGCTCGCGCGGGTCGCGGCCCGTGCGGAGCGTGGCCTGAGCCACGCACGTGACGGCAGGGAACGCCGACTTGCCCGGGGCGAACGCGAGCCCCGCCATCTTCAGCGCGCCGCGCCGTTCCAGTTCGCGGAACCCGAGTCCCGCCGCCACTACAAACAGATGTTTCATTTTCCTTCTCTCGCCTGCGTGATCTCGTTGAGCCAGGCGTTGTCGCGGATGTCGCGCAGGCCCGCGCGCAGACGCGCGCCCTTCGCCGGCCAGAGACGGATGAGGTGCGTGGCGTGTCCGAACACCTTCCGGCGGTACTCGCCCGCGAATTCGCCCTCGTCGCGCTGGCGCCACACGTCGCGCACTTTCCACGCGCCCTCCAGTCCCGCCGCGGCGAGGTCGAACGTCATCTCCGTGGTGATGAAACCGGCGTTGAGCAGGCCCACCGCGATGGAGCCGTCCTCCAGCGGACGCGCCCATATCTCCTCAAACGGCGCCTTCGCGGCGATTTTCGCCGCGCCCGCGCCGCGGGGGTCCTGGTCGATGGCGACCACCTCGTCGTTCGCGAGGAGCGAGAACGTGAAGGCGTCGAGTCGCGTCATGTCGCAGCCGATCATGAGCGGCGCGCCCACGAGACACCAGAGCGAGATGTGCGTGACCTGCTCGTTCGGCGTGAGGCGCGAGCCCTTGAAGCCGTTCCAGTGCATCTTGCCCACGCAGAGCATGTCGGGGTCGTTCCACGCACCGGGACGCGACCAGTGCCAGAGCGGCGCCTGTTTCTGGATCGACCCGTAGATGCTGGACCAGTTGTCGAACACGTCGCCCGTCGTGCGCCAGCAGCTGCCGTCGACCGTCGCGCCCCAGCATGAGACGTTGTCCATGCCGTACTGGCAGAGCGAGAAGAGGATGTCGCGCGGCTGCGCGCGCAGCGCGGCGCCCATGTGAAGGTAGGGGAGTCGCGCGCGAATGGCGCCGTTGCCCACGGCCACGCGCCCGTAGCTGCACCAGTCGTACTTCAGGTAGTCGTACCCCCAGTCCGCGTACGTCTTCGCGTCCTGGAACTCGTGCTTCCAGCTGCCCGTGCAACCGCCGCAGGTGGTCGGCCCGGGCGAGGAGTAGAGGCCGATGCGGAGGCCCTTCGCGTGGACGTAGTCCGCGAGCGCCTTCATGTCGGGGAAGCGCGCGTTCGGGTTGATCGAGCCGTCCGGCTTGCGCTCGGGGCCCATGAGCGTCTTGTCCTTCTCCTCGCCGGGGCGGTTCTGCCAGAAGTCGTCGATGTTGATGTAGTTCCAGCCGTGGTCCGCGAGGCCGCTCGACACCATCGCGTCCGCCGCGGCGCGCACTTTCGCCTCGTCCACGCCGCCGCCGAACACGTTCCACGAGTTCCAGCCCATCGGCGGGGTGAGCGCGATCGTGTCACCCACGACGAGCGACACCGTGCGCCGCGCCGTGCCCTTCGCGTTCGTGGCCGTGACGGCGAGCGGATAGTCGCCGCGCGCCGCGACTGCGCCGCGCACGCAGGCGGTGGCGGGGTCGAAAAAGGCGCCGGCGGGAAGGCCCTCCACGGCAATCTGCATCGGACGCTCCCCGCTCACGGGGATACGCCAGAGGATCGGGCTTCCGGGGCGCACGCCGAAGCGCGCGGGGGCGTTGATGCGCGGCGCGGGCGAGACGGGCGGTGTGAGGATGCCGAGCTGCTCGGTGAGGTCCCGCGGGTTCGCGGGGCCCGTGCCGTCCTTGAAGGTGAAAAAGGCGTCCGCCCAGTCCGCATGGTCGCTCGAGATGCCGTCGCCGCCGTCCGTCACCTCGAGCACCACCACCTGCACGCCGGTGAGGTCCGCCTTCAGCTGCGCGCTCCGGCGGCGCTTGCGGAGAAGACCGGAGGAGGCGGCGAGACGTCCGTCGGCCCAGACCTTGAATTCAATGGACGCTTCGGAGCCACGCTTCTCGTCGTCGATGCCCACGGTCGCCTCGAAGGCGAGGGCGTTGCCGCCCACGGGAACGACGAGCTGGCTCTGGGCGTGCGTACCGAGGCCGTGCTGGTAGGTCTTGCCGTCCACGCTGAGAAGCCCGCCGTCGATTGAGCGCGCCACGAGCGGGATGCGGTAGCCGCAGGTCATGCCCGAGCGGTCGAGGTCCTCGATCCACACGCGGCGCTCGGCCGCGCACACGGCCGCCGCACACGCGGCGGCAACACACAAAATTGATTTGCTTCGCATGCCGGATAGTATAGCACAATTTCCCCATCGCCGCCCCTCTCGCCGGAAATCGGGAGGGGCGCGCGGCACTCCCCGTTTAGACGTGACTCTTACGGGGGAAGCGTGAGTCGAGCGACCTCGTCTCGGCGAGGGAACGTGCCCCGCTCACGGAGTCGGGCGCGGCGAGGTTGCACGCGGCCGCGCACGAGGCGAGGCGCAGGCCTTCCTCGGCGGACATCCCCTTCATGATCGAATAGAGCATCCCCGCGCAGAAAGCGTCGCCCGCTCCGACGGATCCCGCGATCCAGCCGTCCGGCAAATCAAGCGACGGCACGGCGGCGAACGCGCCCGCGCGGTCCACCGACACGCTCATCTCGGGACTGTGCACGACAACCTGCTCCTTCACGCCGAGCGCGAGCACCGCCTCCGCAAGCGCGCGCAGCGACGCCGCCGTCACGCGGCCCGTCGCATCGGCCGCCGGCAGGCCCGTGGCCGCGGCCGCCTCCAGCTCGTTCACGATCACGTAGTCGCAGTGGCGGAGCGCGGGGCGCACGATGCGCGTGAAGCGGTCGGACTGCTCGCTCACGAGGTCGAGGGAGGTCTTGATCCCGGCGGCCTGCACGCGCGCGAGGAGGCGCGCGGCCTGCGTGCCGTACTCGGCGTCCGGCGCGTCGAGTCCGTCGAGGAGGAGAATGTAGCCGAGGTGGAAAATGTCGCAGTCGAGCGCGGACACGTCCACGTCGTCGGGCACGAGCGCGGAGTCCGCGCCGTGCATGTTGAAGAACGTCCGCTCGCCGGTGCCGGACACGGTCATCACGTCCGTGAACGTGGTGGGCACGCCCGGGACGCGCGCGACGCGCGACACGTCGAGCCCCCTCTCGGCGAGGAAGCCCGTCACGAAGGCGCCCGCGTCGTCGTCGCCCACCTTGCCGAGCGCGGCCACGCGGAGCGACGGGTCGAGCGTCTTGAGGTCCACGCCGGTGTTGCACACGGACCCGCCCACGGCGCGCGTGAGGGAGGTGATCTGCACGAGGCGGCCTTTCTCGGGCCACGTCGGGATGGTTTTCACGACGTCGTTGAGGATGTTGCCGGCGAAGACGATGCTGTTCATGGCGTTTTCTCCTTGGTTAACGAGTGGGACGGTCGGACATGTCCACGACCACGCGCGCGCCCTTCGCGATGTCGGCGTGTTTGAGCGGCACGAGGGCGGACGCGGCGGGCGCGCCGTCGACGGAAATCGACCGGATGTATTTCACATCGTGCGACGCCTTCGGCGCCTCCACCACGAAGTCCTTGCCGTTCTCGAGGTGGATCGTCGCCTTCGTGAACACGGGGCTGCCCCATTGGTACTCGGGCAGGCCGGGCGTGACGGGATAGAAGCCGAGCATGGAGAACACGGCGTAGGCGCTCATGCCGCCGCCGTCCTCGTCGCCGCAGATGCCCATGCGGTCGTTGCGGAACCAGCACTCGAGCGTCTTGCGCACGAGCTTCTGCGTCTTCCACGGCTTGCCGACGTAGTTGTAGAGGTAGGGGATGTGGAAGGCCGGCTCGTTCGCCATCGTGAACGCGCCCATGAGGCCCGTACAGCCGTCCGGCATCTGCCCCGCGAACTTCCAGCGGGGGCCGACGGACGTGTTGAACATCTTGTCGAGCTTCGCGTCCATCGCATCCGCCCCGCCGAAGAGCGCGCGGAGCCCGGGGATGTCGTGCTGGACGTCCCAGATGTACGTCCAGGCGTTGTTCTCGGTGTAGTAGTTGCGCGCGCCGAAGCCGCCGCAGATCATGTAGTCGAACGGCTCGATGAACGCACCCATTTTGTCTTTCGGGTGGAAGAACTGCGTCTTCGGGTTCCAGAGGAGCGCGTAGCCCTTCGCCCGCGCGTCGTACTTTGCAAGACGCGCGGCGTCGACGCCGATCTCGCGCCCGAACTCGGCGATCGCCCAAGCGTCGTAGCTCGCGCCCTGCGTCACGCTCACGGACTGGCGACGCTCCCAGTCGGTGTGGACCTCCTTCACCCATTCCTTCTCGCCTTCGCGCAGGGCGGGGTAGTAGCCGTGTTCCTTGTAGAAGCGGTCGAGCTCTGTGAGCGGCCCGCGGTGCCACGGGATGAGGGTCTCCGTCTCCTCCGTGTGGTCTGTGAGCTCGAACGCCTTCTTCGCGTCGAAGTTGCGGATGCCCTTCCGCCAGGCGTCGAGGAACATGACGGACGGGTGGCGGTTGATCATGCAGTGGGCGTCGCCGCCGGGGACGGGGAAGACGGGCATCCAGCGGTCGGGACTCTGCTCGGCCATGCGCACGTAGCTCGCGAGCTTGTCGGCCTCCTCGCGCGGCTGGAGAATCGTCATGAGCGGGTGCGCGGCGCGGAAGGTGTCCCATGTCCAGTCGTCCGTGTAGAAGCGCGCGGCGCCGGCGTCGTGCACCTTGCCGTCGAAGCCGCTGTAGTAGCGGCCGTCCTCGGTGATGTCCACCATGCGCTCGTGCACGCGCCAGAGCGCGGTGTAGAAGACGGTCCGCTCGTCGTCCGAGCCGCCCTCCACCTCGATCTGCGAGAGCGTGCGGTTCCAGGCGTCGCGCGCGCCGGCGGCGAGGCGCTCGAGGTCGAAGTCGGCGATCTCGGCGCGCAGGTTGCGCTCGGCCTGTTCGGCGGAGATGTAGGAGATGCCCACGCGCATCCGCACGGTCTCGGCCTTCGTGCCGAAGAGCAGCACGGTGCGCGCGCCGGCCTTCCGCGCGCCGGAGGGCGCGACGTCGAACTCGGCGTGGAGGTACACGCGCGCGGGGAAGCCGCCATGGCCTCTGGAGAAGACATCCACGCCGCGCAGGGCGCGTCCGTCCCAGACGCAGGAACCCTCCTTGCCGTTGTGGACGCCGAACTGCACGGCGTGCGCCTCGTCGCGTTCGAAGGCGAACGAGAAGATCGCGCTCCGCTCGCCGGGGGCGACGGCCACCGTCACGTCGTAGGCGTCGAGACGCACGTCGTAGCGGTAGGGCGTGGCGTGGGGCTGGTCCCAGGACGTGCGCCACGGCCCGGCCGCGCCGTCCGCCGCGCCAGAGTAGGGGAAAAAGGAGAAGACGGGCTGGCCGCGGTGCCCGGGGCTCTGGATCCAGCAGGCCGAGACCGCGTCCTCGGTGAAGTCCCTGTAGGGAGCATTGAATCGGAACAGCGCGTGCGGGCGCTGCACCGTGCGGAACGTGGGCACGAGCATGTGGCTGATCGAGCCGATGCCCGTGTTCACGCAGTCGACCGGCTCGCGCGCCGCGCCGACGCAGGCCGCGGCAAGGGCAAGTGCGCCGCAGGCCGCCGACCGGAACAGGTTCTTTCCTCTCATCCTCAACTCCTCTTTCGCTGTGGGTTGTCCCATAACATACCACACGCGCCCCCGCCGCGCAAGTTGAAACATCATCTGCCACGCGCGCGCGATTTGTGGTATAATGACGCCGTCTGGAAACTGGCGTCAGGAGCGCCGAAAGAAAATGAAGAAAATTTGCGTATTGATGGGCGGCACCTCGAACGAGCGAGACGTGTCGCTCGTGTCGGGCGGAAACGTCGCCGAGGCCCTGCGCGCGCTGGGCACGTACGACGTGGTGCCCGTGCGGCTCGACGCCGACAGCCTCGACGCCCTCCCCGCGGGCGCCGACGCGTGCTACATCGCGCTGCACGGCGGCTGGGGCGAGAACGGCGGCGTGCAGGCGGCGCTCGACGCGCGCGGCATCCCGTACACGGGGCCCGGCGCGGCGGCGAGCCGGCTCGCGATGGACAAGATCGCCACCAAGAAGGTGCTCGACGCCGCGGGCGTGCCCACCGCCGCGTGGGCCGTCGCCACGCCGTCGCGTCCGCTCGCGGATTCGCCCGTGGGCTACCCCTGCGTCGTGAAGGCGCCGCGCGACGGTTCGAGCGTGGGCGTGTACCTCGTGAGGCGCGCGGAGGACTTCGCGCACGCCGTCGCGGAGGCGCAGCGGATCGACCGCGAGAAGTTCGGCGGCGAGGGCGAGGCGCTCGTGGAGGCGTTCATCCCGGGCCGCGAGACGACCGTGGGCGTAATCGGCCGCGAGGCGCTGCCCGTCGTGGAGATCTGCGCGCCGAACGGCTGGTACGGCTACGAGGAGAAGTACAACTCCGACGAGACGCGCTATCCCTTCCCCGACGACGCCTTCTGCCCCGAGATGCAGCGCGTCGCGCTCGCCGCGTTCGACGCCACGGGCTGCCGCGGCGTGACGCGCGTCGACTTCCGCGTAACGCCGGAGGGGCGCCTGTACGTGCTCGAGCTCAACACCTCGCCCGGCATGACCGGACACTCCCTCGTCCCCAAGGCCGCCGCGAAGATCGGCATCGGCTTCCCGCAGCTCTGCGACCGCATCCTGAGGACGGCAGCCCATGATTAAGCGCAACGCCAACGTCAACGTCAAAAACCAGAAGGCCGTGCGCCGCCTGTTGCTCCTCGCGGCGCTCGTGCTCGTCTGCGGCGGCTTCGTCTGCTGGGGCTTCGCCGTCGGCGTCGGCGCGCTCCGCGAGGTCTGGCGCGAGCAGTTCCGCGTGCAGGACTCCGCGATCGACGTCGTCGTCACCTCCTCGGGCAAGAACGTGACGCCGGCCACCATCGTCTACTATTTCGGCCTCACGAACGGGGCGAACCTCGCGACGATCCCCTACGACGAACTGCGCAAGAGCCTGATCGCGCGCATCCCGAACATCCATGACATCTCGATCGAGCGGCGGTTGCCGCGCCGCGTGACGGTCGACGTGAAGGAACGCGAGCCGGCCGTTCGCATCGCGCCGCCGAAGGGCGCGTCGGACTCGGGCCTCGTCGCCGACTACGACGGCGTCGTGTTCCGCACCTACAACTCACCCCGGCTGCCAATCATCCGGGAGTCGAGCGAAATCCGCCACACGGCCGGCCACCGGCTGGAGGGCCATGCGCGTGCCGCGCTCCAGCTCGTGCATCTCCTCGCCGAAGTCGCCGACGGCAAGTCGGACGCCCCGCCCGCGCTTGCCGACCTGCGCGTCCTCGAGCTCGACACGTCGAAGAAGGACTACCTGCTCGTGACGCTGGGCGACTATTCCACGGCGGAGATCGCCTGGGATCACATGGGCGAAGACTCCGAAATCGCCCACCAGAGCCTCCGGCGCCAGCTCGTGCACCTTGCGCAGGCCATCGCCACGCGCCTCACCCCGCGCGCCACGCGGTGGATCGCCACTGAATACGAAAAGGGCGGCCGCGTCTACGCCGCCGACCCCGCGCGACTCGGTGAACGATGAGAAAGGACAACCATGAATCCCTCAGACCCCATCGCCGCACTTGAAATCGGCACCACCCGCACGGTGATCGCCATCGCCGAGCCGCTCGGCGAGGGACGCATCCGCGTCGCCGCATACGACGGCATCCCGTCCTCCGGCGTCCGCAAGAGCCAGATCGTGGACATCGCCCAGGCACGCTACTCCGTCGCGTCCGTGCAGAAAAAACTCGTCACACAGTCCGACTACGCCGTCGCGCAGGCCTACCTCGTCGTCTCCGGCCCGCAAATCCGCACGCAGGAATCCTCCGTGCAGATTCCGCTGGCGCGCGGCGTGGTGAGCGACGAGGACATCGAGGAGATCGGCGACCGCATGTACGACGTCACCCTGCCCGCCGAACGGCAGGCGCTCGAGGTCGCCCGCATCTGCTACGGACTCGACGACATCGAGAACATCGTGTCGCCCAAGGGCATGAACGGCCACATCCTCAAGCTGCGCGCCCTCTGCATCCATGGCTCGGCGCAGCGCATCGCCGACGCGAAGAGCGCCGCCGACGCCGCGAAGCTTGAGATCCTCGACGTCTGCTACGCCGGCACGAGCGCGGCCGCCGCCGTGCTCACCGCCCAGCAGAAGCGCGACGGCGCGCTCGTGATCGATCTCGGCGGAGGTTCCACGAATTTCACCGCGTGGGCCGACGGGCGACTCCTCTACGCCGACGTGATCGGCGTAGGCGGCGACCACGTCACGGAAGACATCCGCGACGCATTCACCATTTCGGTCGCGCAGGCCGAGCAGCTCAAGTTCTCCTCCGCGTCCGCCATGATCGGCCCCGACGACGGGAGCGTGCGCATCCCGATCCCCGCATCGACGCCAGGTTTCAACGCGGCTTCCATCTCGCTCCGCGCGCTCAACACCGTGGTCAACGCGCGCCTCAGCGAGCTCTTCACGATCGTCCGCACGAAAATCGACGAAGCCAACCTCCTGCACCGCCTCAACGCGGGCGTGTTCCTCACCGGCGGCGGTTCGTCGATGAAGAACATCCTGCCGCTCGCCTCCAACGTCTTCGGCCGTGCCGTGCGCCTCGGGCAGATCGTCCCCGAAGTGGAGGGGTTGGAGCAGGAGAAGAATCCAGCCGCGCTCGCGACGATCGTGGGCACCTTGATCCAGACCATTCCGTCCGAATCGCCCCGGCGATCCTTTCTGGAAACAATCCGCCATATTTTCGGAGGTAACAAGAAAAAATGAACGTCCTCCCCTCTCCCCTTCTTCTTCTGGGCGTCGGCGGCGCCGGCGCCGCCATGCTCCGCGGCGTCCTCCGCGCCTACGGCCCCGGCATCCGCGCGCTCGCGATCGACACGGACGCGCAGGCCGGCGGAAACGGCGACATCCCCTTCCTGCTCCTCGGCGGCAACAGGCTCGCGGGGCGCGGCACGGGCGGCCAGCCCGCCTCTGCGCGCGCGGCCTTCCAGGACACGCCCACCATCCTCGACACGTCCCTTGACGGCGTGCGCACCGTCGTGATCGTCACCGCCCTCGGCGGCGGCACGGGCGGCGGCGCCACGGGCGAAATCCTCAAGCACCTCCACACCCTCGGCATCTCCACGCTCGTCTTCGCCACCCTGCCCTTCGCCTTCGAAGGCGCGGAGCGCATGCGCAACGCCCGCACCGCCATCGGACCCATCGAACAACACGCCGACGTCTCCGTGTTCCTCCCCCTCGACGAGCTCGTCTCCACCGCGGGCACGGACAACATGCGCGACTCCCTCGCGCACGGCATCGACACCCTCGCCCTCGGCGTCACCCTCCTCTGGCGCGTCCTCGAGCGTCCCGGCTACATCCAACTCGACGCCGAACGCCTTCGTTCCGTCCTCACGGGCTGCGGCCGCGCCCACTTCGCCACCGCCACGGCCCAGGGCCCCGACCGCGCGGACGCCGTGCTCGCCGCCCTCTCCGAAAGCCCGCTCCTCAAGCGCGACGACACCTCCCCCCACGTGCGCACGCTCCTCGTGGGCATCCTCGCGGGCGACGACCTGCGCCTCTCCGAAGTCGGCACCGTCGCGAGCGGGCTCTCCGCCGCCTTCGGCCTCGGCGCCGCGCTCGAGCTCGGCACCGTCAACGACGAGGCGACGTTCTCCGGACGCCTCACCGTCGTGGCGCTCGTGTTCGACGAAAGCGCCACCACCACGCGCAAGCCAACCCCCGGCACGGTGCGCGCGCCCACGCGCGAACGCGCGGGCGAACGCGCCCTCGCCCGCACCGACAGGTTCCGCCACTCCGACGCGACGATGTGGAACGACGAGGACCTCGACATCCCGACCTTTGTCCGCCGCCACCTCACGCTCGACCGCTAGTCCATGCCGCCCGACGGACACATCCGGCTCCTCCCGAACCACGTCGCCAACAAGATTGCCGCCGGGGAGGTCGTCGAACGCCCCGCGTCCGTCCTGAAGGAACTCCTCGAAAACGCCCTCGACGCCGGCGCCACGCGCATCGACGTGACCGTCTCCGCCGGCGGGCGCACGCTCGTCTCCGTGCGCGACAACGGCTGCGGCATGAACCGAGAGGACGCCCTGCTCTCCCTCGAGCGCCACGCGACGTCGAAGATCCGCGACGTGGACGACATCGAGCGCATCTCCACGCTCGGCTTCCGCGGCGAGGCGATCCCCTCCATCGCCTCCGTCTCCCGCTTCACTCTCACCACGCGCCGCACCGACGCCGAAGAAGGCACGCGCATCGTCGTCAACGCCGGCACGCTCGCCGAGGTGAAGACCTGCGGCGCGCCGCCCGGCACGTGCGTGGAGGTGCGCGACCTCTTCTGCAACGTGCCCGCCCGGCGCAAGTTCCTCCGCGCGTTCGTCACCGAGGAGGGGCACATCCGCGCCACCTTCACCGTCCACGCCCTCGCCCACCCCGACGTGGGCTTCTCGCTCACCCTCGATGGACGCGAGATCTACCGGCTCCCCCCTGATGCGACGCTCGAGGAACGCATCCGCGCCCTCTTCGGCGCGCAATTCGCCGAGTCGCTCGTGCCCGTCGCCTCGGATTCCGGTGCCGTGCACGTGCACGGCTACGCCGAACGTCCCGGTCACGATGCCGCCCTGCGACGCGACCAGTTCGTGTTCGTGAACGGACGCCCCGCCACGGCCGCCTCCATCACGTATGCCCTTCGCGAGGCCTATCCCCGGCAGCGCGCCGAGGCGCGCCCCGCCGTGGTGCTGTTCATCGACCTGCCGCCGGAGCAGGTGGACGTCAACGTCCACCCTTCCAAACGCGAGGTTCGCTTCCGCCGATCCAATGAGGTCCGCGACGCCCTGCTTGCCGCCTTCGCCCCGCAGCGCGCCGAGCGGGAGGAGCCTGCGCCGCCCGCCCCGGAATCGCCCGCCGCAGCGCCCCAGCCATTTGTCGTCCCCTTCCAGCCCGCGCTCCCCACCACGGGAGGGACGCGCTCCTGCGCGTCCGAAACACCCCTCCCCGCGCACCCCCCTCCTGCGGTCGCGCAGCAGCGCGACCCTCCCGTTTTGGAGCAAGCCGTGGAGCCGCCGCGCGAGGATCCCCCGCTCCAGGCGGCAACCGGCCCCTGGCGGTGGTTCAAGTTTCTCGCACAGACCGGTTCGGGCTGGGTCCTGCTGGAAACCGATGCCGGGCTCGTGACGCTCAACCCGCGCGCCGCGCGCGAGCGCATCGCCTACGAACGGCTCATCGACGCGCACGAGACGCTCACGCAGCCGCTCCTCATCCCCGAGACCGTCATGCTGCCGCCGTCCGAATCGGCGCGCATCCGCAGTTTCCTCGCGGAGCTCCAGGCCGTGGGTTTCGCCGTGGAGGAGTTCGGGCGCGACACGTGGAAAGTCGACGCCGTGCCCGCCCTGCTCGCCGGATGCGACGTGCCGGCCCTGCTCGCCTCGATCGCCTCCGACATCGCAGAGGCAGGTTCCGGGCGCGGCGGCGCGCGCTGGCGAGACGAACTCGTGGCGAAGAGCGTGGCGCGCTCCTACTCCCGCGCCAACCTCCAGCTCACGCCGGAGGCGGCCACGCAGCTCGTGGAGGAACTTGCGCGCACGCGCATGCCGTACGTCTGCCCGCGTGGACGCCCCATTATGGTGTTCACCTCAAACGCCGAACTTTTGCGCAAGTTTGACCGTTGACGCGCGCGGCCGAAAAGAGTATACTATACGCCGATTTCCTTTCGGAGCGTAGCGCAGTCTGGTAGCGCGTTTGGTTCGGGACCAAAAGGCCGAGGGTTCAAATCCCTCCGCTCCGACCATCCCCCACGAAGAACGTCATGGACGTCTTTTTGTATTCTTTCGTGGAGAGCATCATCAGAGTGGCGGGTTCACAGCCAATCGCTTCCACAAGGGATTGATGGAGGCCGGCATGCTGCGCACGGGCCTCGTCGGAGGATGTTGCGTGTACCATGGCGAAGAGGTTGTAGGGGAAAGATTCCGAATACGGACGCTCGTAGCAGTGCGTGACTTCGTTGCGCGCGGCGAGGGCACGCCCGGCATCGGTCGTGTCCCCTTCCACGCGCCAGCAGCACATGCCGTTCGCCACGTAGCCCGCCGTGCGGTGCGCGAGGAGGAGGCCGATGCGCTTGAGGCGGCCCCGACGATGCCACAGCTCCAACGTGGAAAGCAAGTCCCACTCCTTCATCCTCGCCTTCTCCGCGACGGCGGCGAAGTAGCCGGCGCGCACCTCGGTGTCGCCCTGCAGCGCCGCAACAACCGCGCGGTCGCGCGCGCCGAGCGGACCCGAGTCGTCCTCCGTGCGTTCCTCCTGTGCGCGCGTGGCGGCCCCGAACACGACGTCCACCTTGTACCGGCGCGTCGCGGGCAGGAACGCGACCGGATGCGGCGCGAGCCGCGCACGGATCTCGTCCACCATCGCGTCGAACACGTCGGAGGGGTAGGAGAGGGTGAACCAGAGGTTGGGGAGTGAAGCGACAGGAGTGCCGCTTCCTCGAGGGGGAGCCGGTTCGCGGAGGTAGCAGTGCGTGACGCCGAGGAACGGAGTGATCTTCGCGGCGACGACGTCGAGGGCGTCGGACGGCACGGCGGCGGCGCAGAGGACGGAGCGGTAACCGAGGCGGCGCGTGTCGAACACGGCGCCGAAACGGCGCACCAGACCTTCTCGGCGGCATCTGGAGACGAATGAGAGAAGATCCGCCTCGGCGCAGTCCAGCTCGCGCGCGAGCGCCTCGAACGGGCGCGCGCAGAGCGGGATGCCGCGCTGGAGTTCGGCAAGCCAGCGCTCTTCCGCGGAATTCAGCGTCACTTCTTTTCCGGCTCTTCGGCGCGGTTATACGGGTAGGAGACGACGTCGTCCACGATCTGGCGCGCGAGGTCCTGCGCGATGCGCTGCGCGGCGTTGCGCTGCGCCGTAAGGAGGTCGCCCTGCACGAGGAACGTGGTCTCGCCCGTGTAGGGGCGGTTCGCCTGCAGCACGCGGCCGGCATCCTTGTTGAGAATCGACACCTCCGCCGTCACGAAGTAGCGGTACTCGTTGGCGCGCGAGCCGTAGGCGCGGTCGAAGGAGACGGGACGTCGCTCGGCCTTGACGATGGAACCCTGCACCTCGATCGACGAGGCGCCCGAGCGCCGGATGGAGAACGTCCCCTCGCGCTGGAACTCGCGCAGCACGTACTGCGAGACGATCGGTCCCAGTTCCGCGCTCATCGTGCGGTTCTCGAACACCGGCACGGCGACCGTGCGGATTTCATCCGGCACGCGCGAGGTCCAACGGTAGTTGGCACAGCCGCAGAGGGCCAGGGCGGGAAGGAGGAGGGCAAAGCCCGTACGAATGCGTTTCATCATTGCTGAATGCCTTTCTGAATGGTTTCGATGCGCGCGCGGACCTCATCCGCATGGGGCGAGAGCGGATATGCCTTGAGGAAGCGCTCCCAGGCGGAGACCGCCGCGTGCGGGGTGCGCTGCTTCGTGTCGTAGAACTTGGCCTGGCGGTAGGCGTCCGCCTCCAGGTGTTTCTCCAACTCCGCAAGCCATTCCTGCATCTCGTCGACGCGGTCGTGGCGCGGGTGGTCCGCGATCATCATCTTGAGGTACTTCTGCGTGTCCTGGCAGCGGGGAATGTTGTACGAGAGGCGGCGGCAGAGCCACATCCGCGCCTTCGCCTGGAGGTAGATCGCGATGTCGGCCTCGGTGGTCTTGGGGAACTTCATGACGAGCTGGTTGTACACCTGCACAGCCTCCTCGTACTCGTTGTTCTGCTCGCGGAGGTCGGCGATCTTCAACATCGTCTCGGGTACGTAGGAGGCGCGCGGCGCGCGGCGCACGACCGACTCGTAGTGCTGGCGCACGATGCGGTCAGACGTGAAGGAGAAGCCGAACATGGTTTTCTTCTCCTTCACCATGAGGTTCGTGAGCTGATAGAGGAACTCCACCATCTCGAGGTACGGGCACTCGCTCGGGTAGAAGTCGAGCAGGTACTCCAGCTCCTCCAGCGCGTTGTCGTAGTCCTTCTCGTGCTCGTAGATCTTGACGATGCGGTACTGGGCGCGCCACGCCTCGGGCGAGGCCGGCCATTCGCACACGAGCGCGTCGAACGCGCGGCGCGCCTTGCGGAATGCGCCCGCAGACTCGAACTCCTCGGCGAGCGCGAACTGCTCGGCGGCCGTGGCGCGGTCCACCCAGTTGAACCAGCCCTTCTCCTTCTTCTCGGGGCGCTTCACGTCGTCCAGCCCGTCGAAGCCGGGATACGCGTCCGTCGCGTAGGGGGAATTCGCGGCGAACGCGGAACCGGCCACGTTCCGTGGGGGATCCGCCAGCGCCGTCGTGCTCGCACACGCGGCGACGATGATGGACAAGCAGATTCTGCGCAGTCGTTTCATTTTTGTTGGTAGTTGGTAGTTGATAGTTGGTCGTTGGGGAGTGGGGATGCTATTCCAACATGATGGAGCGGAATTTTTCGATTTCGGACGGCGTCACGCCGCAGTCGAGCAGGTAGAGCTCGATCTTCTTGTTCCAGGACGTGTTGGCGTCGCCGTACTTCGCGAAGCCTTCGTCGAAATACTGCTCGCGCCGCCAGTAGGTCGGGCCGTTGTATCCCTTCTCGAGCTCCGGCAGGGAGGGATAGAACGTGGACTCCCAGTCGGTTTCGAGGTCGTGCTTGTCTACGCCGAGGATGCCGTTGAGCACGTAGGCGAGCGAGCCTGTGCGGTCCGCACCGCCGATGCAGTGGAAGTAGATGGGGTAGTTCTTCTCGTCGCAGAACACGCGGAAGTTCGCGGCCATCGTCTTCATGCCGTCGGAGCTGAGCGCGTCCGGCTTCTTCTTGAAGATGCCGTCATAGGCGGACGACGGGTGGTGGATGAGCTTCACGCCGGGGCCGAGGGGCGACTGCTTCATGTCGGCGAGCTCGCGGCCCGAGCGCAGGTCGAGGTCGGTCTTGACGCCCAGCGTGTTGACGAAGAAGTCGACGTCCTCCACCATCAGGCGGTTGCGCCCCTTCGCGTCGCCGTTGGTGCTGTTGTCGTTGAGGCCCTGGCCGCGGAACACCAGGCCCTGCTTCACGCGGCGGCCGTCGCGCGCCTTCCAGCCGCCGAGGTCGCGGATGTTGCCCACGCGCCCCTCGATGGCGATCCAGCGCGGCGGCTGGGCGTCCGTCGTGAACGAGGCAATGGGCGACTCGTGCGCCTTCTTCGCCTTGCCGCACGCGCAGGGTCCCTTCAGCGTCGAGCCGCAGGAGTACTCCTTGCACTTGATGTCGCTCCACACCTTCCAGTAGTAGGTCTGTCCCAGCAGCAGGTTCGGGCGCGGGACGGTCCACTTGTGGCGCATGGTCTCGCCCTCCTTGCGCGACGAGACGTGGCTCGACTCAAGCCAGTGCGCCTTTGCGTCCGAGAGGTCCGGCTTTGTGCCGATCACGATCTTCCAGGGGCCCTTCTCGCCGGCGGTCGTGCGCCACCGCAGGACGAGCGGGGGGGAGATGCGCCACTTGTTCGCGCGGTCCTTGCCGTAGGTGCGGTCGTCATGCGGCTTCTCGTGGTCCGCCTTCAGCACGGCCAGGCGCTCCGCGTACGTGGGAATCGCCATGATCTGGCGCTGCTCCTCCGTAATGAGCTTCACCGTGGCGCCGCCCACCGGGGAGATGGGCGTCACGTCCGCGCGCGCAAACACGGCTCCGGCAACCGCCGCCAACGCCAAAAGGATCTGCTTCATGTTGTCGTTCCTATTCATACAGGCGCGTAATTATACCATAATCTCGCCGGGGCGTCATATACCTTAGTTACTTCGCCGTCGTGATGAACTTCGTGATGGTGGCGGTCTTGTCGGGATCGACGCCGTGCGGATGGTGGCCGAACGCGCCGCGCTTGACCACCTCGATCCGGCCGCCGGCCTCCTTGAAGCGGGCCGCGAACAACTCGGCGTTCTTCGCCGGGGGAACGCTCTGGTCGTGTCCGCCGTAGAGCAGCAGCACGGGGATGTCGCCCTTCACCACCGCCGGGGCCATGTTCACCGGCATGCGCGGATCGGCCGTCCAGTTGCCGTCGGCCGGCGGCTTCGCGGCCCACGGGCCGATCGACATCGAGTTGAACCCGTCGAAGTTGAGGAGCGGCGCGTCGAGGTAGATGCGGCGCACGTTCTGCGGGTAGGCGGCGGCGTAGCGCACGGAGAAGAACCCGCCCCAGCTCATGCCGATCAGGTTGCACTTCTTCACGAAGCCCAGCTCCTTCACGAGGAAGTCCTGGAACGCCGCGCACGCCTTCAGCCCGTCGTCGTCCATGCGCGTGTTGAACACGTCGAGCGTCACGTGGTGGTAGCCCTTCGCGAGCAGGTCGGGGACGCCCGTGCGGTCCACGAACGCCTCCGCCCACTGCATCGTCCACGTCCACGGCACGCCCTTCTTCGGCGTGCCGGACGGCTCCACGACCCAGGCGGTGCGGCCGTTGAAGTCGAACTTCGTGCGGCGGTAGCCGTACCACATGTCCTCGGCGAGGATCTTGTGTCCCTTCGCGATCTTCGCGCGCAGGGACCCGCCCGCGCGCTCGGCGTCCATCTGCGCGTTGACGTGGCGGATCACGTCGATCTCCTTCGGGTCGTAGGGGTGGTGCGACGGACGGAAGAGGTCGTGGTACCACTTCGTGACCGGCGCGTCGGGGTGCCTGTAGTTGAACTGGTCCGCCCACGCCGACTCGTACGGCTCGTAGGTCTGGTACTTGCCCGCCACGAACCCCCAGCAGGTGCAGCCCACGCGGTTCTGCGCGAAGAGCGGATACGACGTGAACACGTCGTCGCCCTTGATGCGCGCCAGCCATTCCGTGTTCACGAGCGGACGCCCCCAGCGCGCGCGCAGCGCCTGGATCGCCTGTTGCTGCTGCTGGAGGTTGCCATAGCAGTGGTAGCTGATGATGTCGGAAAGCTCGCCCGCCATCTTCTCCGCCGGCGAACATCCCTCGGCGTGTCCGCCGATCACCCGCCAGACGTCGGCCGCGAGCGGCTGCTTCGGGTCGATGCGCCACGCGATGTCGAAGAGCTTCCGCAGGTTCACGACCGTCAAGGGCGACCGGTTGTTGTTGCCCGGCTCGTTCCAGAGGTTCCAGAAGAGCACCCGGTCGTCGTCGCGGTACTTCGTGAGCAGCTCCTCGCACATCCGGTAGAACTTCGGGGCCAGCTCGGGGTCGTCAAGGACGGTGTAGCCCACCGCGCCGGGAAACGACCCGTGCTGCGTGCGCCGGCGTCCGCCGTGGTAGCCCACGTCGTACTGCTGAACGCCCGGCTTCGGCAGCGTCCAGATCTCCTTCGGGCGCGAGCAGTCGTTGCCCAGCACCACGATCGCGCGCATCCTGTGCTTCGCCATGATGGAGAGCATCCGCTCGAAGCGCGCCATGAAGCCGTCGTGCTCCGCGAGCCACACGCCGAACCCCTGCTCCTCAACGAGGATGCGCAGGGCGTTGAAGCCGATCGTCTCGGCGAGCGCCAGCTCGCGCTCGACCTCCGCGAAACGCTCCTCGCACCCCAGCTCCTGCCACTGGTCCACGCGGTTCGCCGCGCTCGCCGGCATGTAGTTGCAGCCGCGGATCCACGGCTGGGCGTTGTACCACTCCCATGCCTTCTCCTTGGACCACGGCGCGGTGCGCGCCGCAAACAGGTTCGCCGCCGCCAGAAGCGCGCCAAGAAGCGCCATCTTGCGCAGCCCCACGGGAAAAATGTCTTTTACGGGTTTCATAGCTGATTTCCTTTGAGCCGCAAGTTTACCATTTCCCTCCCCCAGTGTCTAGCCCACATGCGGCGGACTCGTTTTTCGGTTCGCAGTTCAGGCGCACTTTTGGTATACTATGCGCCCGTTCTGAAAAAGCCCTGCGGCAGACAGCCCCAGGGACGATTGGAGAGAGAAATCATGTGTAACTGTTGCGAGAAAAGCGACCTGTCGCGGCTGACGCCCGTCTTCGAGGCGTACGCCGGCGACGAACACGCGCTCATATCGATCCTGCAGAAGGCGCAGGAGATCTACGGCTACCTGCCGACCGACGTGCTGTACGCCATCGCCGAGAAGACGGGGAACAGCCCCGCCAAGGTGATGGGCGTGGCGACGTTCTACACGCAGTTCCGTCTCAAGCCCGTCGGCAAGAACCTCATCCTGCTCTGCAAGGGCACGGCCTGCCACGTGAACGGCGCGGACTCCATCGAGAAGGCGCTCGTGGAGGAGCTGGGCGTCGGCGACGGCGAGACGACCGACGACGGTCTCTT
>ONRL01000148.1 GCA_900320225.1 uncultured Lentisphaerota bacterium
CCACGGGAGCGCGGTGATCACGAGCTTGTTCTTGTCGCGGTTCTCGATGACGGCGCGCACCTTGACCTTGCCGAGGCCGTCCTGGTACTCGCTCACGTCGATCACGCCGCCGGTCTGGAAGTCGGGGTAGAGCTCGAACGGCTTTTTCTGGATGAGGGCGATCTCCGCCTCGAGGAGCTCGATGAAGTTGTGCGGCAGAATGGACGTCGCGAGGCCCACGGCGATGCCGTCCGCGCCCATCATCAGGAGGAGCGGGATCTTCGCGGGCAGGAGCACCGGCTCCTTCTTGCGCCCGTCGTAGTTCGGCACGAAATCCGTTGTCTTGGGGTTGAACACCTCGTTGCGCGCGAGGTCGGTGAGACGGCATTCGATGTAACGCGTCGCGGCGGCGGGCATCCCCGTGTAGAGGTTGCCGTAGTTCCCCTGCCCGTCGATGAGATAGCCCTTGCCCTCGCCCCACAGCTTGTTCGCGAGCACCACGATCGCGTCGCCGATCGACGCGTCGCCGTGCGGGTGGTACTGCATGGCGTGGCCCACGATGTTCGCCACCTTCGTGTACTTCCCGTCGTCCTTCTCCCAGAGCGAGTGGAGGATGCGGCGCTGGACGGGCTTGAGCCCGTCCTCCACCGCCGGGATCGCGCGCGAGCAGATCACGTAGGCGGAGTACTGGCGGAAGTTGAAGTCGAAGAGCTCGCGCAGCGGCGGCGGCGGCGCCACGTGCTGCGGCGCCGACGGGGGTGGGGGCGAGGGCGGGGGCGGCGCGGCCGGAGTCCGCGCCCTACCGGCGGGAGGAACGCGCTCCTGCGCGTCCGAAGCGGGAGGGACGCGCTCCTGCTCGTCCGTATCCGTGTCCGCGTCCGCAACGGGCGTCCCGCCCGTTGCCCCGGCGGCGGCGAAAAGGTCGAGCGAATCAAACAGGCTCGGCGGCTCGTTGTTGTTCTTCTTGTTCTTCTTGCTCATCTCTCTGGAAATCTTTGTGGATGCTTATTATACCAAAAACCCCTGAAATCGTGAAGCGGCACGAAGGCACCTCACGGTAGGTCAGCTGGCTGCTCGTGTGGCAGCCGGGGCTACTAGTAGGTCAGCTGGCTGCCGCCGATCGTCTCGCGGAGGATGGAGTCGCCCGGCACGCAGTCGGCCGGGGCCGGGGAGACGTTGTGCAGGATGCCGGAGAGCCGACGCGCCTCGGCGAACGCGGCGTCCCATGGTTTCACCTGGTTGAGCAATTCCCCCGCGAACGGCTTCAACACGGCCAACTCGTAGTCGAGCGCGCTGTTGAACACGGCGTCCGCCTTCGCCTGGAAGGGATAGATCCACTTCCGCTCGCCCGCCACCACGTTCGGCCAGAGGCGGAACGTGTCGAGCGGCGACATCCCCCGGAAGTGGAAGTCGCGCACGAGGCGGCGGAGGAGGCGAGTGTCGGTCGTCGAGATGCGGTTGCAGGAGTCCACCACGAGCTGCGTGAGCGCGTTGAGGTACACGCGGAACTTCACGTCGTCCGGCAACGCCGCCGTGAGCGCCGGGTTGAGCGCATGGATGCCCTCGAGCACCACCACGCCGTCGGACGGCAGGCGCGTGGTCTCCTTCGCGTCGTAGCCGTCGTGCTTCAGGAAGTCGAACTTGCGCAGATGCACCGCCTTCCCGGCGAAGAGTCCCTCCAGGTCCGCCGCGAGCCGCACGTCGTCCACGGCCTTGACGGTCTCGTAGTCGAGGTTGCCGTTCGCGTCGCGCGGGTTGCGCGCGTCGCCCACGAAGTAGTCGTCGGTGGAGAGCAGGAGCGGACGCAGCCCCACCACGCGCAGCTGCGTGCAGAGGCGGTGCGCCGTGGTGGTCTTGCCCGCCGAGGACGGCCCCGCGAGCAGCACGAGGCGCACCTTGCCGCGCGCGGCGATGTGGTCCGCGATCGTCGCGAGGTCCTTCGTCTGCATCGCCTCGACCGTGCGCACGAACACGTCAAAGCGCTTCTCGAGGATCGCCTGGTTGAGGTCGCCGAGCGTCTCCACGCCCGTCATGCGGCGGTGCTCCGCCTGATGGCGGAAGATCTCGAAGAACGGCGCGGTCGCGGGCACGCCGCGGAGTTTGCGCGGCGTCTCCGGAGGCGGCACGTTGAGAATGAACCCGCCGTCCGCCGGTATCAGCTCCCAGAGGTCGAGCACGCCCGTGCGCGGCGCAAGGGGCGTCTGGTTCAGCGCGCGGAAATCCCCGCAGCACGAGAGGAGCACGGCGGGCGGGTTGCGGTGCCGGAGGAGGTTGAGTTCGTCCACGCGGCCAAGCTTGCCGAGCACTTCCACAGCGTTTTTGTAGGGGACGGGCTCGGCCGTGATCGGCACGTCCGCACGTACGAGCTCGGCAAGCGTGGCGGAGAGGCGCGCGATGTCGCCCGTTGCCTTGGCCGGGCCGCGCGCGGGCGGCGACCACGTGCAGTAAAGCGCCTGCGAAATCGACTGGCGCACGCGGAACTCGGAACCGTGGGCCAGCTCCTCGGCGCACTTCGCGAGCAGGAACACGAGCGACGAGCGGTAGATCTCGAAGCCGTAGTCGTCCGCGCGCGTAAGCGGGTGGAGCTCGGGGTCGGCGAAATGCGGCGCCGCGAGCGGCACCACCATGTTGTTGCACACCGCCCCCAGCACGTCAAGTCCGTCCACCTGCGCCGGCAGCGCCTCTCCAATGGTCATGTATTCGGCCATCGTCAACCCTCCTCCGTGCGGCGGGTGGCGACGGTCCACGTGCGGCCGCACATGTGGCACGTGACGTCGATCTGCGGCGGAAGCGCGGCGCGCTCCGCCTCGGGTATCGCGGCAAGCATCGCCTCCGCGCGTTCGGCGCTGCACCGGCACGCGAACGAAAGCGGGTCCGTGCGGCGCACCTCCGCCTGCGGCAGGCCGAGCTTCTTCAGGAGCGTGCGCGCGGAAACCGTCGCGGTCGCGAGCGCCTTCTGCACGGCTCCCGACGCAAACGTCTCCGCCACCGCCGCAAACGCGGCGGCGTCGCCGTCGGGCGGACACTCCACGAGCGCGCCGCGCGCGTAGACGGGCACGCCGTCGTCGCCCGCCGCCGCGGCCACCGCCGTGCGCACCCGCCGCTGCAGCGACTGCGCGAAGAAGGCGTCGAGGCCCTGGGCGATAAAGGCTGCAGGGCGGTCGCCTCGGCGAGGCGCCCCTACCACCGGCGACCCGACCGCGACGGCGCCCGAGGCGAGGATCATGCCAGGCACCGAGCGGATGATCTCGAACGTGCCGGATTCGCCCAGCACCTGCGCGTCCTTCGGCGCGCCGAGTCCGTCGAAGTCGTTGAGTATCTTCTGCTTCGTGTAGCCGCGCAGCGTGCCGACGGCCGTGGCCTCCACGAGGAAGCCGCCGAGCGGTCCGGGACAGTCGAGGCGCAAGGTCACGGTCTCCTCGTCCTGCGACGTCTCCGCGCCGAGGAGCGTGACGCCGGCGAGAGCCTGCGCGAGGTAGTGCGAGGCCGTGGGGCCGGAGAGGTGCGCGCGGGCGAGCGCGCCCGCCGCCGCCGTGCAGTCGCACAGCACCACGGAAAGCTTCGTCGCCGGATCAAGCGCCTGGATGCGTTCGTCGTTCATGTGCCGGAATCTCCGATGAAGTGGATGTCGAGGTCCTCGAGGGCGTTCAGCACGTTTGCCGCGTTCGCGTCCTCGAGCGCGTGCATGTCCTCGGTCGGCGTCTCCACCTCCACGGCGTCCGGGTTGGCGATGCGGTCAAGAAAGGCGCGGCGGAGCACGTTCACGCGGCGCACGTGGCGCTCGAGGGCCCAGAGGGCGAAGCGCCACTTCACGAGGAAGCCGTAGCGCGGCGGCAAGTGCGGGTCGAAGCTCTCGAAGGAGTCGCGCTGGATCGTGAACTGCCACTCCATCGCGCGCAGGCGGTACTCGAAGCCCGCGAAGAAGCGGTTGCCGAGGTCGGACAGCGCCACCACGGGATGGCGTTCCGCGAAGGCGGCGAGCGCCTTGGCGTAGAAGGAGATGTAGAAGCGGCAGATCGCGTCGAGGTTCGACTCGGTGAGCGACACGTCCGGCCACCCGAGCGACCCGCGCACGGAGCAGCACGAGACTGACTTCGGCATGAGGCGTCCCGCCTCGATGTCGTAGCCGAAGCTGTAGATCTCCTTGCCTGTGCCGTAGTGGCAGGACTTCGCGTCCGGGTCGTACTTCTTCATCACGAGGTTCTGCGCGGCGGCGTCGCCCATGAGGAAGGCGAGCGCGGAGACGACCTGCGGGTCCTCGCCCGCCTCCGCACCGCCGAACTCGCCGGCCATCTGGAAATAGCCGGCCGGGATGTCGGCGAGCGGCTCGCCCTCGCAGCGCGTGCGGATGAAGTAGTCGAAGTTGTTGCGCCGCCCGTGGAAATTGCGGCGCAGGAGCCGGTACTGCGCAAGCCCCACGCCCAGCGCGGTGAACGCCTGCACGCGGGCGATCACGTAGCTGCCGTAGCCGCGGCCCGCCTGCGAGAGGCGCTTCTCCACGAGCGAGGCCACCACGGGGCTGCGGTTGGACTTGTAGACGATTTCGCGCGTGCGGCCCTGGCCGATCGCCGGCCCGTCGTCACCGTCGGGGTCGGTACGCAGCTCGTACACGTTCGCGTACTCGACGTATTCGTCCTTGCTCATGAGCGCGCGCAGACTCGAGAGCAGCACCTCGCTCCGGGCGTCCACGCCGGGATGGAACACCGGCCGCCCGTCCACGAACGTCGCGCCGGGCAGCGCCGTGCGCCGGTCGTCGAACGCCGGCGTGGACCCCTCGCCCATCACGGAGTAGATTTCGCCCGTGAGGTGCATGTAGAGCGTCTCCACAAAGGCGTCTGACGTATCGTCGGCGAGCTCGGGGCGCGTGAGGAGCGACTTGTAGAGCGCGTCAATCTCCGCGATGCGCGCGGCGGCGGCCTCCTGCGTGGTGCGCCGCAGCACGATCTTCTCCATCAGCTTCTCGAGTTCCGGCACGAGACGCGTGAGTGCCATCCCACGGCGGAGCCCGAAGAGCTCCACCTCGTGGTGTCCATGCAACTTCGGCTGGCGGAGGAAGGAGGTGGCGTGTCCCTCGAATACGCTCGTGAGTTCGCGAAGCTGCGCGCGGAAACTCTGGAAGTCGGTACGCGCGAGTTCCGCGAACGCGTGGAAATCGGGATAGGAGAGGAAGTGCACGCCGCGCGAGCTGTGGTAGTAGGTCAGGTCGGTGGAGATGCGCTTGCGGCTCGCGCGGAGCGCCACGGACATCTCCCGCTCCGTCCAGGCGAGCGGCTTGACGCGCCATTCCTGGCCCACGCGGCGGTAGTGCTCGAGCGCCTCGGACGTGCGCTCGAGCATCACCACGTCGCCGAGCGCGAACTTGAGCGTGCCCGTGAGCCAGCCGTCCAACTCCACCAGGAGACGGCACGGCACGTCGCGCTGCGAGAGCTCGAGCTTGCCGCCCACCACGTTGCCGCAGAGCACCGCGCGCGTCATCACCTCGCCGCGTTTGGGAGACGCGATGCGGGAGAGGTCCCAGAACTGTCCCTGCAGGAGCGGCAGCGCGGCCACCGAGTGGTTGCCCGTCGTCACCGTCATCACGTGTCCGCGCGCCCCGTGGCGCAGGTCGCTCTTGCGCGCGAGCAGCACGGAGGCATGTGCGTCAAGGTTCGTCCACACGCCCTTCTCGAACACGAACGTGTCCTCGCCCATGTCGTAGGCGGTGAAGGTACGCCGACGCCCCATCGCGCGCGTCGTGACCGTGGTGGCGCGACGCTGCCCCTCGGTGCGGAAACGCACGAGGAACTGCTTGACGGACGACTTCATCCCTCCTCGTCCTCGTCGTGATGGTGGTGGAAGTGGCCGAGGCGAATGTCCTCCTTGGCGATGAGATCCTCCGCGAAGCCGCCAAGCGCGTCGAGGTCCGCCTCGTCCGCCGCCGCAAGCAGGTTCTGGAGCGCGGGCGCCACGTGCCGGCCGAACTGCGGCTGTCCAACCGAGGCGAGACGTCCGAACGCGCCGAGCGCCTGCACGAGACGCTGCACCGCGCCGAACGCAAGCTTCTCGACCGGATAGAGACGCACGAGCGACGCACGCGCCTTCTCGTCCAGCGGCACGTAGGGATCGTACAGGAGCGAGGCGAGGTCGTACGCGGCCGCGCCGAGGCGCATGCCCTGAAAGTCGATGAACGCGAAGTTCTCCAGGGAAGGACCGCGCTCCTGCGCGTCCGAACGGTACAGCACGTTGGAGCTCTGGAAGTCGCGGTGCACGAGCACGGGCCGCTGACGCTGCAGTTCCGCCGCCACGGCCTCCAGTTCGGCGCGCACGTCCTTCGGCAACCCGTCGTAGCCAAAACGTTCCTTCACGCAGAAGTTCTCGAAAAGGTCGCGCTCCCACGCGTAGAGCTCGGGTCCGAACGACGGCTCAAGTACCGCATCCTGCGCGAGCGCGAGCTCCGTGCCCTTCTCATGCAGCGTGCGCAGCGCCTTCACGACGGGCGTGTAGAGCTTCACGAGGTCGGCGCCGCGACGGTTCGCGCGGTCCTCAAGCGAGTCGCCGTCGATGTCTTCGAGCGCAAGCGCCTTTTGCGCGGGCACGTCCGCCAGCACGCGCGGCACGGGCACGCCGGCCTCCGCGAGCAAGCGCGCGTGGGATGCGTAGCGGGCGTTCTCCGGACGCTTCGCGTCGTCGTACTCGATGGCGATGGCGCGCTCGTCGCCGTAGACGAAACGCCAGAAGCTGCGGTCGCTGCCGCGCGCGCCGAGGAAGCCGCACGCCACGTCCGCGCGCGGCCAGCCGAGCGCGTCCGCGAGCGCCGCGAGACGCGGCGCGTCGATCTGGTCGAGTCCCACGAGCGCGGCGCGCTCGAACGCGCCGCCCACGAGGCCGCCCGTCACCACGCATCCGCCGAGGTCGGCGGACTCGACGAGCTTCACGCCCTCGAACAGCACGTTCGGGTTCTCCTCGAACCGGTCGGGGTCGAGCGCATTGTGGATTTCGAGATAACTTTCGAGCGTACCCGCGTCACCCCAGAAGGCGTGATCCTCCGTCACGCCCACCACGAACTTCGCGTCCTCCATCATCGCGCGGTCGTAGGCCTGCACGATCGTGGAGAAGCCGGACGGCTCCACGTAGTCGAGCACCGTGCGCGAGAGGAGCGCGCAGCCGCAGTAGGTGAAGGTTCCGGCGTCGCCGGGCACGTCGCTCTTCCAGTTGCAGATACGTCCTTCGGGATCGGCCTCGACGGTACGCGGGCCCTGCGTGTCCGACAGCCAGCATGCGGCGAACCCGCCGCTGCGTTCGAAGGCGTCCACGATGGGCTGCGGGTCGAGTCCCTCCGCCACGACGTCGCCGTTGACGAGCCAGAACGGACCGTCCCCGAGGAAATAGCGCAGCGGGTTCAGCACGCCGCCCGTGCCGAGGATCTCCGGCTCCTCCGACACCGTCACCTTCGCGCGGCCCTTGCGCGACGCGACGAACTGCCGCACCTGCGATGCCTGCCAGTGCGCGTTCACGGCGATCTCCTCCACGCCCCACGACTCGAGCATGCGTAGGATGCGCTCCAGCATCGGCACGCCCCACACGGGCAGCAACGGCTTGGGCCGCACGAGCGTGAGCGGCCTGAGACGCGTCCCGAAACCGGCCGCCAGCACGACGGCCTTCTTGACGTCTCCAGCCTTCACTCTATTCAGACACTTTTCCATGGCCGTGATTATACCAAAAAACTACGATCTCGTAACCTTCACTTCGGCACTGCCGAGACCGGACACGCTTCCGAACTTGCGCACGCCCACCGTCACGCGCTCCACGCGCGGGTCGGCGAGGCACACGTCCGCCACCACGCCGGCGGCGCGCTCCAGCAGACGGCACTGCGCGTCCTCCAGCGCCTCGCGGATGTTGCCCACGAGGAGCGCGTAGTCCACGGTGTCCTCGAGGCGGTCCGACTCCGCCGCGTCCGCGAGATCGATGTCAAGCGCCACGTCCACGAGCAGTCGCTGCTCGTTCTCGCGCTCCTCGGGCAGGTCGCCGATGATGCATTCGACCTCGATGCCGTTGAGTTTCAGCTGGTCCATCACATGCCCCTTCCCGCAGGAATCAGATGCCGCGCTGGAGGCGCTCCAGCGCCGCCACGCGGTCCTCGATGGAGGGATGCGTGGCGAAAAGGGACCCTCGCTTGCCGCTGATGCCCATTGCCTTGAGTGAGTCGGGCAGGATCCCCGGACGGAGGTTGTCGAGACGCCGGAGCGCGGCGATCATGGACGAGGCGGAGCCGAGCAGGTTCGCGCTGCCGGCGTCCGCCGCGTATTCGCGCCGACGCGAATGCCAGCACACGACGAGCGAGGCGGCGATGCCAAGCGTGATCTGCATCACGTAGTAGACGAGATAGTAGACGCCACGGGACGACCCGCGGCGCTTGCCGTTCGAGGCCGCGTTTGACGCCACTGCCGCCACGAGACGCGACAGGAAGATGACGCATGCGTTCAACACGCCCTGCACGAGCGTGGTCGTGACCATGTCGCCGTTCGCCACATGGCTCATCTCGTGTCCGAGCACGGCACGCAGCTCCTCGCGCGTCATCTGCTCCATGATCTTCGTGGACACCGCCACGAGCGCGTGGTTGCGGAACGCGCCGGTCGCGAAGGCGTTGGCCTCGCCCTCGTAGATCGCCACCTCGGGCATTTTCACGTTCGCGCGTTCCGCGAGCGAGCGGACGGTCTCCACGAGCCAGCGCTCAGCTTCGCCCTCGGTGCCGTTGACCACCCGCGCGCCCACGCTCAGCTTCGCGATGGTCTTGGAGAGCAACAGCGAAATAATTGACCCGCCCATGCCGAAGATGAGCGAGAAAATCGCGAGCGATGTCAAGTCCAGGCCCGACCCGCCGAAAGCCGCATTGGGGTTGACGCCCATCACCGCGCACAACACGTGGAACGCCACCATCATGACGAGCATGACGGCGAAGTTCGTGACAACGAAGAGGAAGATTCTTTTCATGGCGCATTTAGTATACCACAATTCCGCCATTCGCGCGGGAGGGGCGCAACTTGTTGCGCCCGCCTATTTTGCGAGCAACGGGGCAAGCAGCGCGTCGGCTTCCTGTCGCCGCGGCCGATGACGTACAGCGGCATCTCACGTGCCTTCTGCGCGGCCGCCGCACGCACGTAGATGTTCGTCGACGCCTGGTTCACGGCCTCGGCGAAGGAGCACGACGGCCCCTGCACGCCGATCGCGCGGTCGAAGGCCGCGGGGTAGAGGCGCAGACGCGAGGCGAAGGTCTGCACGTCCCACGCGCTCGCGCGTCCGGGCGAGAGAACCGCGCGGGAAAGGCGGGCGAGCCGTTCGTCGGACGCGCGGTCCTGCTCGGCGGGATCCTTCTCGCCCGTCAGCTGCTCGGCGAGCCACGCGCCGTCCCAGGACGCGCCGGACGCCAGGCGCTCCAGCATCTTCTTGAAGAGATGGCGTTCGCGCACATAGCCCACCACGAACCCCGGCAAGGCCGCGGCGGCGCCCTTCGCGACGCGCAGGTCCGAGCAGAGCGCGGGGAAATACGGCAGCCGCGCGGAACTCCAGAGGTTCAACACGAACCGCACGTCGTCATGCGCGGTCTGCGAATCCGCCGCGCGCAACGCGCCCTGCACCACCCAGTCCGGCAACTCGCCCGGCGTCACGCCGCGCGGCGCGGCGCGGTCGATCCACGCGCGCAGGTAAGCGCGGGCAATTTCGAAACGCAGCTGGTCGAGGTCGGAGAAGCCCGGCGACGGCAGCCACACGCGCGTCGCGAAGGTCGCATCGCGGCGCGCGGCACGCGCAATCACGCGCGTGTCGTTCGTCTTGCCGTCAAGCGCGTAGATGACGAGTCCCGGCGCCTCGCGGCGCGGCATCTCGAGCTTGTACGCCTTCTCCAGCTCGCGCAGGTTGCGCGTGGCGAACTGGAGGATCGGCAGACGGAACCCCATCGGGTCTCCCGGCACGTCCGCCGCCACCACCTTCACGAAACCGCCGGCCGACGTGGCGACCTTCGGCATCTCGGACGGCTTGCGCCGCGCCACCGCCGGCACGTCCTCCTGCGCCCACGCGACGAGCGCACCGACGAGAAGTAACACGCATGCAACCAGCCTTTTCATCGAAATGCCAACTTTAATTTTTTGCCACAAAGAACACAAAGAACTCAAAGCCTTTGTGACCTTTGTGTTCTTTGTGGCTAAATCCAATCAGTGTACCCTCAACAGGAAATGATTCTTCTTGCCGCTGCGGAGCACGGCTACGCGGCCGTCGACGAAGTCGGCGTCCGCGAACGCGCGGTTCGCGTCGATCTTCGCGCCATTGAGCGAAAGGCCGCCCTGCTGCGCCATGCGGCGCGCGTCGCCCCGCGAGTTGAACATCCCCGCGTCCGCCGCGACCATGAAGACGGGCTTGCCGACGCAGTCGGCCTTCGCGAGCTCCGCGCTCTTCACGTCCTTAAAGATCGTCTCCAGCTCGTCCGCGCTCTTCCCCTCCACGGAGCCGCCGAAGAGCGTCTGCGTGGCGCCAAGCGCGGTCTTGAGCCCTGCCTCGCCGTGGACGAGGCGCGTGATCTCCTCCGCGAGCGCCTTCTGCGGGATGCGCGCCTCGGGGTTTGCCTTCATCTGCGCCTCCAAGGCAGCGATCTCGTCGAGCGGACGGAGCGAGAACACCTTCAGGTAGCGGATCACGTCCGCGTCGGCCGCGCGGAGGAAATACTGGTACCAGTCGTAGACGCTCGTCATCTGCGCGTTGAGGAAGAGCGCGTTGCCCTCGCTCTTGCCGAACTTCTTGCCGGTCGAGTCGAGGAGCAGGGGGAACGTGAGGCCGTAGGCCGTCTTGCCGCGCATGCGGTGCACGAGGTCGGTGCCCGCCGTGATGTTGCCCCACTGGTCGGCGCCGCCCACCTCGATGGAGCAGCAGAAGTTGTCGAAGAGGTGGAGGAAGTCGTTGCCTTGGAGGATCTGGTAGCTGAACTCGGTGAACGTGAGCGCGCCCTCGCTCGCCTCGAGGCGCTTCTTCACGCTCTCCTTGGCGAGCATCTGGGGGACGCGGAAGTTGATCGCAATGTCGCGGAGAAACTCGATCGCGCTCGTGCCCTTATACCAGTCGTAGTTGTCCACGAGGACGGCGGCGTTGGGTCCGTCGAAGTCGAGGATGCGCGAAAGGTTCTCGCGGATGCCCTTCTTGTTCTCCTCCACCTGCTCCACGGTGAGCATGTTGCGCTCGGCGGACTTGCCGGACGGGTCGCCGATGAGGCCCGTGGCGCCGCCCACGAGGGCGATCACCTTGTGGCCCGCCTGCTGGAAACGGCGGAGCACCATGATGGACACGAGGTTCCCCGCCTGCAGCGAGGCGGCGGAGGGGTCGAAGCCGCAGTACACCGTCTGCGGCGTCTCCAGCAGCTTCTCGATTTCGGGGTCTGTCACGGCCTCCACGAGGCCGCGCGCCTTCAGTTCTTCCAGCAACGTCATCTGTTTGTCTCTTTTTGTCTCATCTCGTTTGGTTTTGGGTTCGTGCGAACCCTGTCCATGTTCGTGCGAACGCCCATTAGTATAGCATTTATGCAGATGACAAAGAAGGACAAAGATTTGCCAGTGTCATCCTCACTGGGACAACGGGCGCCTCGCCCGTTGAAATCGCCGCCATTGGCGGCGGCGGGAGGGCCGCACCCCGTCGCGACCGCATGGAGAGACGCCATCTTGGCGGCGACCGTTCGGGGAAGCGGCGCTCTCGCCGCTTCAGACGAATAACGGGCGGCAATGGAACGCCCCCTACTGCACCTCCACCACCACCTTGAGAAGCCGCCTCGCCGCCTTCTCCGCCGCTGTCGCCCCTTCAACCGTCTTCCAATCACTCTCCAGTTTCTCTGCGTCCTTAACCGACGGACATGTCATTTAATTGTTTGAACGCCGTAGAGCGGAAAATTGCGATCCGCCGTAACAACGACAAAACCTCCGATAAGAGCAGACGCGATGATCATGCGGTCCGCAGGGTCTTTATGATATTCATGTAGTTCACCAGCCCGAAACATGACTTCATTTGTCAGGGGCAATATCCTCAACTGATGCCGTTGGAGAATTCTGTCAAACCACTCTCGCGGAGGGCATTTCAATTTCAGCTTGCCCTTGCGGCATTTATTGGACACCTCCCAAAGCGAAATCGGCGAGACATAGACCAGTTCGCTCTCCTCTATCACCTGACGTGCATCAAGTGACAAAGCGGAATCGCCATTGCCGAGCCAGATCAGAGCACAGGTATCCAGAAGGATGGCCATCACGCATCCTCCCAGTCCGAAGACTCGTCTTCGAAGAGATCCCCCTTCACTTCGCAGTAAAGATCAGGGTCGGGCTCTGTTGTGCGGTAGATGCGTATAGGCGATATGCGGGCAACCGGAACGCCGTTACGGCGAACCGTCACAACGCCTTGTCCACCAGACACAAAGTCCAACACCCTTGACAAGGATGTTTCCAAATCGTCGTATTCCATCACTTTGGGCATACTGCACGCTCCTTCATTGCATTCGCCGAACAGACTGCTGGAACATCTCACAAATCATCCTGAACGACAAATCTCACCTCACCCCTTTAGTGGCAAGGCGCGGATAATTATAACCCATGGTGATACCGAAAACAAGCGGGATTTTGCTCGAACCTGCCCCGCCCCGTCGCGGCCGCATGGAGAGCCGCCATCTTGGCGGCGACAGTTAGGGGAAGCGGCGCTCTCGCCGCTTCGCTTGGTAGGGCCCGCTCGCCGAGCGCGCCGATGTGGCAAGGCAGCCACGGCCTTGTGGATCAAATCAAGAGCCTTCCTGTATCCGCGTACTTCTTCCTCGTCACGATCACGCATAATGCCGTTGCCGAGTAGAATCGTGCCGACGCGATCACGATCAACCTCAACGCCCTCGATTCGGTTTGAGGCAACCGCGCTTTCGATCATTGCATGTTCCCTCAGGCGCTTCAACTGTTCCGGAGACTGCCGCGTAAAGAGGTCTTGATGACCGCGTTTCTCGGCAATCTCCTCCAAAAGCCAAGCAGCAGATAGCGGGACCGCTTCAAGATTGGCCAACACGGATGAGAATGTATGCATTGAAAACTCCTAATAATCCAGAACGCGTAAACATTATACCGCATAAGGGTAAGATCGCCAAATTTATTCTCAACCCGCAACGACATTACCTCTATCGTTACCTCCATTTGGCGATCTTACCCTTATTAGGACATACGACAAAAGACAGAAGACAAACGATGTTTTACCGACCGCTCGGTGGGGCGAGCCGTCCCCGGCGAGCCGCTGCACGCCCCCTACTGCACCTCCACCACCACCTTGAAGAACCGCATCGCCGCCTTCTCGGCCGCCGATGTCCCTTCAACAGCCTTCCACTCGCCATCCAGCATCGCCGCGCCCTTCACAACCGCCCCAGGTACGCTCCACTACGCGTAGACTCGAAATCCACGATCGACTCGCACACGGCCTCGAAAGAAGAGTTTATGAATTCCCTCTATCCGCTTAACGCCGCAATCTCTTCTTCCGTAAGCGGAGGTTCACGAGGGATAGCATCGTATAAGGTTTTTATCGCTTTACCGAGTTCCACCACATCCGTCTCCGCGCGCTGCCACATCTCTTCATACGATATATCGCTATAATCATGCACGATGTCGTTACGAAACTCAACGATTCTACGCCAGTCTATTTCCGTATGTGCGGCTCTGAAAACACGGGAAAGCTTGTTAGCAGCCTCGCCAAGTTGCATCAAGCGATGCGCCAATGCTTCGCACCGCATCTCGTCCGACAAGAAATCCTCCTTTTCAAGAGCTCCCATGATGACGGCGATTCGGTCGATTACATCGTGCATGTGCTCAATGCGTGTCGCATCGCGTTACTCTTCAAGGGTCATACTGGCACCCGCTCCTTCAACACCTGTCTGGCGAAACGCGGGCAGCCAAGCAACTGCGTAATCGAAACAACATCTGTCCGGCATCCCAGTATGTCGGCTACGGCGAACTTAAATGAAAGCTTGTAATCGGCAGTCATGGAATTGTCAGATTTCACAAGGAAATCAACGTCGCTGTCCGGACGTTCCTCCTGACGGGCACAGGAACCGAAGACCCAAAGCTTTTCAGCCCCGTGCCTCCTCGCGATAGCGTATATCTCATCTCGCTTCGCACGTATCTTGTCCAGCATGCCCATCTTCCAATTCCTTCCACGCATAGTGGCTACGGTTGCTCACCGTCTGACCCGCGCGGGTTATCTGTTATCTCGCCTTTGAGAGGCAAGACGAAAATAGTATGCCACATTCCCCCGCCCAACGCAAGCGGGATTTTGGAAGTTGAAGTTTTGCGCGCGGGTGGAATGTGGATGCGCGGGGGTGCCATGTCGCCGCCTGGAAGGCGGCGGCGGGCGGGTGCGCGGCACAGCCAATGGCGCGCCATTTTCATCCGGCCGTGACAAGCGCGGACGCTCCCGTTGCGGTCGCAGCAAGCTGCGACCCTCACGCAGATCCGGTGGTGACGGTCTGCTTGTCGAGGGCGAGCTGCTCCTGCAGGTCGGCACGGGAGGCGAACGTGCGTTCCGGACGGATGAACGCCGTGAACGCCACGCGCAGCGTTGCGGGCGGGGGCTCGGTCGGGGTGGTGAGCAGATGCACCTCGAGCACGGGCTCGGGCCACGCGCGTTCCCCCATCGTGGGCGCCACGCCCCAATTCGCCACGCCGCGACCGAGCGCCGTCTCCACGGCATACACGCCGCGCATGATCGGGAGGTCGCGGAGAGACGGCTTGACGTTCAGCGTGGGAAAGCCGAGCGCGCGCCCCTCGCCCTTGCCGCCCACGACGCGGCCCGAGGCGGAATAGGGGCGGCCGAGCATCGCCGCCGCGGCCGCAACGTCCCCCTCGCCCAGCGCCGCGCGGATGCGCGTGGACGAGACAGGCTCGCCACGCCAGGTGGCGAACGGCACCACGGTCACCTGGAACCCACGGGCGCGCAGGAGGTCCGCCGTGCCGGCGCCGCCCGCGCCGAACGTCCAGTTGGGTCCGCAGAAGACCTCGCCGAGGTCCGGGAACTCGTGGAGGAGGGAATCGGCGAACGCCGCACGCGACGACGCGGCGCACGCCCTGCACGGAAATCGCGGCCAGGCGCTCCTCAGCGGTCATCAGAAGACGCGGCGCGCGGTCGGGCGCGAAGACCGTGGCCGGGTGGTTCGTGAAGGTGAGGACGGCGTCGGCTTGCGCGAGGATGCGCTGGTGCCCCAGGTGGACGCCGTCGAAGAAGCCGACGGCGAGGTTCATTGCGCGTACACTCCGCCGGGACGGACCACCCGCGCGCGGAAGCCGACGGCGTCAAGCTTGAGGAGGTCCATGAACGAGATCGCGTCCGCCACGTCGAACGGGCCGCACTTCACGCGCCGGAGCGACTCGAGGCACGCGCCGCACCCGAGCGCCGCGCCGATGTCGTGCGCGAGCGCGCGCACGCACACGCCCTTCGTGCAGAGGAGGTCGAACGTGACGAGCGGCGGGGCGAATTCGGTGACGGCGAG
>ONRL01000219.1 GCA_900320225.1 uncultured Lentisphaerota bacterium
GCGTTCTTCATGAAGTTGAGCGAGCCGATCATGAACGGCTTGCTGGCGCGCAACCGCAGCTTCAGGACGGCGCACGTGGGCAGGTTCTTCAGCTCGGGTCCCCACAGCTGGATGGAACTCGGCTTCAGCACCCTGCGGAAACCCGACGCGTCGGGACGCTTCGTGCACGTTGCGCGCACGAAGGTCTCGCCGTTCTCCGTGACCTTGGCGATCATGCCCTTGGAGTTGTCCTGGAAGGAGCACCCCCACCCGTCATGGGAACCGGGCCAGATGGTCTTGCCCGTCGTGACGGCGCGCTTCGCGGTGGACCACACGCCGGACGACTCCTCGAACCAGTCCTCGGGACGCGAACGGTCGACCGACTGCTCGAGGACGGGCTTGGGGCCGGTACCGTACGAGGAGTAGAGGACGGGGTGCCCTTCTTCGCCGCTCTTCGCGGTCAAGGTGCCGCGCCACACGCCGCCGCGCTTGAACAGGATCTTGTCGCCCGGCTGGGGCTTCAGGTCATTCGCCTTGGCGAGGGTTTGCCACGCCGTGGCGGGTGTCACGCCGTCGTTCGCGTCGTTTCCGCCCGCACTGTCGAGGTAATACGTGGTAGCAACGGCCGCCGCCGAGGCCAAGGCCACGGTCAGCATTGCAATCTTCTTCGTTTCGTTGTTCATTGTCCTTCTCTCTTTCGCTCCTCAACGTCCAACGCACTCGATGCGGGCGATGAACTCGTCCTGTTCCTTGCGCGGGATGTCGTTCCAGCGGATGTTCCATCCCGCCACGCGCACCTGGAGGTTCTCGTACCTCTCGGGATGTTTCTGCGCGTCGCGCAGCGTCTCGGGCGAGACGACGTTGATGTTCATCGCCACGCCGCCGCCCGCGAAGAACTGCTCCACGAGCGCGCGGAACACCTGCAGTCCCTTCTCGCCCGACACCGTGGACGGATGGATCATCACGTCGTAGATGCTTCCGCACGGGAAGTTCTCCGGCGCGATCGCGCCGTAGCTCGCGATGGAGCCGGTGATTCCCTCCGTCTCCGCACCCACGTTCGGGGCCATGTTCTTCGAGAAGAATTCGCCTCTCCGCCGCCCGTCGGGCGTCGCGCCGGCGGAGAGTCCCTGATGTATGAAGCTGCGCGACTGGAGTCCGTAGCACACGAACTTGCCGCCGCGCGAGTTAGGCTTGCCCACGAACCGCGACGTGAAACCCTCGATCACCTCCTTCGCGAGCGCGTCCGCCTCCGGATTCCCACACCCCCACTTGAACTTTGAGTTCTTCATCCGGAGGCGCAGGTCCTCGTGGCCCTTCCAGTCCGCCGCGAGGATCCGCCCCAGTTCGTCGAGCGCGACGGCCTTCCTGTCGTAGACGAACTCCTTGACGGCGAGGAGCGAATCCACCGCCGTCGCAAATCCGCATTCGGCGATGGCCGTGAAGTTGTACTTGTAGCCGAGCGAGAAGGCGTCCACGCCCTTCTCCAGCGCGTCGCCGAGCGCGAGCGACAGCATGAGCGCGGGATTGACCTCCGCGAGGTGCCGCTCGTTCTCGCGCTGGAGCGCCACCGCCCGGTCCGTGTTGTCGTGGAGGATGCGGAAGTATTCGCGCTTGAATTCGTCGAACGTGGCGGCGGCGAATTCGCCCTTCGCGGCCTTCGACATGATCTCGATGACCGGCTGCGGCAGGTTGACTCGCATGGCGCTCGTGCAGTTGCCTTTCGCGCGCGGCAGGTACTCGAAACAACCCCAGATGAGCAGATCGCGGCATTCTTCGTCCGTGAGGCCCACGGGCTTCATCGACCGCGCCATGTTTTCCTCGCTCATGAGGCAGATCGGCGCATGTTTGCGCAACATGTCGAGCGACTTCCACCAGATTTCGTCCGGCGTGTTCCGCGCCATCTTCAGCTGGAACTTCGGCGTGGGGAGAGCCGTTTTCTCCACCACGTCGAGGATGATGAGCGAGAGCGGGTTGTACGCGCTCGTGCCGTCCTTGTTCGTGCCGCCGAGGTAGAGGGGGTGGCCCCAGTAGTTGTCGATGGACCCGAACTGCCAGATGAAGTGGCGGAATTCCTCGCGGAACTCGGCCTCCGTGGTGCGCCCCGCCGCGAGGTCGGCCTGGTAGTACGGCCACCAGCGCACGTCGATGTTGTCGAACGTGCGCACCTGGAAGTAGTTGAGCGGCTCGGAGAGGATGAAGTACACCATCGTGAACTCCATGATGTCAAAAACCGTCTGCGGCGGCCCCACGCGCAGGCGCTCGAGCGAGGCGATTTCCTTCCGCATCCACGGCGAATCCGCGTCGGGATGCGCCTTCGCGGTGGCGATCAGCCGATCAAGGAAACGCATCATCGCGGCGGCGGCCTTCTTCTCGGCGCGGTAAAACGGCGTGTCCTTGGTGTAGGAGTCGGCGCGCGCCTTCATGCCGGGGAAACCGAGTTTCAGAATGTCGATCCAGTCCGGCGCGGAGTGGTCGAAGTCCTTGCCGATCGTGGCACGACCCTCCTTGTTCATCTGGGCGATGGCCGCGCGCAATCCTGGCGAATACTTGTTGTCAACGTCCGCCGCATGGCTCCAGAGGACGGCGCTCATCGGACGGCGGTGGCGGTCCCACGCGGAAATGGCCGGGAACCCGTCGTACTTCGAGAACCCGATCGCGACGTTGTCCACAAGGTAGTCGAAGCACCGCGCGGCCACGTCGTACCAGTCCTCCTTGCCGGTTTTCCAGCCCGATTCTTTCACGATTTTCACCACCCCCGCGCGGAGCGCATCGTTGTCCACGCCCGTCTTCGGGTCGGCGAGGTTCGTGCGCCATTTCCACTTGAGGTACGCCGCCTCGTCGGCAATCGTCGTCGGACGCTTTTCCGTCCTTGTCGTGTACTGGTGCCCTCCGTTATTCATCGGCACGCCACCATCCGGGATCTCCACCCCGGTCGACAATACCGCCGCCACCATCAATCCTGCAATGTTCATAGACGTTCCTTTCTGCAACCGCCGCGGCAAAGTATAGCAAAACAGGACTCGCCCGGTCAAACAGACGCGATTACTTTGCTGCTTGTGCTGCGGGGGCTTTTTGGTATAATTGACGGCATCGCGGAAAAACGGCACTCTTAACGACAATGAACACATTCTTGCAGACAGACAATAAAAGACGGATATACGATATCGTCGGCGCACGGCGAATGGCGGCGGTTCTTGCCGCGGCTGGCCTTCTCGCAGGTCCGGCCGCGGGGGACGGCGCGCGGATGTCCGCCACAGGCGACTATCGGCTGCCGGAGAAGGCGCACGTCATCTCCGCCGTTCCGGGCTACAACTCCTGGCCGATGATCCAGGCGGCGGGCACGAAGCTCCTCTGCTCCTACAGCCGCGACAACGCGCGTCCCAAGGACGGGCACACGATCAACCCCGGAAGCCGCGATTCCTACCTGCGCCTCTCTCTGGACGGAGGCCGCACGTGGTCGGACGAGATCACCGTCGCCAACGATCCCAAGATCGGGGAAGTCAACGAGGGCATCGGCCTTGACGAGACGGGCGCGGCCATCCTTTGGGTGAGATGCTGGGGCAAGGATCGCCGTCACGAACTCTACCGCACGACCGACGGGCGGAACATCGAGAAGATCGCCACCATCACCCCCGACCCGTTTCCCATGCAGGTCATGGATCCCGTACGCGTGGAAGGACTCGGGCTCGTCTCGCCGTGGTTCGCCGGCAACTACCGCAAGGGCGGTTCGAACAGCTGGGGCCTGCTCGTCAGCACGGACAACGGGCGCACCTGGGTCCAGCGCGTCATCGAGAAGGATCTGTCGGTCAAGGAATGGGTGACCGAACCCTCGCTCGTCGACCTCGGCGGCGGACGGCTGCTGATCGTCGGCCGCTGCGAGCAGAGTCTCGGCAACCAGTTCCAGGTGACGAGCGTCGACGGCGGGAAGACGTGGAAGAAGTCAAGGACGAACATCGGCGACGTGCGGGAGTCGACGCCGAGCCTCGTGTACGATGCGAAGTCCGGCCTTGTGGCGAACTACTACTATCATCGCGGGGCCCGGAAGCTCAAACGCCGCGTGGCACGCGCCGACTTCATCTTCGACCACCCCGACCGCTGGCCGGAACCCGAAGTCCTGGACAGGGGTTTCGAGCCGCGCGCATGGGACGCCGGCAACGTGAAGGCGACGCGCCTCGACGAGACGGACTGCTGCGCCTGGTACACGGGAACGCAGTCGAACGCAACCGTCGTCGTCACCCTCGTCCCGAAGCCGTCCGTCCAGTAAACGGCCAAAACCGCTCTTTTCAAGATAACAAGGAGAAATCAATCATGTCAACAACTCTCACGCAAGATGAAATCAAGGCCTTCAAGGGAAAGGGCTGGCTTCTCAACAAGGGAACCGACTCCTTCTCCGCCCGCGTCGTCACGGTGAACGGCAAGCTCTCCGTCGACAAGCTCCTGGCCGTGGCGGAGGCCGCGCGGAAGTTCGGCTCGGGCGAGGTGACCTTCACCTCCCGCCAGGGCATCGAGGTGCTCGGCGTGCCCGCCGGCAAGACGGCGGACTTCGAGAACGCCCTCGCGGCCGCGGGGCTCTCCGTCGGCGGCACGGGCCCCCGGGTGCGGCCGGTCATGTCGTGCAAGGGCACGGTGTGCCCGCGCGGGCTGATCGACACCTTCGCGCTCTCGCAGAAGATCCACGAGCGCTTCTACGTCGGCTGGCACGGCGTCACCCTTCCCGGCAAGTTCAAGATCGGCGTGGGTGGATGCCCGAACAACTGCGTCAAGCCGAACCTCAACGACATCGGCGTGTCGGGGGCCGTCCTTCCCGGCGGCAAGCGCGGCTACCAGATCACCCTCGGCGGACACTGGGGGCGCACCGGCGCCGCCGGCGTTCCCGTCCCCTTTGTCCTTGAAAGCGAGGACGAGGTGCTGTCGTTCATCGACCGCACGCTTTCCTTCTACCGCGACAACGGCCAGCCGGGCGAACGTTTCTTCAAGACCCTTGAACGGATCGGCTTCGACGCCGCCCTCAAGATGATCGGCTGATGAACCGCTTGTCCTTAAAAGCGGCTTGCGCGGCGGCGGTTTTGACATCGGCGGCGCACGGCGCCTTCGTTCCGGTCACGAACGCCTGGACGGGCGTCAACCTCCATCCCGAGTACAAGGGCGCCACCGGCACGCTGACGCGCGTGGAGAACGGCTGGAACATCCACTACGACTCCGATCTGGGCACGGTCGATCGCGTTCGACGCCCGCCACGGCAACGGACACGCCATCTGCCTTCTCATGACCGATTCGGCGGGGCAGACGTTCCGCAAGGTCGCGCGCCCCGCGCCGAACGACTGGCACCGGTTCGTCTGCGACACCCGCACGGGCTGGGGACTTCACTGGGGCGGCCCCGGCGACGGCGAAGTCCGCTTTCCGGTCCGCTCGTTCGAGATCAACATCGACCGCTTCGCGAAAGGCTCGCCCGGACCGACGGAAGTCGGCGACGTGCAGGTGAAGAACATCGTGTACGAGGCATTCTCGCCCGAGGAACGCATCCAGAACGCGCGGTACGCCGGCTTGCCCGGCGTGCGCTACACGATCACGGATTTCACCCCGGGCGACCGGTTCTCGGCCGGACCGCGCGCGTTCTACCGCGGCGACTTCGCCGGCAACGACGGACACGCGCTCGCGGACGGCACGCTGGAGGTCGACTTCGCGCGCGAGGCGCGGACGACGATCTTCAACGAGATCCCGGTCTGGGGACGCCCGGAAGAGTTCCTCCTCACGGTTGAGGCGCCCGCCGAGGCGGCCGGCGCGGAGTTTCGCCTCGGCGTCCGCATGGGGAAGCCGCTCGTCTTCAACTCGTTCGGCAAGTTGCGCAAGCCCGTGCCGGGACGCTCCCGCATCTACCAGACGCTCTCCATGCCGGGGCCTGGCAACGCCCTCGGATGGGAAACGCCCAAGAAAGGAGACCCCGGCCTCGCGCTGTCGAAGCGGGTGATGCGGATCGAGGTGGCGCGGGGGGACGCGCCAGCCCGGAAATTCGCCTTCCGCCTCGTGCGTCTGGAGGCCGTCGTCCCGGCGTGGTTCGGCTCGGTCCAGGCGGCGCCGCTGCTGGCCACGCCGCCGACGGACGCCACGCCGCCGCGCCAGCTGACCGTCGGCTATCTCAACCTCAAGCCGGAAACGCGCCGCGGGGGCGAGATCCGCGTGCGGCTCCGCGACTGGGAAGGACGCGACCTGGGCGAAGGGCGCGCGCCCGTGCCCGCAACGCCGCCCGGCGGACGCGCACTGGTGCGCGTGGATCTCCCCGAGGTGCCGTCCGAACTCAACTTCGTCTCGTACGACAGCGCCTTCTTCGAGGGCGGCCGACCGGCCGCCGACATTCCGCCGGGGAACGTCTGCTGGACGCGTCCCCTTCCAGACGCCGGCTCGCCCGAGAAGCACCCCGAACTGCCGTGGGGCATGGGCGTCTACATCCACCGCAGCGAAGCCCTCTTCGCGTACGCCTCCGGCTACACCAGCCCCACGAACGCGGCGGCGCTTGCCCGCATGGAGCAGCGCGCCGCGCTCGCGCAGGCCGCCGGCGTCAAATGGGAACGCGCCGAGATCAAGCCCTCGCAGATCGCCTATGCCAAGGGGAAGTACGACTTCTCCTACTATGACAAGCTCTTCGAGATCGCCGACCGCCACGGCATCTCCTGCTGTCTCCTCTTCTCGCACTACTGGCCGGTCGGCTACAAGCCGTACACGCAGGACTGCTACGACGCCTACGTCGAGACGGTCCGGCGCACGGTCGCGCACTACAAGGGGCGCATCAAGTTCTGCGAAATCTGGAACGAGCCGAACATCGGGTTCTGGACGGGACCGAAGGAGGACTACGTGAAGCTGGTGAACGCCGCGCACCGCGTGATCAAGGAAGTCGATCCCGGGATTCGCGTGATCGCCTGCTCGACCGCCGGCGTCGACCTGAAGTTCATCGACATGTGCATCGCGAAAGGCATGGCATACGACGACATCTCGATCCACACCTACCGCGGCGATCCCGAGGAACTGACATTCCTTGCAGACCTTGCCGCGGTGACGAACCGCGCGCACGGCAATCCCACGTGGATCACCGAGATGGGGTGGCCGACCGGCTGCGGCAACGGCACCGTCTCCGAGCGGGAGCAGGCGGGGAAATACGCCCGCGCGTACATGACGGCGGCCGGCAGCGGGATGATCCATTCGATCTACGGCTACGACTTCGTGGACGACGGCTTCAACGTGCTGGAGCGCGAGAACAACTTCGGCATCGTGCGCCGCGACCTCACGCCCAAACCGGCCTATCGCGCCCTCGCCAAGGTCTGCCGCACCTTCGGCAGCGGCACGCCCACCCTTGAAAGCGTGGATCTCTCCGGCGGCAAGGCATGGGTATTCCGCATGGGCGGACGCTCTGCGGTGTGGGCAACCCGAACGGCGCGCCTCGTTGTGCAGACAGATTCGCCCGCAGAAGCGACCAACCTGATGGACGAGAAACTCGGCGGCGGGCCAAGATGCGCGTCCGTGACGACCGGACCACTTGCGCCGGTGTTCTTCGATGCAAACGTCCTTTCAGTGTCGGAAGACCGCTCCGCCGGGTACCCTTCCGCCCCCGACGACGCCATCACCTTCTGATGCTAAAAGATCAGGAGCGACAGGGGCAGGCCCCGTTGACACAGGCTCACTTCGCATGCAGTGCGGCGGCCCCCTTGCCCCCCCCTTGAACTGGCGGGTGCATTTTGGGCGATAAGATGGTATACTATGCGCCGATGAAACACCTGTACGACTGTTTGCGCGGATGCGCGAAGGAAGAGGAGGTCAAGGCCGAGTTCTGCAAGTTCTTCAAGATGAAGATCTTCGCGCTGCGCGGCATCGACCACTACACCG
>ONRL01000021.1 GCA_900320225.1 uncultured Lentisphaerota bacterium
GCGTGCGTCTCGGCGAGCGGACGCACCACCGTGCCGGGGCGCACCTTCGCGGCATCGGCGCAGGTGGAGACCTGGCGGTCCCAGGCGGCGTCGCTCCAGCTGGGCGCGTCGGCGAGCGCGCGGCCGCCCGTCTTGCGCAGGGCGGCATCCGTCACGAGGTACGTCTCGGCGGCGGTCAGCGACGCGAGGTCGCGGCGCAGGAAGAGGCACACGCTCGCGCGGTCGGAGGCCTGTCCGAGCGGATCTGTGCACGTGTTGAAGTAGCCGGGCGTGCCCTTGCCGTCGACCATGTCGTCGCGGGAGTGCGTGTAGGCGAAGCGCCAGAGGCCGTCCCAGTCCTGGAGCGCGGAGAACGCGCCGGTCATGATGCCGCCCACGCCGCGGAACATGCAGGGGCCGGAGAAGTTCCACTCCGTGATCGTGAACGGCTTGTCCGCGAGGCGCGTGAACGCGACGCGCGTGGGGGGCAGCTGGAGCGAGAGCACGGGGTTCGCGTTCCCGACCTTCGCCGGGAGAGACCACGACTTCTCGAGGAAGCGGGGATGGTCCACGTAGAAGTGGTCGTCCACGTAGTCGTAGCAGTCCTCGCGCGTGAACTGCATGGGGGTGTAGTGCGGACCACAGTTCGCGTTCGTGAAGAGCGCGCGCGAACCGAGCTTGCGGAGGAAGGCAATCATACGCGACGCACTGCGGCGCTCAACGTCCGCCATGAAGTGCGCGAAGGCGGCATTGTTGGTTCCGTAGGACGAGACGTCCTGCGCGGCGGTGGGCGCGTCGGGGCAGAACGCGGGGTCGGCGGCGCGGCGTTCGGCGAGCCACTTCGTCCAGGCGTCGCGAATGATCGGGTCCTCGCGCGCGGCGTAGTTCTTGCGCGTCCAGCCCATCGTGAGCTGGCCCTCGTTGATGAGGGAGATGAGCGGCATCGCGGGCTCGTCGAGGTAGCGGCGGCCGGTGTAGGGGTTGACGTGCAGGAGGAACTTCTCGGAGAACTTCTTCCAGTCCTCGAACGCGGGGTCCCACAGCGCCACGAGGCACTTGTAGAAGCCCTTCTCGGGGATGAGGCCGGGGCCGCGGTCGGCGAGGCCGATGTCTTTCCACGCGACGGGACGCGACACGAAGAGGTCGGTCGTCACGTAGAGTCCCTGCCGGATCGCGGCGGCGAGGAAATAGTCGAGTCGGTCGATCATCTCCGCGTTGAACTCGATCCCGCCCTTCCAGCCGACCAGGTCGCGTTCGTAGTGGTGCACGCGGATCGTATTGTAGCCGAGGCGCACGAGGCGCGTGACAACCTGGTCGGCCTGTTCGTGCGTGGGATAGTTGCCGGTGAAGCAGAAGTTGACGCCGTAGAAGCGCTGGGACACGCCGGGGAGCTTCTCGAACTCGAAGTGCCCGCCCACGTTCTTCAGCCAGCCGTGCTTGCCGGCGGGGGCGTCCTGGAGGCCCATCGCGGAGAAGTCGAGCGCGGAGCCGGCGAGGATGTCCTTCTTGTAGTCGAGCGGCACCCAGTCGTCGCCGGGGAGGATGCGCGTGGGCGCGGCGTAGGCGACGCGCAGGGGTTCGGACGCGCCGACGGTTCCGGAGAGGACGCGCGTGGCGCCCTTCCCGAACGGCACGCGCCCGCAGCCGATGCGGAGTGTGAAGTTGTCGCCCCAGCGGCGGCTGTCCTGCAGAAGTACGGTCGTGGGCTCGTCGAACGCGAAGTCGAGCGAGCCGCCGCCGGGCAGCGCGAGCGCGACGCGGCGCACCTTGCCGGAGAAGATGCTAGTCTTGCCGGACGTGAAGGACGGCGGGAACACGCCCTTCTTCGCATCGGCCGTCCAGCCGAGGCCACCGAAGCGGGAGGCGGGGAAGTTCATGCTGAGGAGGACGCCCTCGGGCTTCTGGTCGGCGTCGGAAATGAACTCCGCGCGGAATGCCGCACGTCCGTCCGGCGCGGCGACGAGGCGCGTGGTGCCGTGTCCCAGCCGCGCGTCGCGGGAGCCCTTCAGGATCCAGGCGGCAGTGCCGGACTTCGCATTGGGGAATTTGCTGAGCCGTTCCGCACGCGACAAGGCGGTGCCGTGCCAGCCTTCCGCGTAGACGGTCGGCGAGAGGGCGAGCCCCGTGTCGCCGAAGGCGACGTGTCCGTCGCGCGTGAGCTTCGCCTCCACGTCCGCGCACGCGCCGCACGCAACCGCGCAGGCGGCAAAAAAGATCAGATTCTTCACGTTCATCACATTCCTTTCCTGCCGGACGACACTGCGTCCGGCGGATGAAATTATACACGATTCTCTCGCGCTTGCCAATTCCGTCACGCACATGGACGCGCGTTACGCCGGCAACGGGAGGGTCGCAACTTGTTGCGACCGTATGGAAAGCCGCCATCTTGGCGGCGCACCGGGAGGGTCGCGCTCCTGCGCGACCGCAAGGTGGGACGAGCCCTCCGGGCGAGCCGCCCCCCCTACTGTACCTCCACCACCACCTTGAAGAACCGCATCGCAGCCTTCTCCGCCGCCGTCGCCCCTTCAACCGCCTTCCACTCGCCATCCACATCTCGATGTCCACGACGCGGAAGTCATTTATGGCAATCGAAGGCTACGCCAGGACCTCTCGGTTGAGCATAAAATCCATTAGACCGACGAAGGAAACGCCGGATTCATCCGTGTAGAACGGCTGAACGCCGTCCACGACCACGAGCTTCCTGAACGAATCGCCAATCTTGCGAAGCCCTCTCGTTTCCTGTTCAATCTTGTCTGTTCCTGCAAGCCGATAGGCGGACTGGATGTAAACCTTCTCGCGTCCAAGGTTTACGATAAAATCAATTTCCAGTTGCTTTGTTTCTCGTTTGCCGCCTTTGCGGGACTCCACTTCAAGCACGCCAACGTCTACGTTCGCACCCCTTGCGACCAGTTCGTTGTATAGGGCGCACTCCATGAGATGGTCGGGCTCCACCTGACGGAAATTGAGCCGGGCATTGCGCAGCCCGACATCAGCGGGATAATACTTGGACGGGAAGTCAAGATAGGTTCTTCCCTTGATGTCGAAACGTTCCGCCTTCCTGAAGAGATAGGCGTCCGTCAACATGCCGATGTAACGGCCAACCGTGCGCGGATCCGGCTTTTTCCCAAGGACTGTCCCTAGATGGTTCGCGAGCTTCGTCGGATTCGTGAGACTGCCGGATGCGCTCATCAGCACGTCGTTCACGTTGGCAAGGAAATAATCATCGTGCAGGTCGTAGCGATCGACGATATCCCTGAAGTAGATGGTCTGGAACAGTCCTTCGAGGTACGCCCTCTTGGCCGCGTCCGTCCGCATGGAGAAAAGTTCGGGCATCCCGCCGTAGAGGAGGTAGTGCGACCAGGCGTCGACCTTGTCTCCGCCGACGGCTGCATAGTATTCCGAGAAGGTGAGCGGGTTGACCTGTATCGTCTCACCCCTGCCTCGAAACTGCGTCGCGACGTCGGTCACGAGAAGCCGCGAATTCGAACCTGTCACGTATAGGTCGACATTTTTGCGCTGACGGAATTCGTTCAGGATGTCGTAGAACTGCTGTTCGCGTTCGGCCTTCTCCTCGGGTGTCTCGCGACGAATCCCCTTGGGCCGCCGACATTCCTGTATCTCGTCGATGAACACGTAGACCGTCCCACGTTTTCCGGACGTGCGGTGCATGAGAAAATCGTACAGGGCGTCCGGATCGCGGAGCTTCGCGTCTTTCTTCCTGTCAAGGGCGATCTCGACGATGTTCTCGCGGTGCACGCCTTCTTTCAGCAGATGCGTTTTGAAGAGGTTGAAGAGCAAATAGCTCTTCCCGCAGCGGCGGATGCCCGTCACGATCTTGACGAAACCGTCGCCCTTTGCCTCGATAAGCCTGTTGAGGTAGAAATCTCGCTTGATTTTCATGGCGCGCATTATACCAGAAGCCACCCCGCGAATCAAGAGTGCCATTCCATATTTACCCGGATATCCGGCTAAATATGGAATAGCTCTGTGAGCCACAGCGGGAGGGTCGCAACTTGTTGCGACCGCCGGGAGGGTCGCGCTCCTGCGCGACCGCAAGGTGGGGCGAGCCGCCGCCCCCCTACTGCACCTCCACCACCACCTTGAAGAACCGCATCGCCGCCTTCTCCGCCGCCGTCGCCCCTTCAACCACCTTCCACTCGCCGTCCACATCTCGATGTCCACGACGCGGAAGTCATTTATGGCAATCGATGGCTATGCCAGGACCTCTCGGTTGAGCATAAAATCCATGAGACCGACGAAGGAAACGCCGGATTCATCCGTGTAGAACGGCTGAACGCCTGTTGAGGTAGAAATCTCGCTTGATTTTCATGGCGCGCATTATACCAGAAGCCACCCAGCGAATCAAGAGTGCCATTCCATTTTTACCCGGATATCCGGCTAAATATGGAATAGCTCTGTGAGCCGCAGCGGGAGGTTCGCAACTTGTTGCGCCCGTATGGAGAGCCGCCATCTTGGCGGCGACCTCGGGGAAGCGGCGCTCTCGCCGCTTCTCTCGGTGGGGCGAGCCGTCCCCGGCGAGCCGCCCCCCTTACTGCACCTCCACCACCACCTTGAAGAACCGCATCGCCGCCTTCTCCGCCGCCGTCGCCCCTTCAACCACCTTCCACTCGCCATCCAGCACCACTGCGCAAAAGTGTCAAAACAGGACCTGTTTTGACACTACGACAGAGCCGCAATCTTGGCGGCGCACTGGGAGTGTCGCGCCCCGTCATGGCCACCTCGTCGCTTCGCCTGGTAGGGCCCGCTCGCCGAGCGGGCCGATCACATCGCGGGCTCGCGTCGGCCGAGCTTTCGCTCCGCGAACCCGCGCTCGGCCTCTTGCGACCTTGCTTCGCAAGGCTCCTCGCTACGCTCGTCGGGCAACCTGACGCCTTCGGCGCAGGCGAATCCCGCGCGGGACGCTTTCGGCCACCGCTCGCCCTTTCCGGTTTTACCGGTTCACATCCTGGGAGGCCGCGACGCGGAAGCCGCGGTTGATGAAGCGGTCATCGGGGTAGTCGCAGTACCGATAGCCCGCCGTGCAGTACCCGGAGTTGCGGTTCCAGCTGCCGCCCCGGTCCACGCGAGTCGAGCTGCCGGCCTGATCCTCACACCACTCCCACACGTTTCCGTGCATATCGTAAAGCCCAAAGGCGTTCGGCATCTTTCGCCCAACAGAATGCGTCATTTCACCACTATTGGCCTTGTACCACGCCACCTTATCGAGCGTACCACTCGTGATCTCGCTGCCGTCTGCAAGCCGACAAAAATCGCCCGTCCCGCCTGCACGGCAAGCATATTCCCATTCCTCTTCTGACGGAAGGCGAAATGTCAATCCGCTCGCTCTAACTTCCGGCATGGCGTTCAGTTTCTCAAGGAACTTCTTGCAGTCATTCCACGAAACGCACTCAACTGGCCTGCCTGCACCCTTGAATCTTGACGGATTCTCCCCCATCACCACTAGCCACTGCGGCTGCGTGACTTCATACTTCCCCATCTTGAAGTTCTTGCCAGGAATGGCAACCATGTTCGCAATAAGGTCCTTGATAATCTCATTTTGAGCATTCGCCTCTCTCTGCTCATTCCTCTTCGTAACAATCGGGTCCTGCAACGCCGCACTGTCGTTCCAAATGACCAACCCTTTGCTGCTAAACTCAACACCGCCGCCATCAATTGTCCTGCGGCTCCAAAAACCCTCATTTCCTTTCAAGTCTCCCACTCGGTTCGCCACTGCTTGAGCAAGCTCCTCCTCCGTGTTTCCTCCCCCTGTGAGGCGGCGTACTCCCTTGAGGGAAAACCAAAGGACATAAGCCGCCTTGCCCGGCCAAGCGGAAGCCCTGCATTCACCCTCCTTTAGCTTGTAGTGCGCGGCAAGATCCGCTGCGTCGTAACGCGACATTCCCGGGAAGAATCCGTAAAAGTTGACGTTGTTATCCTCCTCGGCGGATTTCTTCGCCAGCGCGAGGATATCCTCAACATGTTTCTGTTCAGCCGCCTGTTCGACACTCGCTGAGGGCTTCGCGTCTGCCTTGTCGGCATCGCCAGAGCCATCTTTCTTGCCGCATCCAACAGCCACAAGTGCTGCGATCACAGCGGTTCCGATTAGTCTAGCATTCATCCTGTTTTTTCCTTTCTTAGTTTTTCATTACGTAATGTAACAAACGGATCACTGGACACCTGAAGTCAGTAGACCCGTTCTTGCCACATTTGGAAATCACCTCATGGATTCTGTTCTGCGACTGGTACGTCTTTTCACCCATCTTCTCATCTTGCATGCTTGTGCGCGCATGTGCACTTCTCCATAGTCGTACACTTGTCGCATACTGTCTTGAGATTGTCCAGATAGCCTGTGAACAAACTCTTACCAACCTTCAATTTTCTCTTTGTAAGTTCATCTCTCTTACTGGGTATTGTCCATGGCCCAAGTAAAATCGGATATGCCTTATATATTAGCTTGTTGGTTTTTAAGCATTTGACAACGTCGCTGAAATCTATGGAGACTTTCTCCATGTCTGGAACGACGTAGTCTTTCTTCAATGTCAGCAGAAGGCGAACTTCTCGTTCGTAACTCCAGCCACACATCTTGGCATATCCGGCAAATCTGCCCCCAAGTAAGTTTAGCGACTTGCCCTTTCCGTCAGTGACGGTGCAATGTTTCTCTCGATATTGAAAATGCTTTTCTCCTGTGGAAGCATAGATGACATCAAACATTTTCAGCTCCACTTTTTCCGGAGGAATCTCGTCTATGACGATTCCGTCTTTGTTTCTCGCATGGCATTTCAGAACACCGAACTTGCCATCTAGAAACTTGCGCACCAAGCAACCATCAAAGCAAAGTCGCACCGCGTCTCGGCGAGGGATGCCGTATGTGTTCCACATCGCGACACTCTCCGTGCCACTAGCAGAAAAACAAGCTGCAAAAATGTTATCAGGCATCGTATCTGCTTCTTTCCCGTCATTCATCTTTCCGACCCTAGAAAGAAAAAGCATCCCGTTGGCGAGAATCTTATCCATCACATCAAGTGTCGTGTAATGAAAATACCAACGATGTCGACGCCCGTTCCTCTCCAACTCAGGAAATAATTCATTGACATTGAACGTTCGATGTTCCATACTTCATTTCCTTTCAATTACGGATGTTTATACAAAATACCTTTATTCGGTTCGCTTGACGAACCGAGTTGGAAGCATGATTGAAGATTTTGTGGTAAAGGCGGCGACGAGCAATACCTTGTCACGGCAGAATGGAGATCTGCGGCAACACGAGGTACGTCAAAAGCCGAAGAATGGCTATTTACCCCCCGCAAATCTAGCCGTTTTTGCAGTTATGCCACGGCGCAAAATGACACGGCAACGCGGAAGCGAAAAACCTTCCGTCTCCCCGCTATGCGGAATCTGCCATCCTTGGCGTGTCATTCGGTTTGTATGATACCACATCCCCCCGCCCAACGCAAACGGGAATTTTGGAGAATTGAAGTTTTGCGGGCGGTTTGAGATGTGAATGCGCGGTACGTCACATATACGAATAGGTGAAGTTGCGGGTATGAGGCGTGAGATTACGGTGCGGAACGTGGTTTTGTGGAATTGCGGCTCGCCCGGAGGGCTCGCCCCACCCGGCTCGGCGGGACGCCTCGCCCCACCGTTCCTACCTCACTTCACGACTTCCCAATGGCCACCCTTTTTAGATCCAATACGACGGATGAGTTTCTTGGCGACCAAGGTACCTACTGCTATATTAATCGTATCTTTATTGACGCCTAGTTTGGCTGCCAAACCGCGCATCGTAATAGTCCCGTCTTTCGCCAGCTCATGATAAACCCTGCGAGTTGATGAGTTTAATGAATTCAATAAATTTTTGATTCCAGTATCAACTGATTCGCCTTGTTCGGGTATCGTACGGGTTCTGTACGGGTTTTGCACGGGTTCTGTACGGGTCGAAACCGAATTATTGCCTCGTTCTGTACGGGTTGTGTCCGGGTTATGGTCGGGTTTTGTACGGGTTGTGTCCGAGTCGGATCGGTTTGGTTCTGTGGCAATGTTCACGATGGTCTTTTCAGGGTCAAACTCCTCGCGAATGAGCGGAGTGGCAAATCCATGTTGCTCCCAAAGTGCATAGAGATTGCTCAAGCCCGTGCCGGAGCGTTCGCCGATTCCGATCAGTGAGAAGATGTTGAACACCTGCGCATTTCTCGGATCGCTTCTGCCGCCCTCGATGGCAACTTCCTTGCTGATGCGCATCGTCCCAGGATTCGATACCTGTATCTCATTGAACCGCTTCTCGACCACAATGCCCTGCCGCCCGTGGTAGTCGGCATGTATGAGCGCGTTCGCGACGACCTCGCGCACGGCCTCGTGGACGTCCGTCTCGTCAATTCGCCTGTCGTTCTCGTCAAGCGCAAACGGAGTCTTTACGCCGCTCGTCACCTTGTCGTATATCCGGTAGAAGAAATCGACGATGTTCCCGCTCCAGGTCGGATCGCTGGAGCAAACCCTGTCACCCCAGCGTGCCGAGTCGGACGACCGCTCGCGATAGTCGAGAAAATAGTTCGGCAACTCGTGCATGATCGTCACGAAATCGCCAAAGCAGACCAGCCCGGCGATGTTCGGGTGAAGGTTGCCGTCATCTCCCCTGCCTACCGCGCCGACCTTTTTCAGGAACTCCTCGTCCGACAATTTGTTCCAGGCAAGACGAGGACGGAAACGAGAGAATTCCTCACGGTAATGCCGTATCGAGTCTGCATTCAGGTCGGAAACGGTAAGCGATTCCAAAACGGTCGCATCGGCTGTAACGTCGCTCGCGTCGCGTAACATCGCAAGTACCGCTTCGCGCGAACACTTGTAATCGCCTTCTCCGTTTCGACGATATGCTCCGTTGAACACATCACGTCCAACATATACGGGACGTTCCCTGCGATCCGCCCTCGGGACTTCTATCACGACGACATCGCGGCCACGGCACTTCACGGAATAGACATGACGATCGAAGAGAATGTTGACGCTGACCTTCTCACGGTTGTTAACGCCGTCCCAGAACCGCTTGATCAATGTCGCCGCCTTCGGCACGCCCACAATTGAAAATTTGCGGTCCACCTCCTTCACGCCAAGGAGGATCACGCCGCCGTCCGTGTTCGCGAACGAACTGTACGACTCCCACAGGGAATCAGGCAGCCCGCCAGATGCGTCTTTGCATTCTGTGTGGACAACCTCTCCCTGCTTTACAAGCCGTTCAACCTGTCTCGCTGTCAGTTTCACGGAAGTGAGTATATCCCATCCCCTCGCCCAATGCAAGCGGGGATTTGGAGAAATTGAAGTTTTGCGTACGGTTTGAGATGTGAATGCGCGGCTGTGCCAAGACGCCGCCTGGAAGGCGGCTTTCCCAGTTAGACGGCTCGCCCCACCCTGCGGCCGCGACGGAGCGCGGCCCTCCCACTGGTGGTCTCAATGTCTCATGTCACCCCGGCAGGTCTCGGGTCTCTGGTCTCAGGTCCGCGCGCGCACGCCCTCTCCGCCGGCGGCGGTCACGTGCGCGGCACAGCCAACGGAACGGCCTTGGGGCGGTAACATTGGGGTGACAATCTCGCGCGCGCGTGTGGTATACTTGCGGCATGTTTTCTGCCCGTTTTCCGCGAGTGGCATCGCTTTCGGCGGCCGCGTGCCTGTGCGCGTGGCTGGCGGGTTGCATGACGCCCGAGAAAGCCGAGCGGGAGACGGACGAGACGGCCATCGCGCTCGCCACGGAGATGTGGCGGCGGCAGACGGGCTGCACGAACGCGTTCGACATCGCGCGCCCGGCGGACGTCCTCACGCTGCGCATCGCCCTCGAGGCCGTGCGCCAGGGCGTGACCAACACGGTGTTCCCGCGCATCGAGGGCATCGCCCCCCTGCGCCTCACGAACGGCGTGGCGCGTCTCTCGCTCGCGGACGCCCTCCGCATCGGCGCGCGCAACAACCGACGCTACCAGACGCTGAAGGAGACGGTCTACCAGCGGGCGATCGCGCTCGACACCGCGCAGTACGCCTTCGACACCACCTTCACCGGCTTTCTCCTCGGTACGCTCACGGGCTCCCCCGAAATCAACAAGGACTACGCCCAGGGCGGGGCGGGCGCCGGGCGCAAGTTCGAGAACGGCGCGTCCCTCGCCGGCAACATGGCCCTCGACGTGACGAAGATGATCCGCGACGACTGGCACAGCTTCGGCTGGACGGGCGACCTCACCGCCACCATTCCGCTCTTGCGCGGGAGCGGACGCGACATCGTGCGCGAGCCCCTCACCCAGGCCGAGCGCGACCTCGACTACGCGCTCCTCACCTTCGACCGCTACCGCCAGACGTACGCCCTTTCCGTGATCCGCGCGTACTACAGCGTCCTCCGGTACGCGCAGACCCACCGCAACTCGAGCGACAACGCCAAGCGCCTCGAGCTCAACTGGCGGCGCGCCGAGATGATGTTCAAGGCCGGGCGCATGGACCGCATTCAGTCCGACCAGGCCAAGACCGACCTCCTCACCGCGCGCCAGACCGTGATCACGACCGAGAAGAGCTACCAGGACGCCCTCGACAACTTCAAGATCACGCTCGGGCTCGCCCCCGAGGCGCCCGTCGCCCTCAAGGACGAGGAGCTGGAGAGCCTCCAGGCGCAGATGGAGTCCCTCGCGAAGGACCAGCCGGACGCCCTCAGCGACTACCCCTCGCTCGACGACGCCATGAACATCGCCCTCGTGGAGCGCCGCGACCTCGCCGTCACGCGCGGCGACGTGGTGGACGCCGAGCGCGACGTCTACGTGGCGGCGGACGCCCTGCGCGCTGACATCACGGTTGAGGGCGGCGGCTCCTACGCCGGGAAGCGCCGCCAGCACAAGACAAACGTCGACGAGACGATCGCCACCACCGCGAAGCTGAGGTTCTCCGCGCCGTGGGACCGGCGGCGCGAACGCAACGCCTACCGCCGCGCGCTCATCGCGCTCGAACAGTGCCGCCGCGCGCTGCAGGAAAGCGAAGACGCGATCAAGAACGAGGTCCGCGCCGGCTACCGCGACCTCGTGGCGGCCCGCGCGCTGTACGAGAACAAGGTCGAGGCCTACAAGACCGCCTGCATGCGCGTGGCGGCGAACGACCTCTTCATGCAGTCCGGCCGCAGCTCGATGCGCGACATCCTGGAGGCGGAAAGCGCCCTCCTGACCGCCCGCAACGCCCTGTGCAGCGCCGTCATCGACTGGCGCATGAGCGACCTCTCGCTCCGCAACGCGATGGGACTCGGGGAAAGATGGTAATTTGAAGGCAAGACAAGGAATGAAGAGGAAAACAAAGATCGTTCTCATCGGATGCGCGGCGGCCGCCGCCCTCGCCGTCTATTTCCTGCGCCCGAAGGACGACGTGGACCAGACAATCCCCACCTTCACCGTCGCCGAAGGCCCCCTCACGATCGGCATCACCTCCTCCGGCTCCATCCAGAGCCGCGACAAGGTCACCCTCCGCAGCGAGCTCGAGGGCAACAACACGATCATCTGGGTCGTCGACGAAGGCGTCAACGTGAAGGCCGGCGACCTGCTCGTCGAGTTCGACTCGGCCGCGCTCGTCACGAAGCGCAACGACCAGGAAATCACGGTCGCCACCACCGAGGGCAACCTCATCATCTCCGAGGAGAAGCTCGAGGTCACGAAAGGCGACTGCGACGCGAACCTCCTCGAGCGCGAGGTGGCCCTCACCCTCGCGAAGATGAAGTCCGAGAAGTACGAGAAAGGCGACTACCCGCAGCAGAAACGCGAGTACGAGGCCAACATCGCCCTCGCGAACGAAGAGGTCAAGCGCGCATCGGAGAAACTCGAATGGTCCCAGCGCCTCGCCAAGGAGGGCTTCCTCACGCGCACCGAGCTGCAGGCCGACGAGCTCGCCCTCCGCCGCAAGGAGATCGACCTGGAGATGGCGCAGACGAAGATGAACGTGCTCACCAACTACACCGTCATCCAGACGCGCGCCACGAACGAAGGCGACGTGCGCAGGGCCACGCGCGCCCTCGCCCGCACGAAGTGGCAGAACAAGTCGATCATCCGGCAGGTCGAAACCGAAATCGTGCAGCGCACGCGCGAGCGCGACCGCGCCACGAACCGCCTCGCCGAACTCGAGTTCCAGATCTCCAAGTCGAAGATCTACGCCCCCACGAACGGCGTGATCCTCTACGCGAGCACCGTGCAGATCGCCCGGCGCCGCTGGTGGACGCGCCCCCTCGCCGTCGGCGAGACGGCCGTCCAGCGACAGGAACTCATCTACATTCCCCTCGACACCGGCATGATCGTCGAGCTGATGGTGCCCGAGGCCTCCCTCAACAAGCTCGAGCTCGGCATGGCCGCGAACGTGAAGGTGGACGCCTTCCCGGACCGCGTCTTCCGCGGCAAGCTTGCCAAGATCGGCATTCTGCCCGACGGACAGAGCGCCCAGCTCAACCCCGACCTCAAGATGTACAAGTGCGAACTCGAGTGCGACTTCTCCGACGTCGTGATCCGCCCCGGCATGAGCTGCGACGTGGAGCTCGTGAAGCACAGCTACGACAAGGTGCTCTACTGCCCCATGCAGTGCGTCACGCGCATCGACGGCGTGCCGCACGTCTACGTGCAGAAGGACGGCCAATGGGCGCCCCGCGCAGTCGAGGTGGGCCTCGACAACAACCGCATGATGCACATCATCTCGGGCGTCTCCGTGGGCGACGTGGTGATGCTCGCCCCGCCCGTGAAGGAGGAGAAGAACGAACGCCCCAAAATCGACGCCGAAAAGCCGCCGCCCGACGACAAGCCGGGTGGCGACGACAAGCCCTCGGCCGCCCCGGCAGGGCGGTTGCCCCACAACCGCCGCCCCGTGTCCGCCGCCCCCCGAAATCCGGCAGGGCGGTCGCCCCGCGACCGCCGCACGCCACCGCCAAGGCCGACTGATGGACAATGAGGTCGTCAAGCTCCGCGACGTCAAGCGTCACTATTCCGTGGGCGGCGAGACCGTGCGCGCGCTCGACGGCGTGTCCTTCACGATCCGCCGCGGCGAGTACTGGGCGATCATGGGCCCCTCCGGCAGCGGCAAGAGCACCCTTCTCAACATCCTCGGCTGCCTCGACCGCCCCACGTCCGGCGAATACTGGCTCAACGGCGTGAACGTGGCGCAGATGGAGGACGACGAACTCTCCGACCACCGCCTGAAGAACCTCGGCTTCGTGTTCCAGAGCTTCCACCTCATCCCCCAGCTCACCGTGCTGGAGAACATCGAGATGCCCATGTTCTACCTCGGCGTGCCGCAGGCGGAACGCACGCGCCGCGCGAAGACGCTCGCCGAGCGCGTGGAGATGGACCATCGCCTCCAGCACCTCCCTTCCGAACTCTCGGGGGGCCAGCGCCAGCGCGTGGCCGTGGCGCGCGCGCTCGCGAACGACCCCGCCGTGCTGCTCGCCGACGAGCCCACCGGCAACCTCGACTCGAAGACCTCCGTGCAGATCATGCAGCTTTTCCAGGAACTCTACGAGCAGGGCAAGACCGTGATCGTGGTCACCCACGAACCCGACATCGACGCCTACGCCCACTCGCACATCGTCGTCAAGGACGGCCGGATCCTCACATGTACCGTTTAAAGCAATCGCTCAGTTTCTATTGGCCGTTCATCCGGCTCGGCGCCACCGACGTGTGGCGCCACAAGACGCGTTCGTTCCTCACCATGCTCGGCATGGTGTTCGGCGTGGGCAGCGTGATCGCCATGCTGGCCGTGGGCGAGGGCGCCAGCCACCAGGCGCTCGAATCCATCAAGCGCCTCGGCAGCCAGAACATCATGGTCTCCTCCGTGAAGCCGACGTCCGAGGATGGTCCCACGGCCCAGCAGAGCGCACGCCTCGCCGTGTACGGACTGCTCTACGACGACGAGACCCGCATCCGCGAGACGGTGCCCGGCGTGGAGAAGACAGTCCCCGCGCGCATGGTGCGGCGCAACGCGCGCTACAACGAACGCCAGCTCGAGCTGCGCGTCGTGGAGACCGTCCCCAGCTGGTTCGAGGTCGTGCCGCGCCCCATCCTCGCCGGACGCATCCTGAACGAGGGCGACATGTCCTCGCGTGCCAACGTGTGCGTGCTCACCGAGTTCGGCGTGCGCAAGCTGCTCGCCGCCGAAGAGGTGCTCGGCCAGCACGTGCGCCTCGGCAGCGGCGTGTTCGAGGTGGTCGGCATCGTCAAGAACGAGTCGGGCGGGTCCGTGCGCGCGCCGGACTCCGAGGCGGACGCCTACATTCCCATGCCCACGGGCTCGAACCTCTTCGGCGTGGCGAACAGCCGGCCCATCTCGGGCGGCATCGAGAGCGAACGCGTCGAGTTGTCGCAGATTATCGTAAAGATGACGGGCACGGACGTGGTGGAAGCCGGCGCGAAGGCCGTCGAGGCCGTGCTGAAGCGCTTCCACAAGAAAGCCGACTTCAAGATCGACGTCCCGCTCTCCCTTCTCCGCGAGGCGGAGAAGACGAAACGCACGTACAACATCGTGCTCGGCGCGATCGCGGGCATCTCGTTGCTCGTGGGCGGCATCGGCATCATGAACATCATGCTCGCCTCCGTGACGGAGCGCACGAAGGAAATCGGCATCCGCCGCGCCGTCGGCGCGCGCAAGAGCCGCATCGTGGTACAGTTCCTGATCAACACCTGCGTGCTCTCGATCGGCGGCGGACTCGCGGGGCTTGTCGTGGGGGTGGCGATTCCGATCGCCATCACGTTCTTCACGGCCATGCCCACGGTGATCCAGCCGTACTCGATGCTCCTCGCCTTCGGCATCTCCGTGGGCGTGGGAATCGTCTTCGGCCTCTACCCCGCGCTCCGCGCCGCCTCCCTCGACCCCATCGAGGCCCTTCGCCACGAATGACGGGGAGCGCCGGGCGGTCAAGCCAAAAGCGCGAGGGGATTGTCGCGGCCGATGGCGAGGCAGTCGGCGAGCGAAAGTCCAATGCGCAACTGGAGAAGCTCCATCATCTTCGCCATGGGCGTGGTCGCGCCCACGAGGCAGTTCCGCGCCGGGTTCCAGAGGAGGCCGTTCGGCTCGAGCACGGCGTCCGCGCCCGTCACGCGATAGCGCCCCGGCGGCATGCCGGCCGGATACTGCGCGTCCGAGACGGCGATCAGGCGCGCACGCGGCACCGCGCGCGTGAATACCTTGAGCATCGTGTCCGGCAGGTGGTGCCCGTCGGGGATGAACATCACCGACGCGCGGTCCTCCGCGAGCGCCGTGAAGATGACGTTGTCGTGGCGGGGGATCATGTTCGGGATACCGTTGCCGAGGTGCGTGAACGCGCGCGCCCCGGCTGCGATGCACGGCTCGATCTCCGCCGGCGTGGCCGCCATCTGGTGGCCGAGCGACACCACGACGCCCTGTCCCGACACCGCGCGCACGAACTCCGGCATTCCCGGAATCTCGGCCGCGACCGTGACGAGACGCACGAGCCCTTCCGCCGCGTCCTGGTAGCGCGCGAACTTCTCAAGGGACGGCGCCGTCACCCACTCGATCGGATGCGAGCCCACCGCGCCCAGCTCGGACGAAATGAACGGCCCCTCAAGGTGCAGGCCGAGGATGCGTCGCTCGCACTCCGCGTCCGCCTTCCGCGCCGCGACGATCGTGCGGATGTTCGGCAGCACCACTTCGGGATCGCCTGTCACGAACGTGGGACAGAACCCAGCTGTGCCGTCCGCCGCGAGACGCCGCACGACCTCCTTCACGGCGTCGACGGTGAGGCCGGGCGAATTGAAGTCCACGCCCGCGTAGCCGTTGATCTGCAAGTCAATCCAGACTGGTTCCATCTCATGCCTCCTCGAAATCGAATCCGCGCACCTTGGCGATCGTCACGTCGATGAACGTGCCGACCTCGGCCGCACGGCGCAGGTGCACCACGCCGTCCACGTCCGGCGCCTGCGAGGCGAGACGCGCCACGCCCGGCGCCACCACGAGCGCGCGGAAGGTCCGGCCCACGTACTTGCGCGCCTTCGCGGACCAGATGCGTTTCTGGAGCGCCATCACTTCGCCCGCGCGGCGTTCCGCCACGGCGAGGGAAGGACGGCGCGGCAACTTCGCCGCGGGCGTCCCCTCCTCGGGCGAGAACGCGAATACGCCAAGGTGGTCGAACGACATGCGCTTCACGTCCGCGAGCATCCGCGTGAATGCCGCCGGCGTCTCGCCGGGGAAGCCCGTCATCACGGTCGTGCGCAATGTCACGCCCGGCACCGCCGCGCGCAGACGCTCCGCCGCCTCCCGCGTGGCCTTCACGGCCGACCCGCGCGCCATCGCCTGGAGAATCTTCGGATCCGTGTGCTGGAGCGGCACGTCGATGTACTTCACGGCGTGCGGGGAGGTGTTCATCCAGTCGAGGAACGCGTCCGTGATCTCGCTCGGGTAGGAATAGAGCACGCGCACCCAGAAGTCGCCGGGAATCTTGTCAAGTGCCCGGAGGAGCGTCACGAGGTTCGTGCCGTCGCGGAAATCGACGCCGTACAGCATCGGGTCCTGCGCGATCACGTTCAACTCCTTCACGCCCGTCTTGACAAGCGCGCGCGCCTCGGCAAGGACGCTCTTGAGCGGACGCGACCGGAACTTCCCGCGGATCGCGGGAATCGCGCAGTACGCACAGCGGTGCGCGCACCCTTCCGCCACCTTGAGATACGCAAACGCCGCGCCCGTGAGACGCAGCGCGGGGATGGGCGGGTCGAAAACCTTCTTCGGCAGGCCGGGGGGAACAGTAGCGCTTTTTGAAGCGGCAAGAGTGCCGCTTCCCCGAGGTGAGCCTTCTCGGTCGCGCAGGAGCGCGACCCTCCCGTTGCAGTTTCGGGGAAGCGACACTCTTGTCGTTTCCTCAACCACTTGCGTAATGTGGTCGAGCGCGTCGACGCCGAGAACGGCGTCGAGGTCGGGAAACGCCTTCAGCACCTCCGCGCGGTAGCGCTGCACGAAGCACCCCGCCGCGACCACCGCCTTGCAGCGCCCTGCCCGCTTCAGCTCGCACGCGCGCGCGATCTCGGCGGCGGCCTCCTCGCGCGCCGACTCGATGAACGCGCACGTGTTCACGAGGATCACGTCCGCGTTGTCGGGATCCGGCGCGAGCGTGTGGCCCGCCTTCAGGAGATGTCCGCTCATCACCTGCAGGTCCACCGCGTTCTTCGCGCAGCCGAGCGAGACGAGACCGATGGTCATTGGGCCCCCTTCTTCGCGGACGTGAACGTGACGGACCACTGTTCGCGCTGGATCGGGAAAATGTACTCCGCCTCGGGCTTCGGCCCGCAGCTCGCGCCGCCGAGGCCGAGCTGGCGGAGGTCGAGGTTGAGGCACGTCTCCGCGCGCGGCGGTTTCACGTTCCAGATGCGCTGCTGCTTGTCGCGGTGGCGCGCGAACTCGAGGTCCTCCCACGTGTGATGAAGCGCCTGCACGAAGAGCGGCACGCTGCCGCGCACGCGCACGCCCGCGCCGGTTGCATCCGTGAGCGCCGCCCACCGCACGTCGCTCTTGTAGCCGTTGTCCTGCGGACGCACGTAATCCACGTACTGCTCCGTCACCGTGGACGCCCATTTCCCGACGAACGAGCCCGTGCAGCGGTCGACGTAGTTCTCCCACGGTCCCCTTCCGTACCACGCGAAGTTCTCAAGCCCCGGCTCGAGCATGAGCGAGAGGCCGAGGCGCGGCAGGGCTGACGGCATGCGCCCGTAGGGCGTCACATCGTTCTTGATGGTGAACGACCCGTCGCCCGCGAAGACGTAGTCCGCCACGTGCGTGAAGCCGGCGGACTTCGCGCCCTGCACCTCCACGACGGCGCGCACGCCTCCCGGAATCGCCGTGAGCGAACGCGTGTGGTAGCGGAGCTGCGTGAGGCCGCTCTGGTAGATGTTGCCGTAGCCGAGCTTCATCGGCGCGTCGGCGCGCCCGCGCAGCCAGATGTCGTTGTCCGTGAGCGCGCGCATGACGGTGAGGCGCGGACCGCGCACCACGCCGTCGCGGTCCTGGAGGATCACGCGCCCGTCCATCTCCAGGAACGAGAGCGTGCCCGTGGCGCGGCTGAACACGGCCTTCGTGGTGCCGACCTGGACTTTGATGGAACCGTCTTGAAGCGGCGAGAGCGCCGCTTCCCCGAGTTTGTTCTGAAGCGGCGAGAGCGCCGCTTCCCCGAGGGGGGCCTTCTCGGTCGCGCAGGAGCGCGACCCTCCCAGCGCGATCTGGTCGCGTGCGACGGCGTGGCCCTTCTCCGCCCACAACGTATCCTTCTTCAGGCGGAAGGCGACGTTGAGGAAATATTCCACGCCCGGCTTTAGTGCGCCGTAGTTCGGCCACGGAAGCAGCGCGCGCGCGCCCGGCTCGACCGGCGGCACCTCGAACGTGCCCTTCGCCGCCACTTCGCCGTCGGCGAGCAGCTCCCACATGCCGTCGAAAGCGTCCGCGCGCGTGAAGGAGAAGCGGTTCCACAGCTCGAGGCCGTCGCCCTTCCGCGACACGACGAGGTTGCGGTGGACGTGTCCGACCTCCACGAGCTTCGGCGTCACGTGGCGTTCGGCGTCGATCACGCCGTTCGCGCAGAAGTTGCCGTCGTTCGGCTCGTCGAAGTCGCCGCCGTAGGCGAGGTAGCGCTGGCGCTTCCCGTCGGGGCCGAGGCGGTCGGTCTCCTTCCACACCGCCTGGTCCACCCAGTCCCAGATGCAGCCGCCCACGAGGGAATCGCTCGCGTAGAACGCGTCCCAGTATTCCTTGAAGTTGCCGAGCGCGTTGCCCATGCAGTGCGCGTACTCGAAGAAGAACTGCGTCTTCTTGAAGAGGCCGCGTCCCTTCGTGTAGGCGATCGTCGGGTAGCCGGGGCCGTCCCAGGTGAAGCGCTCGCAGTCCTGGCGGTAGACCATCGGCAGGGTGGGGTCGAGCGGGCGGCATGCCTCGTTGACGATGTCGAACGTGGGGCCCTGCCCGGCCTCGTTACCCCAGCTCCACGAGAACACGCAGGCGTTGTTGCGCCAGTTGATCACCATGTCGCGGCAGCGGTCCACGTGCGCCTGCGTCCAGCTCGGCGGCGAGGCGAGGCACTTCACGCCGTAGCCCATGCCGTGGCTTTCCACGTTCGCCTCGGCCTGCACGTAGAGCCCGTAGCGGTCGCAGAGGTGGTAGAAGTAGGGGTCGTTCGGGTAGTGCGAGGTGCGCACGGTGTCGATGTTGAAGCGCTTCATCAGCAGCACGTCGCGGAGCATCTCCTCGCGCGACACGCTGCGTCCGTTCACGGGCGAGGCGTCGTGGCGGTTCACGCCCTTGAACTTCACGGCGCGGCCGTTGATCCACACCGCGCCGGACGGGCGCACCTCCACCTTCTTGAGGCCGAGCTTGCAGGTGCGGATGTCGTCGCCCGCCGTGACGACGAGCGTGTAGAGGTAGGGATCCTCCGCGCTCCAGAGGCGCGCGTTGGGGACGTCCAGGTGCAGGCGGCCGTTACGCGCGGCGAACGTGCCCACGGGCGCGTAGGTGGCGTCGTAGAGGGTGGCGGAGGCGGTCGCGACGGAGCGCGACCCTCCCGTTGGGGACGTTTCGGTCGCGCGGGAGCGCGACCCTCCCAGTTCAACGTCGAGGTCGATGGTGGCGTCGCGGTAGTTGTTGACGAGGTCCACGGTGGCGTGGAAATCGCGTATCTCCGTCTTCGGCGTCGCGAAGAGCATCACGTTGCGGTAGATGCCGGAGTAGCGGAAGAAGTCCTGGTCCTCGAGGTACGCGCCGTCGCTCCAGCGGTAGACCTCCACGGCGAGCAGGTTGTCGCCGGGACGGAGGTACTTCGTGACGTTGAACTCGTGGGCCGTGCAGCTGTCCTCGCTGTAGCCCACCTTCTCGCCGTTCACCCACACGTAGTAGGCGCTGTACACGCCCTCGAAGCGCAGGTACACGGTGCGGTCCTTCCACGCGTCCGGCACGGTGAACGTGGTGCGGTAGGACGAAACGGGGTTGTAGTCGCGGTCCGTGTAGGGCGGATTGTCGGGGTGGGGATAGGGGATGTTCGAGTAAATCGGTATGCCGTAGCCCTTCAGCTCCACGCAGCTCGGCACGTCGATGTCGTACCAGCCGGAGTCGTCGAAGCCGGGCTTGTAGAAATCCTTCGGACGCTGCGACGGGGCGCCGCACCAGTTGTAGCGCCACGTGCCTTTGAGCGATTTCACCCACGGCGTCTGCGGCAGCTCGGCCGTGAAGGCGTCCTCCACGCGCGCGAGCGGGAACGAGTAGGCGCGCGCGGGCTCCACGTTCACGTAGTTGACGAGCTCGTTCTCCCACTCGGGGGCCTTCTCCTTCGCGCGCTGGGCGCGCACCTTCGCGAGCGTGGCGTCGCGCACGTCCGCCCACTGCGGACCGTGCGTCTCGCGCAGGTCGGTCCATTCGAGGCGTCCCGCCTCCGTCGGCACGGACTTGAGGCGCGTCTCCACGAAGTGGCGCAGGGCGGCCTCGGTGCCGGCCACGTCGGAGCCGTGGAAGTACATCACGCCGTTGCGCAGACCGTACTTCCAGGCGCCCTTCGCGTCCCAGGGCTGCGTGGACACGTAGAAGTCGCCGGCGAACGCGGGCGCGTAGCCGAGCACCTGCACCTCCACGCCCGTCACGCGCTTCACCTCGGCGGCGAGCGTGCGCATGAGCGCGTAGGTGGCCTTCGTCTCGTCCTTGCTCGCGTGGATGCGGAACGGACGCGGGTCGTTGCGCTCGATGCTGAACGTCTCGGCGGCAAGCGGCCCTGCCGCCGAGACAGCCACGAGCAGGCAGCAGAGGTTCAGCGCCTTCACTGCGCCGGCTCCTTCAGGGCGAAGCTGCGGCACTTCACGCCGGCCTGGCGGAACATCTCCTTCACCGTGTCGAGGAAGGCGGTGTAGTCGCCGCCGTACACCACCTCGGAGATGCCGGAGTTGATGATCAGCTTCGCGCACGTGAGACAGGGCGAAAGCGTGATGTAGATCGTTCCGCCGCTCACGTTCACGCCGTAGCGCGCGGCCTGGCAGATCGCGTTCTGCTCGGCGTGCACGCAGAGGCACTCGTCGAGGCCCTTCCCGCTCGGCGTCTTGCCCGCGCAGCGCGGGCAGCCGCCGTCGAAGCAGTTCTTCACGCCGCGCGGCGTGCCGTTGTAGCCGGTGGAGAGGAGGTGGTTCTCCTTCGTGATCACCGCCGCCACCTTCCGGCGCGAGCAGTTCGACCGCTTGGCGACCACCTGGGCGATCTCCATGAAGTACTCGTCCCAGCTGGGACGCGTGTCGTTCTTCGACTTCCGCTTCATGTCAGCATCCCTGGAGGAGCAGGCCGGTCGAGGCGAGGTCGCGCGCGTCGAGCGCGTAGACGGGGTCGATCTCGACGGGCACGTTGTCGGCCACGGTCACGCCCGCCGCCGCGAGCTGGCGGCGCCACTTCGCCTGCAGGTCGGCCTGGCAGGTGGCGGGGGAGTCCTTGCCCTCCGCGTTCTTGACGGGCGAGAACTCGTCGCGCCGGTCGAACGCGAAGCACGAGGCGCCCTTCGCGTCCGCAAGCGCGTCGAAGATGAACTTCTCGAACTTGTAGCCGTTCGGCTCCGTCGGCTTCACGGTCTTGCCGGAGGCGTCCACGTACGGGATCTTCTTGTGCGCGAGGTGGAGCGGCATCGCCTTCGCGGCCTCCTTCTCGAGGAAGGCGCGGTCGAACACGTGGATCGCGGGGGAGCCGTACTTGAAGTAGAGCTCGCCGTCCGCGCGGCGGCGGTTGTTCATCTCGTCCGTCATCTCCGTGTACTCGATCATGTCGAAGTGGCCGTCGCGCTTCACGACCATGCCGAGGCCCTCGTAGGGGTCGCGCTTGGCGGTGAGCTTGAGGGAGTACTCGCTCTTCTCGAGCGTGTGGAGGCCGATGAACGCGGGGTCGGCCACGTCCACGAGCGGGTTGTCCACCTGGAAGTAGAAGAGCGTCTTCACGCCGCGTTCGCGCATGTTCTTGAAGCAGCCGTTCGCCTTCAGGGCGGCGATCATGCCGCCGTGGCCGTCCGGGCTCATGAAGATGTGGCCGGGGCCGTCGAGGATGATCTTGCCGTCGGGCGTCATGCCGGGCCACATGCCCTGCTTGAAGAAGATCACGTCGACCGGGTCGAGCCCGAAGTAGTCGTTCTCCTCGAAGTGCGCCACGGTGGCGGCGTAGTTCGCGGCGCTCGTCATCACGTAGAACGGGATCGGCGTCTTGTAGCGGAGGGTGAGCGCGAGGATCTTGCGCGCGTGGAAGTAGAAGAGCGACGCGCCCGTGATCGGGCCGATCGAGTAGGCGCCCTTCGGGCCGTCGAAGCCGAGGCGCGAGCCCTGCCCGCCCGCGACGAGCAGCACGCCCACGTGCCCGGCGGCGAGTTCCTTCTCGCCGGCGTCGACGGCGCGCTTCAGCGCCGCGCCCTTCAGCTCGTGCACCTTCGGGGCGGTGGGCTTGCCCTTCTTCGCGGCGGGCGCGCCGCCGCCGGCGACCATCGCCCGGCACCGCGCCAGTTCCTTGAAGTCGATCGTCTCGACCTGCGCGAGGAGCGCCTTGCGCTCCGCCGCGGAGAGTTTCTTCCAGAACTGCAGGACGTGTCCCTGCCCGTTCTTCTCCAATGCCGTCTTGGCCTGTTCGTATGTCATCTTGACCTTCCGTGGTTCAGTTGAAATTGCAGTATAGTATACCAAAAAACGCGTGACTGAACGGCGTATTCTGGCTATCAGCCAACGCCGAGCGACCAGCCGGGGCGGACGGGGGCGGTGAGGTAGGCGTTCGCGGCGGGGGTGTTCGTGATCCGCGTACCGTCCCAGAGCAACTTGCCCTTGCCCGCACGGGCCGCGACGTTGCCGAGGAGCAGCGTCTCGGCGAGCGGCACGGAGAAGCCGAAGCCCGTATTCGCCTCGCGGCGCTCCACGATGGCGTTGTAGAACTCGTGTACGTGTTCCGTGGACTTGTACCCCGGGAACTTCTTCATCTCCTTGCCGAGATGCTTCGGGAAGAAGCGGATCATCGAGTGGTGGCTGAACCAGATCACGCCCTTCGTGCCCTCGAAGATCGTGCCCATCGGCGCGAACGGCGCCTTCTCCAAGTGGAACTCGCGCTCGTACTTCGCGATCACCGGCGGCAGGTTGAGGTATTCGCGCTTCGCGGGATGGCCGTTCCGGCCGATGTGCGCCTTGTCGAACGGGATGCCGTCGCGGAGACCGTCGTACCAGTGCAAGGTGACAGGCGGCAGGTCGCCGCGCGCCGGGAACCGATACTCGAGCGTGTCGCGCCACGCCCATGCGCCGGGGCAGGCGAACTGCACCTCCTGCGTCTCCACGGAGAGCGGATGCACGCTCCCGAGGTCGAGCGCCCAGAACGCGGCGTCCATGATGTGCGTGGCCATGTTGCCGATCGACCCGTTCCCGTAGTCGATCCAGCTGTGCCAGTCGTGCGGGTGCAGGCCGTTGTGGTCCTCGGTGGGGCCGTAGTAGTCGCATACGGGGCTGCCGCCGCACCAGAGGTCCCAGTCCATGCCCGCCGGCGGTTTCGCGGCCGGCGGACGGTATCGCATCGCGTTCACGCGGTCGTCGTAGCACCACACCTCGCGGATTTCGCCGATGAGGCCGCGCTTGATCGACTCCACGCACACCTGCATCGCCTTGGTGGAGTGTCCGAAATTGCCCACCTGCGTGACGATGCCGGACGCCTTCGCGGCCGCGCCCATCGCGCGCGCCTCCTCGAGCGTGTGCGCCATCGGCTTCTCCACGAACACGTGGATGCCGCGCCGCGCCGCGAGGACGGTCGCGAGCGCGTGGTGGTGGTTGGGCGTGGCGATGAAGACGGCGTCGAGCGAATCGCCCATCTTGTCGAACAGCTCGCGGTAGTCGGCGAACGCCTCGAGGATCGAATGGACGCGCGCGCCGCAGCCGATCACCGCCACGCGCATCTGCGCGCCCTTTGCGATCTGACGCGCGCGGGACTGCCCGAACGCCACGCCGCCGATGCCAAAGAGCGGAATCGCCGCCGCAGATTTGATAAAACTTCTCCTGTTCATCGATTATCCTTTCTGTTCAAATTACTTGAGTTGGGGAGTGATTGTTTTAGCCACAAAGAACACAAAGATCACAAAGGCAAAGATTTCTTGTGATGAGACAACTGTTATCTTTAGATTTTGATTTTTGTGTTTCTTTGTGTCTCTTTGTGGCTAAAAAATCGGGGTCTAATTTTTCCGGGCGGCGAGGACGATCGCCGTGCGGGCGGGCAGGTAGAGGCGGATGTGGTCCACGCGCTCGTTGCCGACGACGGACGGCTCGCTGAAGAACGTCTGGCGCGCCGCGATGCGGCCCTGCCCGCCGAAGCGGACCTCGTCCGTGTCGAGCACGCGCCGGTAGCTGCCGGGCGGCACGAGGACGGGATAGTCGGAATACGACTGCGACGCACTGAAGTTAAACACGAACACGAGTCCGCCGCGCCAGAACGCGAGCGTCTGGTCGGCGTCGTTCGCGGCGAGCAGGATAGGCGACGTGCCGCGCAGCGCGCGGTACTTCGTGACCACGCGGATCATCTCCGCGTCGAAGTCGCCGAGTCCCTTGAAGCGCAGCGCCGGATCGTCGCGCAGCGACCACTGGCGCCGCGCGTGGCTATAGTCCCAGCCGTTCTCGGCGCGCGGGAAGTCGATCCACTCGGGGTGGCCGAACTCGTTGCCCATGAAGTTGAGGTACGCGCCGCCAGAGCAGGCAAACGTGGCGAGGCGCGCCATCTTGTGGAGCGCCACGCCGCGGTCCGTCTCCAGGCCGTGCTGGTCCACGCCCATGCCCCAGTAGATCGCCTTGTCGACGAGCTGGAAGAAGAACGTCTTGCCGCCCACGAGCGCCTGGTCGTGCGATTCCACGTAGCTCACCACCTGCTCGTCGGCGCGCTTGTCGGTGAGCGCGTGGAAGAGGCCGTGCATGTTCCAGTCCTCGTCGCGCACCTTTTCGGCGAGGTGGAACCAGTAGTCCGGCTCGCCCATCGCCATGCGGTAGTCGAAGCCCATGCCGCAGTCCTTGAGCGGCGCGGCGCAGCCGGGCATGCCGCTCACGTCCTCGGCCACGGTGATCGCGCGCGGATGCGCCTCGTGGATGACGCGGTTCGCGAGGGCGAGATAGCACCAGGCGTCGTCGTCCACGTTGCCGTCGAAGTACTGCGCGTAGCCCGTGAAGGCCGTGCCGAGGCCGTGGTCGCGGTAGAGCATGGACGTGACGCCGTCGAAGCGGTAGCCGTCAAAGTGGAACGCGTCCAGCCAGTAGCGGCAGTTGGAGAGGAGGAAGTGCAGCACCTCGGTCTTGCCGTAGTCGAAGCAGCGCGAGTCCCATGCCGTGTGCCAGCCGCGCGGGCCGTCGTGGAAGTACTGGTACGGCGTGCCGTCGAAGAGCGAGAGGCCGTCGCGCTCGTTGCGGACGGCGTGGGAGTGTACGAGGTCCATGATCACGAGCATCCCCATGCCGTGCGCCGTGTCGACGAGGCTCTTGAGGTCCTCGGGCGTGCCGAAGCGGGAGCTCGGCGCGAAGAAGCTGGAGACGTGGTAGCCGAAGCTGCCGTAGTACGGATGCTCCATCACGGCCATCAGCTGCACCACGTTGTAGCCGGCCGCCTTGATGCGGGGGAGAATGTTGTCGCGGAACTCCGCGTACGTGCCGACCTTCCCCTCCTCCTGAGCCATGCCCACGTGGGCTTCGTAGATGAGGGGGGGATGGGGAACGGGGAATGGGGAACGGGGAACGGGGGAACGGGGGTTTTTCCAGACGTAGGGGTTCTTCGGCTCCCAGACCTGGGCGCTGAAGAGGTTAGTCTGCGGGTCTTGCACCACGCGCCGCGCGTAGGCGGGAATGCGTTCACCGCGTCCGCCGTCCCAGTGCACCTCCAGGTGGTAGAACTGCCCGTGGCGGATTGCGCGCAGCGGGAACGTGCGTTCCCACACGTCGGTGCCGGGAATGCGCGCGAGCTTGAAGCGCGGGAGAATGTCCCACTTCGAGAAATCGCCCACGAGCCACATGTCCGTCGCGTGCGGCGCCCATTCGCGGAACACCCATCCCGTCGCCGTGCGGTGGAGGCCGAAGTACTCGTGCGCGCTCGCCCAGTCGGCGAGGCGCCCCTTCCCGCCGGTCAGCTCACGCGCCTTGGCGCGCGCATGCGCGGCGCGCCCGCGCACCGCGTCCGCGTAGGGGGCGAGGTACGGGTCGTCCAGAAGTCGCGGACATTCTCCCGGTCCGTTCTTGCGACAAGCTTTCATGTGCCGTATTGTACCATGTCCGCACGCTCCGCGCAACCGTTAGTGCACGGGAAAAACATAGCGTTTGAACGGCTCCACGACTTCCACGTTGGAACCAAAGCGATCAACAAGGCCCTTGCGGCGCGCGGCAAGCGCGTCTGCGTCGCCGTGGATGAGAAAGATGCGCGATGCGCGGTTGTTGGCCAGCCAGACGTCGTTCTCCGCGGCGTCGCCGTGTCCGGAGAAACAGGAATACGACTTGACGTCGCACCGCACGGGAATCTGCTGTCCGCCGACCGAGATTTCCTTCGCGCCCGAACGCAGGCTGTGGCCCGGCGCGCCGGGTGACTGGTATCCCACGAGGCAGACCCGCACGGCGGGATTCGTCGCGAGGTCGGGGAGCAGCCCCACGGACGCCCCGGCGTCCATCATCCCGGACGTGGTCAGCAGGATGGCGCCGCCCTTCACGTGCTTGGACGGCGTGAAGCGCGGCTTGGTGCGCTTGAAGAGCGGCAACGCGGCGCGGATGTCCACATCGTTCCACTCCGGGTGATCGAAGTAGGCCTGCATGACGTTGCGCGCCGTGGAGGAGAGCATGTACACCGGCGCGTCGGCGGGGATGTCGCCCTTCGCCATGCCCTGCGAAATTTCGTAGAACACGCGCTGCGTGCGGTCGAGCGCAAACGCCGGCACCCACGCAAGGCCACCGCCGCGCACCGTGTCGCCCACGTCCTTGCGGAAACGCGCGTACTCCGCTTCTACCGCCTCGCGTCCGCCACCGGAGGCGTCGCCGTAGGTCGATTCGATGAACACGGCGTCCGCCGCACGGGCGGGTTCGATCGTGCGCACGAGGCGCGAACGGTACGTGCCGAGATCGCCGGAGAAGACAAGCGTGTTCGTACCCTCGGCGATGTAGATCGCCGAAGCGCCCGGAATGTGCTTCACGGGACGGAACGTGACGGCAAACGGACCGATCTTCGTCGGCACGTCGAACGGCGCGGTCTTGAACCGCGCGACCAGCGTCTCCACTTCCGTTTCAAGGCACTCGCGGCAGGCGGAGAGCGTCGTCGTCACGTGCGCGTCCAGTTCCGCTCGCGTGCCAGTGAACGAGCGGCGGTTGTGCGCGGATATCTTCCCCGCCCATTCGCAGTCCGCATGCCAGTGGACCTTCCGCGTGCGCCCGCCCTTCGCCTTCGCCGACCACACCCAGTTGCGCCGCACGGACTCGTCGTAGACGAGCTGCGAGGGCCACACGAGCGCGAGGAGGTCGCGCGTCGGTTCCGTCGACCAGAATGCGCCCTTGAATCCCGACTGGGCGATCTCCGGCACGCGTCCCGCGTGATCCTGGTGCGCATGCGTGAGGAGGATGCAGTCGATCGACGCGGGATCGAAGCGGAAGCCCGTCTCTGCCGGCGCGTTCGTGGACGTGTGGTCGTCCCCGTAGGCGGTGCCGCAGTCCACGAGCATGCGGAAGCCTCCGCTCTCCACGAGCGCGCAGCTGCCGCCGACCTGTCCCGCGCCGCCGTAGAACGTGACGGCGATCTCGCCAAACGCGGCGAGCCCAGCGCAAAGCAGGAAAGAGAATAGAAACGATTTAACGCGAACGCGCATAGACGATGTCCTCCGGTGGCGCGGCCGTGAACGTAAGCGGCCGATGGGTGACGGGATGGTTGAAGGAAAGCTGGACGGCGTGGAGCAGGTGGCGGGTGGGCGGCGGCGCGAGGCGGCGGTCCTTCGCGGCGTCGCCGTAGAGGGCGTCGCCCACCACGGGATGTCCGAGGTGCGCGGCGTGCACGCGGATCTGGTGCGTGCGCCCGGTCTCGATCGTGAACTCGACGAGCGCGAGCGCGCCCTTGCGCTGGAGCGTGGTCCAGTGGGTGACGGCGCGCTTGCCGTCGCGCTCGACCACCGCCATGCGCTTCGGGTCCCACGGCTTGCGCCCGATGAGCGTCTCAAGCGTGCCGACGCGCGGCTCGGGCGCGCCGTGCAGGACGGCGAGGTAGGTCTTGCGCACGGAGACGTGGTCCTCGAAATCGCGCCGGAGCGCGCGCATCGCGCGCTCGGTCTTCGCGAACACCATCACGCCGCTCGTCTCCTGGTCGAGACGGTGCACCACGCCCGAACGCTCCACGCTGCCCACGCCGCGCATCTGCGGACAGTGCGCGAGCAAAGCGTCCACGAGCGTGCCGTCGGGGTGGCCGGGCGCGGGATGCACGATCATCCCCGCCGGTTTGTCGACGACGAGGATGTCGTCGTCCTCAAAGAGAATGTCGATTGCGCCTGTCATGGGAGGAGCAGCGTCACGCAGTGGACGGCGATGCCCTTCCCTTCACCGACGGCGTCCATGCCTTCGTTCGTCTTTGCCTTCACGGAGACGGACGACACGGAAACGCCCAGTTCCTCGGCGAGGCGGGCGCGGATGGCGTCGATGTGGGGACGCAGCTTCGGGCGCTCGCAGATGACCGTGGCGTCCACGTTCCCCACCTCGTAGCCCGCCGCGCGCACGTCCGCGACGGCTGTGCGGAGGAACAACGTGGAGTCGGCGTTCGCCCAGCGCGGGTCGGAGTCGGGGAAGTGCGAGCCGATGTCGCCCAGCGCCGCCGCGCCGTAGAGCGCGTCGACGAGGGCGTGGATGAGGACGTCTGCGTCCGAGTGGCCGCGGAGGCCGGGCGCATCGGGGATGGTGACGCCGCCCAGCCTGAGCGGACGCCCCGCGTCGAACACGTGCGAATCGTATCCGAACCCGATGCGCATGGCCGTCAGCCGATTGAGATGCGGATGCCGCCGCCGTTCGCGGGATCCGCGGGTGGGGTCTCGGCCGGGGTCTGCGGCGGGGGCGCCACCGAAATCTGGGGCTTGCCGCCGCCCTTCTTCACGCGCGGCGGCCCGATGAGGCAGCCGTGAATCTTGCCCTGCGTCTTCGGCGCCTGCTCGACGAAGCACTCGTCCTTCAGCATGTCAAGGACGCGGGCGATCATGTCCTCGCCGAGTTCCTTGTGCTGGTTCTCGCGACCGCGGAACTGCAGGGTGAGCTTGACTTTGTTGCCTTCCGAGAGAAACTGGCGGATCTGCCGGAGCTTGTGCTCCAGGTCGCCCGTGTCCGTGCCCGGATGGAACTTGATTTCCTTGACCTGTGTGGTCTTCTGGGCCTTGCGCTGCTGCTTGGCCTTGATGGACTCGTCATAGCGGAACTTGCCGTAGTCCATGATCTTGCAGACCGGCGGTTCCGCGTTGGGCGTGATCTCGACGAGATCCAGTCCCTGGCGTTCCGCCATGCGCTGCGCCTGGCTTGTGGCCATGATGCCGAGCATCTGGCCGTTTGAGTCAATCACGCGCACCGACGGCACGCGGATTTTGTAGTTGACTCGCGTATAGGAAGCGATAAGTCACCTCACCTTTTTTGTTTGTTACTGTTTGTTCTTCAAGTCTTCATCGACCTTTGCGATGAAGTCCTCAAGCTTCATGGCCCCCAGGTCGCCCGCGCCGCGCTGGCGCACGGAGACGACGCCCGCGGCCTCGTCGCGTCCGCCCGCCACGAGGAGGTACGGCACCTTCGCCACCGTGCCGTTGCGGATCTTCGCGCCGAGCTTGTCGGCGGAGGCGTCGATCTCCACGCGGAGGCCGCGCGCGGCGAGCGCGTCGCGGATCTTCTGCGCGTAGGGGACCTGCTTGTCCGTGATGGGGAGAATGCGCACCTGCTCCGGCGAGAGCCACAGCGGGAACGAACCCGCGTAGTGCTCGATCAGGATGCCGATGAAGCGCTCGAGCGAGCCGAGCACCGCGCGGTGGAGCATCACGGGGTGGTGCTTCTGGCTGTCGGGGCCGATGTACTCGGCGTTCAGGCGCTCGGCGCTGGGGAGCTGGTAGTCGAGCTGGATCGTGCCGCACTGCCACGGGCGCCCGAGGGCGTCGATGAGCGTGAACTCGAGCTTCGGGCCGTAGAACGCGCCTTCGCCGGGCTGGATCTCGTAGTCCATGCCGGACGCCTTGCACGCGGCGGCGAGGGCCGCCTCGGCGTGCTGCCAGGTGGCCTCGTCGCCCACGTGGTCCTCGGGCATCGTGGAGAGCTTCACGAGCAGGTTCTTGTCGAAGCCGAAGTCCTTGTACACGTCCTTCAGCAGACGGCAGAACTTCGCGACCTCCTCCTCGATCTGCTCCTCGGTGCAGATGATGTGCGCGTCGTCCTGCACGAACCCGCGCACGCGCATGATGCCGTGCAGCGTGCCGCTCGGCTCGTTGCGCGCGCAGTGGCCGAACTCGGCGAGGCGCAGCGGCAGGTCCTTGTAGGAGCGCATGCGGCTCTTGAAGATCTCGAGCGCGCCGGGGCAGTTCATGGGCTTCACCGCGAAGACGCGCTTCTCGCTCTCCGTGACGAACATGTTCGCCTTGTAGTGGTCCCAGTGACCGCTCCGCTCCCAGAGGCTGCGCGGCATGATGGCGGGGGTGTTGACCTCCTGGTAGCCGTCCTTGATCAGCTTCGCGCGCATGTAGTCCTGCAGCGCCACGTAGATCGTCCAGCCCTTCGGGTGCCAGAAGATCTGGCCGGGGTCCTCGGGATCGAGGTGGAAGAGGTCGAGCTCCACGCCGAGACGGCGGTGGTCGCGCTTCTTCGCCTCCTCGAGGCGGGCGACGTACGCGTCGAGCTCCGCCTGGTCCTTGCCGACGATGCCGTAGACGCGCTGGAGCATCTTGTTGTTCTCGTCGCCGCGGTAGTAGCTGCCCGCCACCTTCATGAGCTTGACGGCGCCGATCTGCGCGGAGTGCTCCACGTGCGGGCCGCGGCACATCTCGAAGTAGTCGCCAACCTCGTAGGTGCTGATCGTCTCGCCTTCGGGGATGTCCGCGAGGCGCTCGAGCTTGTACTTCTGGCCGGCGAGGCGCGCCGCCACGTCGGGACGCGACATCTCCGCGCGCACGAACGGCTCGTCGAGCGCGATGAGGCGCGCGATCTCCTTTTCAAGGGCGGGGAAGTCCTCGGGGGCGAGCCGGTGCTCGAGGTCGAAGTCGTAGTAGAAGCCGTCGTCCGTCGCGGGGCCGATGTCCGTCTGGGTGCCGGGAAAGAGATTGCAGACCGCACGCGCGGTCAAGTGCGCGGCGGAATGACGCCGCATTTCATCTGTTATTTCCATTTATTTGTCCGTTTTTCTCCTTGGAACGAGAGTATGATACCGCATTTTCGCTGCGAAAACAAGCAGAAACGGCGAAAATTTTGTGTTGACGCGCAATTTCTCGGGTGTCCTTGCAATCGGTGCGCGGTGTGTGCTATAATTCCGGCGTCAAAGAAAGCGAGACGAACATGAAACCATCAACCATCTGCCTTGCCACGGCGCTCGCGCTGTCGATCGGCGCGAGGGGGAACACGGGTTCCGAAGACCGCGCATTCTGGGTCGACTCCATGCTGCGCATCGTCGCACCGGTGGTCACGAACCTCGAGGCCGGCACGTTGCGCGCCAACCTCCCCCGCCGCGAAGGCAACCTCACGATCCCCTTTTCAGAGCTGGAGGCCTTCGGCCGCGTCATGACCGGCTTCGCGCCCTGGTTCGAACTGCCCGACGACGACACGCCCGAGGGCAAGCTCCGCGCCGCGTGGCGGCCGCGTCTCCTCAAGGCGATCCGGAACGCCGTGGACCCCGCCTCGCCCGACTTCCTCGTGTTCGCCGCCAAGGATCCCGTGCGCGGACGGCAACCGCTCGTGGATGCGGCGTTCTTCGCGCAGGGCCTTCTGCGCGCGCGCAAAGGCGTCTGGGAGAAGCTCGACGAAACCACGCGGCGCCTGACGGTCGACGCGCTTGTCTCCTCCCGCGTCACCAAGCCCGGCAACAACAACTGGCTGCTGTTCGCCGGCGAGATCGAGGCCTTCCTGCTGGAGGTCACCGGACAGTGCGACATGGACCGGCTCCGGCAGGGCGTGGACAAGTTCGCGCACGACTGGTATGTCGGCGAGGGCTATTATTCCGACGGCGCGCACATGGCCTTCGACGGCTACAACTCCTTCGTGATCCACCCCATGTTCTACGAAATCGCCTCCGTCATGGCAAAACATCAGATCAAGGACGGCGCGAGCTATCTCGCGCTGGAGAAAAAACGCCTCCGCCGCTTCGCCGACATCCAAGAGCGCATGATCTCGCCGGAAGGGACCTTTCCCATGCTCGGCCGGTCCATCTGCTACCGTTTCGGGACGCTCCAGGGCCTCGCCCTCGCGGCGACGCTCGGTCCGGAGTTCCATCCCGCGTCCGACGGCGCCATACGCGCCGCGATGACGGCGGTCCTGCGCCGCCAGACCGTGCCGCGCAACTTCCGCCCCGACGGCTGGCTGACGGTCGGCTTCAACGGCGAGCAACACGGTCTCGCCGAGCGGTACATCGGTTACGGGAGCGTCTACCTCTGCACGGCGTTTTTCCTCCCGCTCACGCTCCCGCCCGACGCACCTTTCTGGACGGCACCGGCCGAACCCTGGACCTGCAAGGCGGGATGGGACGGCGCGCCCGTGCCCATCGACCACCGGTTCGTGAAATAGCCCTATTGACGCGGGGGAAAGAGTCGGGTATACTATCCGGCGTCCAAGACTGAAAAGCCATGCGATGGGGGGCACCACCTCGGGTGCCGCTTACGCTGGCTTTTTCTTTTTTCCGGGGGCGACTCCGGCGGAGAGGAGAAACGAAGATGTTGAAAATCAACGGCGAGGAAAAGGAAGCCGCAGGCCAGACGGTCGCGGACTACCTGGCGTCGTCCGGCTTCAACCTCGCGCGCGTCGTGGTGGAGCTGAACGAGGCGATCGTGCCGAAAGGACGCTACGCCGAGACAACGCTGCGCGACGGCGACCAGGTGGAGATCGTCTGCTTCATGGGAGGCGGCTAAGATGGCACTTGACCGCGAAACGTTCCATGCCGCACTCGTCGCCCGACACGGCGCCGCGCGCCAGGCGAAATTCGACGCCGCGCGCGTGGCGGTGTGCGGACTCGGCGGGCTCGGCTCCAACGTGTCCATCGCCCTCGCGCGCGCGGGCGTGGGGCACCTCCATCTCATCGACTTCGACCGCGTGGAGCCCTCCAACCTCAACCGACAGCAGTACGCGGCCACGCAGGTGGGCCTCCCCAAGGCGGAGGCGCTGTGCGCGAACCTCGCCGCGATCAACCCCTTCTGCGACGTCGTCGCCGAGACGGTGCGCGTGACGTCCGAGAACCTCGCCGCCCTTCTCGCGGACGACGACGTCGTCTGCGAGGCGTTCGACCGCGCCGAGGCGAAGGCGATGCTCGTCTCGGGCGTGCTGGAGGCCTTCCCGGAGAAGCCGGTCGTCGCCGCGTCCGGCATGGCCGGCCTCGCCTCCGCGAACGCCATCACGACCCGCCGCGTCGCGAAACGCCTCTACCTCTGCGGCGACGGCGCAACGGACGTCGACGACAACCTCGGCCTCTACGGCGCGCGCGTGCTCGTGTGCGCGGCGCACCAGGCCACCATGATCCTGCGCCTCATCGACGGCGCGGACGAACCTTGAAAGGAATGCCATGACAGACGAAACAGACACCTTCACGCTCGGCGGGAAGACCTTCACCTCCCGCTTCATCCTCGGCTCGGGCAAGTATTCGCTCGCCCTCGTCCAGGCCGCGATTGAGCACGCGGGCGCGCAGATCATCACCCTCTCCGTGCGCCGCGCGAACACGCAGGAGAAGGAGAACATCCTCGACTACATCCCCGAGGGCGTCACGCTCCTCCCGAACACCTCGGGCGCGCGCGACGCGAAGGAGGCCGTGCGCATCGCCCGCATCGCCCGCGAGCTCGGCTGCGGCGACTTCGTGAAGATCGAGATCATGCGTGACACGAAATACCTCCTCCCCGACAACCAGGAGACGATCAAGGCCACCGAACAGCTCGCCGCCGAGGGCTTCACCGTACTACCCTACATGTACCCCGACCTCAACGTGGCCCGCGACCTCGTCTCGGCCGGCGCCGCCGCCGTCATGCCGCTCGGCGCGCCCATCGGGTCGAACAAGGGCCTCGCCACCGCGGACTTCATCCAGATCCTCATCGACGAGATCGAGCTGCCGATCATCGTGGACGCCGGCATCGGCGCGCCGAGCCAGGCCTGTCGCGCGATGGAGATGGGCTGCACCGCCGTGATGGCGAACACCGCGCTGGCCACCTCCGGCGACGTGCCGCGCATGGCCCGCGCGTTCCGTCTCGCCATCGAGGCCGGACGCGCCGCCTACCAGGCCGGGCTCGGACGCGTCCTCACGCGCGGCGCCGCCGCCTCCGACCCGCTCACCGGTTTCCTTCGTTAAGGCACCGAACATGGACGAACCGAAGCGCAGCGACCTGATCTTCGACGCGGACGGGCTCTCCCCCGCCGCCCTCACGCGCAAGCACCAGCTTGAGCGCGATCCGTCGTGCCGCACCGACCCGATGGCGTACCTGCCCGGCATGGAGGTGATCGACTCCGACCTCAAGGACCGCGTGCGCGCGGCGATGGCGGCGTACGATCCATCCCGCTACACGGCGGCCGACGCGCGCCGCGCCCTTGAGCGCGAACGCTGCTCCGTGGAGGACTTTCAGGCGCTCCTCTCCCCCGCCGCCGCGCCCTTCCTCGAGCGCATGGCCGAGCGCGCCCGCGCAGAGACCGTGCGCCACTTCGGCAACACGGTGTACATCTTCACGCCCCTCTACATCGCGAACCACTGCGAGAACTACTGCGTGTACTGCGGCTTCAACTGCTACAACCCCATCCGCCGCATGAAGCTCGACAAGGGGCAGATCGAGCGCGAAATGGAGATCATCGCGAAGTCCGGCATGGAGGAGATCCTCCTCCTCACGGGCGAGAGTCGCAGCGTGAGCGGCGTCGAGTACATCGGCGACGCCTGCGAGCTCGCGCGGAAGTACTTCCGCCTCGTGGGACTCGAGGTGTACCCGATGAATACCGACGAGTACCGCTACCTGCGCGGACGCGGCGCGGACTACGTGACCGTGTTCCAGGAGACGTACGACGTGGAGCAGTACGAGAAGCTCCACCTCCAGGGGCACAAACGCGTCTGGCCGTACCGCTTCGATGCGCAGGAGCGCGCCCTCCGCGGCGGCATGCGCGGCGTCGCGTTCTCGGCCCTGCTCGGGCTCTCCGACTTTCGCAAGGACGCCCTCGCCACTGCGCTCCATGCCTGCTGGCTCCAGCGGAAATACCCCGGCGCGGAAATCAGCCTCTCGTGCCCGCGCCTCCGTCCGATCACGAACCACGCGGACGTCCGTCCCGGCGAGATCGGCGAGCACGAGCTCTGCCAGGTGCTGTGTGCGTACCGTCTCTTCCTCCCCTTCGCGGGCATCACCGTGTCCTCGCGCGAAAGCGCCTCCTTCCGCAACGGCATCGCGAAGATTGCCGCGACGAAGGTCTCCGCGGGCGTCTCCACGGGGATCGGCGACCACGCCTCCAAGTACGGCGAAGAAGGCAACTCCGAGAAGGAAGGCGACGAGCAGTTCGAGATCAGCGACGCGCGCAGCCTCGCGAAAATGTACGCCGACCTCACGGGGGAAGGCCTTCAGCCCGTCTTGAACGACTACGTGTACGTGTGACGAACCTTTGACTTTCGGACCGAAAACGGGTATAATACAGACCAATTTTTTTGGAGGAACTATGGCCGAAGAACTACAGCAGCTCCTGGAGAAAATCCAGCGCGACGGCGTCGACAAGGCGAACGCCGAAGCCGCCGCGATCGTCGCGAAGGCGAAAGCCGAGGCGGACGCGATCGTGAAAAAGGCGCAAGAGGACGCCGCCGCCGCCGAAGCGAAAGGCAAGGCGGACGCCGAGGCGTACGCCGCGCGCGCCAAGGAGACGATCAGCCAGGCCGCGCGCGACACCGTGCTGAAGGTGAAGCAGGACGTCATGGAGTTGCTCAAGAAGCTGCTCTTGCAGAACGTCACCGCCGCATTGGCCACCGAGGCCGTCCCGCTCGCGGCCGCCGCCGTCAAGGAACTCGTGACCGGTTCCGCCACGGCTGAAATCGCCGCGGCCCCGAAGCTCGTGGACGCCCTCCGCGCCCAACTCGCCCAGCAGGCACAGAGCGGCGTGAAGGTGGTGGCAGACGAAACGACCGGCACCGGCTTCACTGTGAGACTCGACAACGGCCGCGTGGAACACGATTTCACCGACGCCGCCATCTCCGAGGCGCTCGCGCAGCGCCTGCGCGCCGACCTCGCCGCGCTCCTCAAGTAAGGCCATGGCTGCCGACTACCTCATCGCCTCGCTCCCGGCCCTCGCGCTGGACGGCCCCGCGCCCCTCACGCTGGAGCGTTTCCTCGCCGCCTGCCGCGAGCAGCTCGGCGAGAAGACGACGGCGGGCATCCAGGCCGCCCTCGCGTGCGCGCCCTCCAACCACCCCGTGGCCGAACGCTGGCGTGACCTCGAGACGCAGCTCCGCAACGCCTCCGCCGCCGAACGCGCGCGCCTCGCCGGACAGGATCCCGCCAAGTGGCGTCGTCCGGCCGAAGGCTGCGCCCTCTATTGGACGAACCGCATCACGTCCGCGTTCCAGGAGAAGGATCCCGCGAAGCGCGAGCGTCTGCTCGACCAGGTGCACTGGGACGCCGCCGGCGAGCTCACGCCCGCCGCCTCTCCGCTTTCGGCCGCCGCCGCGTTCACCTACGCGATTCGGCTCGCCATCTCCATCCGCCGCTCCGCCCTCGCGGCGGAAGCCGGCAAAGAAGTTTTCAACAGACTGACGGCGATGACCGTGCCGCAGTTGGACCCGAAGGGATAAGCACATGCAAGCAACAGGAAAAATCGTCGCCGTCAACGGCAACATGATCACCGTCGCGTTCGATGGCGCCGTAGCCCAGAACGAAGTGGGGTACGCCGTGTTGGGCGAAAAGAGGCTCATGGCGGAAATCGTGCGCGTGCGCGGTACGCGTTGCGACATGCAGGTGTTCGAGTCGACGACCGAGCTCATGGTCGACGACCGCGTGGAGTTCACCGGCGACCTGCTCGCCGCCGAACTCGGTCCCGGCATCCTCACCCAGGTGTACGACGGCCTGCAGAACCCGCTGCCGGAACTCGCGCGCGAAGTCGCGGACCGCGAAACCAACGAGGAAGACAAGAAGAACAAGAGCTTCTTCCTCCAGCGCGGCATGTACCTGCCCGGACTTCCCCGCGAGAGGAAATGGGACTGGCATCCCACCGCCGCGCCCGGCGCGCGCCTGACGGCGGGCGAGGAGCTTGGCTGGGTCACCGAGGGCATCTTCCACCACAAGATCATGCTGCCCTTCGCCTTCGCGGGCGTCTGGACCGTCAAGGACCTCGCCCCCGCCGGCGACTACACCGTCGTGGACGACATCGCGACGGTCCAAGGTCCCGACGGACGCGAAAAGAAAGTCCAGATGATGCAGCGCTGGCCGGTGAAAGTCCCGCTCACATGCTACGTGGAACGCCTCGCGCCCGAAAAACCGCTCGTCACGTCCGTGCGCACGATCGACACCTTCTTCCCGGTGGCCGTGGGCGGCACCTACTGCATTCCCGGACCCTTCGGCGCGGGCAAGACCGTGCTGCAGCAGACCACCGCGCGCTACGCGAAGGTGGACATCGTGGTCTCCGCCGCGTGCGGCGAACGCGCCGGCGAGGTGGTGGAGATGCTGAAGGAGTTCCCCGAGCTCGACGACCCGCGCACGGGCAAGAAGCTCATGGACCGTACCGTGATCATCTGCAACACGTCCTCGATGCCCGTCGCCTCGCGCGAAGCCTCCGTGTACACCGCGGTGACGCTCGCCGAGTACTACCGCCAGATGGGCCTCAACGTGCTTGTGCTGGCGGACTCCACGAGCCGCTGGGCGCAGGCCATGCGCGAACTTTCCGGACGCCTGGAGGAAATCCCCGGCGAGGAGGCCTTCCCGGCGTATCTCGAATCGCGCATCGCCGCGTTCTACGAGCGCGCGGGACGCGTCAAATTAAAGGACGGGTCCGTCGGCTCCGTCACGATCGGCGGCACCGTGTCGCCAGCGGGCGGCAACTTCGACGAGCCCGTCACGCAGGCCACGCTCAAGGTGGTCGGCGGCTTCCACGGCCTCAGCCGCGCGCGTTCCGACGCCCGCCGCTATCCGGCCATCGACCCGCTCGACAGCTGGAGCCACTATCCGTCCATCATCGACCACGACCGCGTGGAGAAGGCGCGCGCCCTTCTCCGCAAGGGCAACGAGGTGGGGCAGATGATGAAGGTCGTGGGCGAAGAAGGCACGAGCCTCGCGGACTTCACGATCTACCTGAAGAGCGAGTTCCTCGACACGGTCTACCTCCAGCAGAACGCCTTCTCCGACGTGGACGCCTCCACGCCCGAGGAGCGCCAGAAGGTGATGTTCGACGTCGTCGAGAAGGTGCTCTTCACGGAGTACAAATTCGAGAAGAACGACGACATGCGCAAGTTCTTCATGTCCCTGCAGCAGGCGTTCATCGACTGGAACAACATCAAGAGCGACGCGCCGGAGTTCACCACCGCGCGCGACGCACTTCTCGCCAAGATCGCCGCCGCCGCGAAAGTGAAATGAAGCGGCGGGAGCGCCGCTTCCCCGAGTTGATGAAGCGACTCGCTTGTCGCTTCCTCTAGAGGCCCAGCAGGCGGCGCGCGTTTTCGCCGAAGATGAGGCGCTGGTCGGCGGGGTCGGGACGGAGTGCCTTCACCCACGCCATGAGCTTTGCCTGGTCGCGCCAGAAGTAGTCCGTGCCGAACACCATGCGCTCGGCCGGCCACTCCCGGATGATGCGGTGCGCCTCGGGGTCGTCGTCGCAGAAGCACATCACCGCCGTGTCGATCCAGCAGTTCTCGAACGGAAGGAGCTGGTCAACGGCATGCGGCGGGCTGCCGCAGTATCCCCCCACGTGCGCTGCCACGAACTTGAGGCCCGGCACGGCGGTGAAGAGCGCGGCCAGCTGGTCGGGGCTCGGCACCGCCGTGCTGTCCGTGAAGCCTGGATCGAAACCCGTATGGGAGATGACGAACAGCCCCGCGTCGCGCACGGCCGTGAAGAACGGCACGTGGTCGAGCAGGCGGAACCCCTGGTACTGCGGGTGGAGCTTGATGCCGGGAATGCCGTTCTCCCTGAGGAGACGGAGATGCGCGGCGAAATCGGGATCGTCGGGGTGGACAGACCCGAGCTGAAAGAGATGTTGCGCGGCGACCTCACCTTCCGCGCCATCACGGACGGCGAGCGCACGGCGAAAGATGGCGTTGAACTGGTCGGGCTTCGTGGCCACGGGACAGTTCACGCAGAGGTCCACGCCGGCGCGTTCCATGTCCCGCAGTTCCGTCTCCACCGTGCCGTCGCCGACGGGCACGGTCAGGCCGTTGAGCCGTTCAAGCATGGACGCCACGGCGCGCGGCGCGAGCGACGACGGGAAATTGTGCGTGTGGAAGTCGATGATCACCGGACGGCGTCCATTTCCGCGCGAATGGCCCGCGCGGCGCCGGCCGGGTCCTCGGCCGCGAGGATCGGGCGGCCCACGACGAGGTGGGTGGATCCGTCGCGTACCGCATCGGAAGGCGTGGCCACGCGCTTCTGGTCGCCCACGGCGGCGCCGGCCGGGCGCACGCCCGGCGTGATGAACAGCGTGCCGGCGGGGAGGAGGCGCGAAAGCGTGCCGACCTCCTTCGGGCTGCAGACGAGGCCGTGCGCGCCGTTCGCCGTCGCGAACTGCGCCATCGCGAGCACTTGGTCGGCGGGCGTGCGCCCGACGATGCCGACGTCGGCGAGGTCGGACTGGTCAAGGGAGGTGAGCACGGTCACGGCGAGGATCTTCGGACCTGCCGCGCCAAACGTGGCGGCGGCATCTGCTGCCGCGCGAATCATCGCCTTTCCGCCCACGGAGTGGATCGTCATGAGGTCCACGCCAAGCTTGCCGCCGCTCAACACGGCGCGTTCGACCGTACGCGGGATGTCATGGAACTTCAGGTCAAGAAACACCTTCTTGCCGAAGTCCTTGACGGCCTTCACCACGTCGGGCCCTTCCGCCGTGAAGAGCTCCAGCCCGATTTTGTAGAAATCGATTGAATCGCCGAGAAGCTTGACCTTCGCCTCGGCCTCCGCGCGCGTCTGCACGTCGAGCGCCACGATCAACTCTGCCATCTTTCACTCCATTTCGTTTCCGGTGTCGAAACTGTCGAGGTCCACGAAACCCTCGAAGACCTTCTTGACGGGGCCCGTGAGGGTGAACCCCGTCGACTTCGCGTGCCGCCAGTCGCCGTCCACGGTCAGCGTGTACCCCTGCGAGGTGCGCACGTGCACGGGCAGGGACATCTTCTTCGTCTCCACGGCGACGACGGCCGTCGCGACCGCGCCCGTGCCGCATGCGCCGCTTTCGGCTTCCACGCCGCGCTCGTAGGTGCGGATGAGCGCCTTGTGCGCGGGGATGAACTGGACGAAGTCGACGTTCGTGCCGTTCGGCGCGAAGGCGTCCGAGAGGCGCAGCGCGCGGCCAAGGCCCTCCACGTCAACGGCGGCGATGTTCTCGCAGGGGACGATGAAGTGCGGCACGCCCGCCTCCACGTAGTCGCCGGCCACGAACTGGTCGCCCACCTTCACCTGCAACCCGTAGCGGCGGTTCTTCGGTTCGGGCATCCACACTTTCACGGCCCCGTTGGCCGACACCTCGGCGTCGACGAGTCCCGCACGCGTCTCGAACGTCATCGCGGGGGCCCGCACCGCGCCGATTTCGCGCGCGAACGCCGCCACGCAACGCGCGCCGTTTCCGCAGAGGTCCGCCTCCGTTCCGTCCGGATTGAAGAACACCATGCGGAAATCGGCCACGGACGATTTCTGGAGGAGGATCACGCCCTCGCAGGCGATGCCCGTACGAGGCGCGGCAAGCATCGCGAGCAGGATGTGGTCGTGCACGGGAAAGGTTTCCGTGCGGTCGTCGATCAGCACGAAGTCGTTGCCGGCGCCGTGCATCTTCGTGAAGGCGATCCTTCTCATCAGTAGTCCCCTCCCAGCGCGCGAAGCCACGGGGGGAGGTTGCGCGGGCGCACGGGGACGTCCGGCGCCTCGGCGCCGCCGGTGAGGCGCACGATGTCGGCAAGAATGTTCAGCGACTCCTTGAGGACGAAGTCGTCCTTCTTCTCGTCCTTCTTCTTGCCGTCCTCCGAGGCGGAATCACCGTCCTCGTCGCCGTCCAGTTCGTCAAGTTCGTCCGCGGCGGCGAAGACGTCGCGGTCCTCGCGCATCATCTTGCGGCGGGCCGTGCGCTCAAGCGACACGGTACGGCGTTCGGACGACTCGCGGCAAAGCTTCACCACCTCCATGCGGCGGGCGTATTCGGGGGAATACTTCAGGCGCTCGGCCGAGAGCGACTTGAGCTGCGAAACGTAGTTGGGCATGTCCCAGATGGCGTCGTACTGGAGCGGCTCGATCATCGTCCAGGGCAGGGCGTTGGGCAGGTTGTTCTCGCCGATGTCCGTACGCTCGTCGAGGGACGAAGGCAGGCAGACGTCGCTTTCCACGCCCTTCTCCTGCGTGGAGGATCCGTTGATGCGGTAGAAACGGGCGGTCGTGACCTTGACGGAGCCGTTCGGCGTCTCGGGGTTGCCGCCGAGTTCCATGACCGTCTGGACCGTGCCCTTCCCGTGCGAGCGGTGGTCGCCGACGATGATCGCGCGTCCGGTGTCCTGCAAGGCGCCCGCGACGATTTCAGAGGCGGAGGCCGAGAAGCGGTCGATCAGCACGACGAGCGGCTTGCGCCACGCGAACGTCGGGATGTCGGGGAAGGTGTAGAGCGGGTAGACGTTTGCCTTCTCGCGGATCTGCACGACGGGGCAGGGACCAGGGTTCGGCCGCACGAAGAGGGCCGTGAGAAGCACGGCCTCCTTCAGCGACCCGCCGCCGTTCCCGCGCAAGTCGAGCACAAGGCCCTCCGCACCCTGCGTATTGAACTTCGACACCCACTTCGCCACGTCGAGCGAGCAGGAACGGTACAGGGGATCGTTCGGCTTCTTATCCATCGTACCGTAGAATCCCGGCAACTTCACGTAGCCGAACGTGTACTCCGCGCCGTTGAGCGTCACGCGCTCCACGCGGCCCGTGGCGGCCTGGTCCTCAAGCTTGATCTCATCGCGGATAAGCGCCACGCGGCGGCGCGAACCGCCGTTCTTGTCCGTCACCTCCAGCACCACGCGCGTGTCCTTCGGCCCGCGGATTTTCTTGATGGTCTTGCGCATCGGCTTCCAGGTGATGTCCTCCACGGGATCCGTGCCCTGTCCCACGCCGACGATCTTGTGCCCCACCTTGATGCTGCCCTCGCGGGCGAGGGGGCCGCCCTTCATGACCTCCTTGATTTCGAGCGCGCCGTCGTCCATCGACTGCGAGAGCACGGCGCCCACGCCGAAGAGCGAGAGGTTCATCTCCATGTCGAAGTCCTCCTTGCGCATCGGCGACATGTACGCCGAATGCGGATCGTAGGCCATCATGGCGGCCCCGAGGTAGCGCTGCAGCACGCTCTCCTCGTCGGACTCCGTGAGGATCATCTGCAGGTAGTGGCGGTACTTCTCCAGCAGCACCTGTTTCGGAGGCTTCTCGGGCTCGGCGGCCTCGGCGACGTCGTTGGTGGAGGCGCCGTCCCCCTCCGCGGGCTTCTTCCCCTTTTTCTTCTTCTTGCCGTTCGCCTCGTCCTCGGCGTCGAGCTCGCGGCCGAGCATGAGGGCGAGCATCTCGTTCTTGATGCGCTTGCGCCACAGTTCCTCGGCCTCGGCCGTTGTCTTCGGCCACGGCGCCTTGTCGCGCTTGAAGAGGTAGTCTTCCGGCACGGAGAAGTCGAACTCCTGCGTCTCGAGGAGGTTCGTCACGAACGCGACGCGTTCGCCGAGGCGCTTCACGAACACGCGGTGCACTTCGTAGCCGAACGACACGTCCCCCTCGCGCAGCGCGTCGTCGATGCCCGTCTGCATCGGCTCCCACGCGTCGAGGTCCGACTGCAGGAACACGCTGTGGCTGTAGTCGCACTGCGTGACGAGGTTCGACCACGCCTTGCGCGACATCTCGTCGTCGAACGGATGCGACAGGATGTGCTTCCGGTTGAGGATCCCCACGACCTTGCGCGCGATCCGTCCGTAGTGCGGCAGCGGCCGCACGTCGACCGACTCGAGCGTGGGCGCCGTCTCCGCGCACGCGACGCCGCAGAACGCCGCCGCGGCCAACAGGATTTTCATGCTCTTCGTTTTCATGTACTCCCTCCCGCCTTTCACAGATCGCGCGTCTCCATCAGCTGGGCGAGGCGGACGCACTCGCCCGGCGCGTGCAGGCCCGGCTGTTCGAGCAGCCATTTCACGAACGCCTCCGCGTTCGCCACGAGCACCTTGCCCGCCGGCGTGAAACCGCCCTGGAACGTGCCGGACGCGAAACAGACCACGGGAACCACCTCGCCCGTCCAGCCCGCGCGCGCGAGGACCGCCTTCACGGCCTTCGCCTCCGCCGTGGCCTGCGCGATCGGCGGATGGTCGGGCACGTGCCCGCCCGCGATCAGCTCGCCGGACTCCAGCCGGACCGGATCGCGCCAGTTCTTCGTCTCCACGGCGAAGACGCCGGCCGGGCCGATCAGCACGTGGTCGACGTGGTGCGATCCCGCCTCGAAATCGTGGAATACGTGCCAGTCGTCCGACAGCCTCGCGAGGGTCCCCGCCACCACCTCCTCGCCGCGCGCGCCCTTGAAGAAGGACTCCACGCGCCGCAGGCCGCGCCGCCACCAGAAAGCCACCGCGATCGCCGACGCCGCAAACAGCGCGCCGAAGATCTCGGGACGGCGCCCGAGCGCCGTCGCCGCCGCGAACGCGCCCAAAAACACGAGGCAGACGCCCAACGGCCACAGGGACCTGACCGTGCCCCTCACCTTCGCCCATTCGCCGGGCATGCCGTGTTGAACCGCCATGTCAGCCACCTGCCTTTCCAAGCGCAGCCACGACGCCTTGCGCCACGTCCTGCGCGGTAAACCCGATCGCGCGCTCCAGCTCCTCCGCCGAGCCGTGCCCCACGAACGCGTCGGGCCAGCCGAACCGCGCGTCCGCGCCGATCGCCTCGCCGAATCCGCCCGCCACCGAGCCGTTCTCCAGGGAAGCGATGAACATGCCCGCCGCGCGCTGACAGGCGAGGAGCGCCGCGTCGTGCGGCTTCACGAACCGCGCGTCCACCACGCCCGCCGCGAGGCCCTTGCCGGCGAGGATTTCCGCCGCCGCGCGCGCCTTCGGCACCTGGTCGCCGAGCGCCCACAGCTGCACGGGGGCCTTCGGCGCGGAAAGCTGTTCCGCCGTTCCCCAGGCGAACGGGCCCTCCGGCCCGTCCGGCGGCGGCGCGCCGCGCGGCCAGCGGATCGCGACCGGCCCGCCCTGCGCGAACGCCGCCGCGAGCATGCGGCCGAGCGACGCCGCGTCGCGCGGCTGGAGCACGGACATGTTCGGCAGGCACCGCAGCATCGGGATGTCGAACATGCCGTGGTGCGTGCGTCCGTCGGCGCCCACGCAGCCGGCCCGGTCGACGGCGAACACGACGGGCAGGTTCAAGATGCACACGTCGTGCATGATCTGGTCGAACGCGCGCTGGAGGAACGTGGAGTAGATCGCCACGACGGGCCGCATCCCCGCCTTTGCGAGTCCCGCCGCGAACGTGACGGCCCGCTCCTCGCAGATGCCGACGTCGAAGAAACGGTCCGGAAACGCCTGCGCGAACGGCACGAGCCCCGTGCCGTGCGGCATCGCGGCCGTGACGGCGCAGACGCGCGGGTCCTTCCGCCCGAGATCGACGAGCATGCGTCCAAATTCGCCCGACCACGTGCGGCCCGCGTCCGCCACCCCGTTGCCCGCATGCGGCGGCACGCCGTGCCAAGCCGTCGGATCGGCCTCGGCGGGGGCGTAGCCGCGTCCCTTCACGGTGCGGACGTGGAGGACGACCGGTCCGTCGCAAAGCCGCGCCTGTTCCAACGCCTTCTCGACGGCGGAAACGTCATGTCCGTCCACGGGGCCCCGGTACGCGAGCCCGAGCGCGCCGAAGAAGGCGTTCCCGAAAGCGGGCGCGGGCGCGTTGTCGTTGAGCACGAGGGTCAGTCGCTTGAAGGAACGCAGGGCGCACAGCGACTCCAGCGCCATGCCGTTCGCAAGCGACGCCTCGCCCACGACGGCCACGACGTGCGCGTCTCCGCCCTTCAGGTCGCGCGCGGCCGCCATCCCCTGCGCCGCCGCAAGCGCGGCGCCCGCGTGGCCGGACACGAACGCGTCGCAGGGCGACTCCTCGGGATTGGGGAAGCCGGAGAGCCCGCCCAGTCGCCGAAGCGTGTCGAAGGCGCCGTCGCGTCCCGTGAGGATCTTCCACGCGTATGCCTGATGGCCGACGTCCCACACGATCCGGTCGCGCGCCGGTTCGAACACGCGCACCAGGCCGATCGCGAGTTCCACCGCGCCAAGAGACGAGGCGAGATGCCCGCCGTTCGCGCCAACGACGTCGAGAATGCGCGCACGCACGTCGCGCGCGAGCCGCGGCAATTCCCGCACGGGCAGCGCCTTCACCTCCGCCGGCGTCATTTTTCCCCTCCCGGCTTGGCGTCCTTGCGCGTCAAGAACAGCAACGTCGTCGCGTTCTGCCCGAAATTCGGCTCGGTCGCCGTCAACGCATAATGCCGCTTGAGCGTCTTGAAAAAGTTTTTCTGTTCGTCGAACGGGGTCTCCACGCACTTCGGGACGGAAATCGCGAACGCATATCCCGAACACGCCGCGAGACGGCAGGGCGCGGAATCCAGCAACTCGTCCATGAGCTCGCGGTTGAGGACGTGGACCGCCCGCGCGGCTTCGGTGGACATGTCGGGGAAATAGGAGAACGGCCCCATCTCCAGGCCGGACGGCACCATGCGGCCCGTCTCGACGGCCAGGTAGAGGTCCTGCGTGAGGATCTCCTTTCCGTCCGGGTCGAGCGCGTTGACGAGCCGCCCCATTTCGCGGAGCTTCGCGAGTTCGGTCATTTCCTTCTTCTGGCTCCAGAAACGGTCCTGCGCGTAGGTGGCCCACTCCTGGAGAAGCGGCGAGGTGAACGAGGCGAGGCACGCCGCCAGCACGGCGAACCACGCCGCGCCGCCGCGTCGGCAGTACCACGACGCGATCAGCACCGTGAGCAGGCCCATGAGCGGAACTTGGTAGTCGTCGTAGGGGAACGGCGCGGAGAGCTGGAGCAGGAAGACGGCCGCGAACGAGATTGCCATCATCCACAGCATCGTCGACTGCTCGGCCGGCAGGCGCGACTCGTTCGGCGCGGGGCGGCGCGTCATCAGGACGCCGAACAGCACCATGCCGAGCGCCGCATAGCCGCGCGCGAGGCGCGAGACGCTTCCCAACGCGAAAAACGGGTCGAATCCGCCGCGCGCGGCATGGTAGTTCTGCGCGGCCAGAAGCGCGGCGCGCGACACCGGGTCGAGCGCGAAGAGACCGTACGTGAGGAACAACCCCAACGCCCCGCCGAGACCGAACCAGAGAAAACGCCACCGGAACACGCGGAACCGCACGAGCAGCGTGAAGCCCACGACCGGCAGGATGAGGATCAGCGAGATGCGCGTGCCCGTGGCGAACGCGAGCGACAACCCGCCCGCGAACGCCGCAAACGGCGAACGGTACGAGAGCAGAAGGAACCCCGCCAGCACGAAGAGTCCGCCGAGCGCATAGGTCTTGGGAATCGTCGTGAAATAGACGTGGTAGACGTTGCAGGCGAGAAGCGCGAACACGACGAGCGACGCCTTGCCGCGCCGGTCCTCGGGCACGAGGCGGCGGACGAGACCCACGGCGCACGCCGTGGCGAAGAGCCCGAGCAGGAACGTCACCACGCGCCCGCCGAGCAGGCCGGACAGAAACGACCCCGGCGCCCAGACGCCCACCAGCGCGGAATACACGAACGGAAGCGCGGGACCCTGCGTGAAGAAAAAGTCGCGGTACGGGAGCTTGCCCGCGCGCACCATCTGCGCGGAATAAAGGTACCAACCCTCGTCCTGATTGAGGCCGCCGTACCAGATCGCGAAGTACGCCACGCACAAGGCCACGCCCCCGGCCAGCAACCAGGGGAGACCCGGAATCTTCAACATATCACCTAATCGTCTCATGGACAAGGCGATAGTTTACCATTTTTCGGGGGAAAATGGAATTTGTCTTTGCGCACGAGGGAAGTTAAGGGCAGTACACGAGGCGTAAAAGACCCGACGCAACTTCTTGCATTGTTTAGCGAAGAATCAACGCGGTCCCATTAGAGTAGGCGAGGGTCACCTTCGTGGGATGGACCGATACGCGCCAGCGTTTCGGCACATTCATGTTCTGGAACGTGCCCGTGATCTCCGCCGCCGTGGCAAGCGTGTAGACGCAGCCCTCGTTCAGGTTCGCGTCGCCCAGCTTGAGCGAGAGGTTCGAGAGGTCGAGCGTGCCCGTCACCGCGAGGCAGTCGCTCGTGCCGTCCGCCGCCGTATCGATCACGAGCGTGCCGGAGGTGAGCGTGGTGCCGTTCACCGTGAGCGTGCCGATCGCGTGGCGTCCGCCCGGCTGGATCGTGCCCGTCACGGCGAGCGTGCCGCCCTTCACCGTGCCGTTGCCGCCGAGCTCGCGCGCCGTCTGCGCCGTCGTGTTCAGCTGGAGCGTCGCGCCCGCGCCCGCCCACATCTCCGTCGCCGGCAGCGTCGCGTTGTTCGCGAGCGTGAGCGTGCCGCCGTCCACGCCCGTGCCGGCCTTGTACGTGTTCGCGCCCGTGAGCGTGAGCATCCCCGCGCCCTTCTTCATCAGGTAGAAGTGCGCTTCCGAACCCGCCGCGCAGCTCGCCGCGAGCTGCTCCGGCGTCATCGCGCAGTTGTAGATGCGCACGTCGTGGTAGTCCATGTACGGGTCGGGATCTGCAACGGCGGCCGAATGTCCAAGCCAGATGCCGCCCGACTGGTCGATCTTGTCGAACGACCAAGTTGCGGGCGCGGTCGTCGTCGCCGAGTCGATCAGCTCGCCCGTCGTAGCGTCTCGCATGGACACGGTGATGAGCCACGTGTCGTCAAGCTGCTTCTCGAACACGATCGCCATGTGGTACGTCATTCCGTTCACAAGTTCGTAGCCTTGATGGGAATATGCGCCAGACGTGCCGTTGATCGACAGCCAACCCTCCTTGTTCGCAACACCGGACGCCGTGCCCCGATTGGAAGCAAACCAGAATGTCGTGCTCGATCCGGCGCAGATGAACCGCGCCCAATGCCGCCGCTCAAGCTGCGTCACCCACATTTCGATCGTCGCGCCGCGCCCACCGGTCGGCAGCACGTCCGTGCCGAGGTTGATGCTGCTCGTGCCGTTCGCCGTGCCGAGGAGCCGCACCGCGCCGTTCGTCCAGTTCACCGTGCCGCTCACGGTCGCGTCGGAGTTCCCCACGCAGTCCGAGAGCGAGCCGTCATCGAACCGCCACCGGTGGATCAGCGTCTCCGAAACTTCCTCCGCGCGCGTCGCCGTCGTGAGCGCACGCGTCAGCGTGAAGTCGCCCTTGCCGTTCGTATCGATCTCGCCACCAAGCGGTGTCACCACCGCGCGGTTGACGTTTGCCGGAATGAAATCGCTCCTATAGTTGTTGCCAAACGCCTTGAACGTGCCGCCGTTGAACACGAACGTGTCGTCACCCGCGCCGCCATACGCGCGCGTGGCCTCGAACGTGCCGCCCGGCGAGAGGATCAGCGTGCCCTTCGACGTATTCTTGCTCGCGATACAGATACCGTTCGCGTTCGTCACCGTCAGACGTCCGCCGTTCGCGATGGACACCGTGCCCGTGCCCTCCTCGGCCACGAAAAAGAGGAAGGCGCTGCCGCTTGGATGCGCTCTGTGCGTGAACGTGCCGCCGTGCAGCCAGCCGATACTCGCCCACGCCGCCGGGATAACGCCCCACGCACGGGTATGCCGCCATCGAGATGTCGCCGCCCGTCTGGATGAACGTGCCGTTGCCCCGCGACCCGACCTGGAAGTTGCCCCCGTCCTTCATGAACATCGAGCCGCCCGACATCACCACGCGCGCCACGCTGCCCGTTTGGCTACCGATCGTCGCATGGCTATTGAACGTCAGCTTGCCGCCACGTTGCGTCACGCTGACCGGACCCCTCCCGGCCCAGGCAATGTTGCCGTCTCCGATAACGGAAGAGCTATTCGCCGTCAGCGAGCCGGAGTCGATCTCCAGCGAGCCGCTCTGCATGTAGAACTCGCTCGTCGTCACCGTCGCGTTGTTGGTGATCACGAGCCTTCCCGTCTTGCCGCTGTCGCTGCGGCCCACGCAGAGCCGGCTGGGCGCCGCATAGCTGCCGCCGTCGATCGTCACCACCGTGCCCGTCGAGCCGTTGATGTAGTCCCAGCCGCCGCTCTTCGTCTTCACGCAGTTCTTGAACGTGACGTGCGCGACGCCGCTGTTGGCGTCCGTGCTGCCGACGATGAAGTCGTTGTGCGAATGGACCGTCGCGTTCGTGAAGAGGATATCCCCTGAACGCAGGTAGAACCGATAGGCCTCGTGCCGCGCGCCGCCCGCGCGCGCAGGCAGGATCACGGGGCCTGTCCAGTAGTTCAAGACGCCGGCAGAAGTCGAATTGTTCGTGATGCCGCCCTCGAGGACGATCGGCCACGACGTGCCGGTGTTCTTGAGCGTGAAGTTGCCCTTACCGTTCACATTCAAGGTATTCTTCACCGTGAACGGTCCGCCGTTCGGGCCGAACAGCCAGTCGCCGTCGGCGGGCCAGGCGATCGTGTGCCCGTCGCCGCCGATGTTGAGCGTGAACGGCCCGGGATCCATCGCC